>JAAYRV010000152.1 GCA_012518595.1 Bacillota bacterium
AGCCAATCGGCCCTCAGGAAGCTGTCAGACTCCTCTGATTGGCCTACTGGGTGAGCCATATTCGGCTAAGACGCTGTTAGAAGACGATTCCATATGTTCTCTTGTAGATGAGGAATATTCCCGCCTGGCCCGGCAGTCAAAATTAGCACACCGGTTAACGTACATATCCGGGGAATATGGTGTTTGCGGAGTTCCTAATCAGGAAACATAGGCATTGCGCATGTGCATACTAACTGGTAAGCTAGGTGAAGAAAGGCAGTAAGCTGCATAAGAAGCATAAGGAAGAATAGTGAGGCGGTATTGATGGCGAAAAGATTGACTCGCGAGGAAGTGCCTATTGAGGAGACATGGCGGCTTGAAGACCTTTTCCCATCTATGAAAGATTGGGAAGCTGCACTCGAGGCAGTGGATTTTGAAATAACCCAAGTAACTCGGTACAGAGGCCGACTCGCGGAAGGCGCGAGCACGCTCCTGGAGTGTCTCGAGGCGGTCGAGAACCTTACGCGGAAATTTTACCATGTAGACTTGTACGCCGGTCTGCTCCTGTCAAGCGATGGCGCCAATCCTGCCAATCAAGCAATTGCCGGACGGGCTGCTGCTGCCATGGCCCGTGTTAAAGCTGGAGTATCCTTTATTGAACCTGAAATTCTGGAACTCCCCGAAGGAACCATAGAGCAGTACCTCAAGGCAGAACCGGGTCTTGAGCCTTTCAGACGCAACCTGGAGAAGATTGTCAGCAACAAGCCTTATGTTCTCTCCCCGGAAACTGAGGAGGTTCTGGCTTCCTTAGGTGAAATCATGAAGGCGCCTTACATGCTCTACAACCGAACCAAGAGTTCTGACATGCGCTTTGAACCGGTGACCGATTCAGCCGGACAAAAGGTGCCGGTCTCGTTCGCCACATACGAAGTTATGTTGGAGAAGTCACCTGATACCACCCTTCGCCGTAATGCCTTTTTATCATTTGCACAGGGCATTTCCGCATATCAGAACGTTCTCGGAGGCACATTCGGCACGGAAATAAGAAAGAACGTCGTGCTGGCGAAGGCCCGTGGGTTCGAGTCAGCAACCCACATGTTCCTGCACCGTCAAGAGAGCTCACTGAAGGCATACACCAACTTGCTGGACATAATCCAAAAAGAAATCGCTCCTCACATGCGCCGGTATGTTGAACTCCGCAAAGAAGTGCTCGGCTTGGACAGGATCATGTATTGTGACATTGAGGCACCACTGGATCCTGAATTTGACCCTGAGACAACCTTTGAAGAAGCCGGCAAAGAGATTATCAAAGCTTGCGAAATCATGGGACAAGAGTACACTGATATCATCAGAGCGGCCTTGTCAGACAGATGGATCGATCGCGTGGACAACATCGGCAAGTCTACAGGTGCTTTCTGTGCCGGCGCATACGACGCGCATCCTTACATACTTACGACTTGGAGCAACCATGCGCGTTCCATGTTCACCCTTGCGCACGAACTGGGCCATGCGGTTGCAGATGTATTCACCACCAGAAACCAGCGTTTCGCGAATATCCGCATGTCCATGTTCATTGTGGAAGGCCCATCTACATTCAACGAGAGGCTCTTGGCACGCTATGTCCTGTCCCAAAACAATGATAATCGCATGCGTCGTTGGCTGCTCACGCAGGTACTCAGCACTTACTACCACGATTACGTCAGACACATGCTCGAAGCCGAGCTGCTACGACGGATATATGACATTGCAGAAGCCGGAACACCCATAACAGCTTCAGTACTCTCAGCGACTCAGGGAGATATCCTAAACGAGTTTTGGGACGGACGGGTTGAGGTAGACGAAGGAGCACGCCTGACATGGATGCGCCAGCCCCATTACTACATGGGACTCTATCCTTATACATATTCTGCAGGGCTGACCTGTTCCACGCTGATGGCGCAAGCCATTGATGAAGAAGGGCAACCTGCAGTAGACAGGTGGCTGGAAGTATTGAAAGCCGGCGGTTCACTGAAACCCCTTGAACTGATGCGCCGGGCAGGCATTGACCTTGAGGATCCCGCAACCATCAGGAAGGCAGTGGACTACGTAGGCAGGCTTGTTGATGAAGTAGACAAAACATTCTAAGTAGATCGCCATGAGACCGTTGACCTCTTCCATTTAAATGTAAATATAGATTGTACCTTGACAAACAGGGTAATGCCATGATCTTGCTCTATGAAAGGTACAGTCCATGTGAAAATAGTCTCGACGTAACCACAACTACCCAGGATGCCTGGCAGCTATTGGGAGAAATCAACGGTCTCCACCATAAGCGATCGCCGGTTCTGGAAAGTGTACGTACCGTGCGGGGCCACCCAAGACTGCGGAAAACGAGCGAAAACT
>JAAYRV010000153.1 GCA_012518595.1 Bacillota bacterium
ATACCGGAGACGTTGTGGACATTTCAAAAGAAGTAAGCGCGCATTTGGCGCTGTCTCTCCCTATTCAGCTTGTTTGTTCCAGCGAATGCAAAGGTTTGTGCCCTGTTTGCGGTAAGGACTTAAATGACGGAGATTGCGCGTGTCCGGATGAAGAAGGCGATATCCGTCTTGCGCCCATTGCGCAACTCTACCTGGGTCAGGATAAAGACTAGTTCTAGTGACTGGAGTGAGGTTCAAGTGGCAAATCCTAAGGCGAGATTCGGCAAGTCGAGAACACGAAAACGTCGTGCCAATTGGAAGATTGAAGCGCCGACACTTGTTGAATGCGAGAAGTGTCATGCTCTAAGGAGACCCCATAGAGTGTGCGCCGCATGTGGCTACTATGACGGACGGCAAGTCATAGTTGTCGAGGAAAAGAAGAAAAGAGCGTAGGTCATATTCCTCCGAATATTGGTTTTTGCACAGAGAAGGCCCGCAATACCCCGCGCGGCCTTTTGTCATTTTGCCCCCGATATTTCATTGGATGTTTCATTTCCTCTTGCAAGTAGGATATGAACCGATATATACTTGGTTTAGTATCTGCTATTAAGACTTGGTCATAATAGCTATTGCTCCATACTGAAAGTTGGTTGTGAGAGTTGATGAAATGTGAAGCCTAAGTTCCAAAAGCCAGATAGGCTCCGGCGATTGCGGGAGGTCATAGAGAATGACCCATTCATAACCGATAAGGAGCTGGCCTGTGCCTTCGGGGTTAGTATCCAGACTATACGATTGGACAGGCTTGAACTGGGAATCCCGGAGTCACGTGAGCGTACCAGGCGTTTAGCTGAAGAAGCGACAAATAAGGTGCGATCAGTGGAAACAGGAGAGGTCATAGGGGATCTAATCCATGTAAAGCTGGGCCAGGAAGGCATATCTGTACTGGAAACCGATAAAGACATGGCATTTCAGCGCACTTCCATTGTTCGCGGACATCATATTTTCGCTCAGGCAAACTCATTGGCGGTTGCGCTTGTAGACGCCGAAATCGCGCTTACCGGAACTGCAACCATAAAATATCTCAGGCCGGTTAGGGCAGGAGAAAGACTGGTGGCGAAAGCAGAAGTTCTAAGCAGAAGCGGTAGGCGGCATGTAGTGAAAGTCACGACGAAAATAGGTCACGACGACGTTTTTACCGGAGAGTTCATTGTGTTTGCCGTAGAAGAACCCGGAGGATGTGGTGAAGACTCAAGGAGGGGTTTTGATTGAAGATTGCCCTTGATGCAATGGGAGGGGACCTTGCCCCTTCGGAGACAGTTAAAGGTGCGTGTCTTGCTGCGGAGGAGCTGGGCGTTGAAGTAATCTTGGTAGGAGACAGAGAGGATATTGAAAGCGAGCTGAGTAAGGGTGGCACAGGGGATCTTCCTCTTTCCATTGTGCATGCAGGGCAAGTCATTCCAATGAATGAGCCCCACCCTGTGGATGCCATAAGGAAAATGCGCGACTCTTCGATATTGACTGCATGTGATCTGGTGGCAAAGGGGCATGCGGATGCATTGGTGTCTGCGGGCAATACAGGCGCGACCATGATAAGTGCACTCCTGCGATTGAAAAGACTCGAAGCGGTGGATAGGCCTGCCATTGCTACAGTGTTTCCTACAACGACCGGTTACTGTCTGATAGTAGATGCAGGCGCTAATTCGGAGTGCAGACCTCACCACATGTTGAGCTTCGCTCTTATGGGGGACGCCTATGCCAGACAGGTAATGGGGGGGGGAGAACCCAAGCTCGGTCTTTTAAGCATAGGAGAGGAACCTACAAAAGGCACTGAGTTGACAATTGCCTCCTATGAGTTAATCAGCAAGGCTGATTGTAATTTTATAGGCAACATCGAAGCGAGCGACATTCCGCTCGGACGGGCGGATGTGGTCATTACTGATGGCTTCACCGGGAATGTTGTGCTGAAGCTGGCTGAGGGCCTAGGAGAGGCGATGGTAAGGATACTGAAAGCCTCTATGGAGAAAAGCCCTGTCTCGAAGACAGGGGCAGGCTTTGCGCAGCCTGCTTTGCAATCGCTTGCCCGGAAAATGGATTATTCAGAGTATGGAGGTGCGTTGCTTCTTGGAGTGGGGGGAATCACAGTCATTGCTCATGGGCGTTCCCGTGCCAAAGCAATCAAGAACGCTATAGGAACCGCTAAAGCTGCCATAGAGGGCAATGTCACAGAGGCTATTGCCGCTCGTCTTGCAGCAGGCGGTTCTGAGAGGAGAGATAACCTTGAAGACTAGGACGCCCAATCCAATAAGAGGGGCAAGGATAGCAGGAACAGGAAGCGCTGTGCCTGAACGGATTCTAACCAACTTTGACTTGGAGAAAATGGTGGATACCAGTGATGAGTGGATTGTGGAACGCACCGGTATCAAAGAGCGGCGCATAGCTGCCGAAGGAACGGTAACGTCTGATTTGGCAAAGGAAGCAGCTTTGAAAGCGCTGGATGACGCAGGCATGACTGCCGATGAACTCGATTTGATTATTGTTGCTACAGTTACACCTGATACGATATTTCCGTCATGCGCATGTGTGGTTCAAGGGGAAATAGGCGCGAAGAATGCTGCTGCTTTTGATATCAGCGCAGGCTGCACAGGGTTTGTGTACGCTCTTTCCGTTGCCCGGGATCTTGTGGCTTCAGGCCGGTATGACAATATTCTTGTAATTGGAGCTGAAATACTCTCCAGGATTGTGGATTGGCAGGACAGAAATACTTGTGTGCTGTTTGGTGATGGAGCAGGGGCTGCCGTTATCCGTCCTTGCGCCTATGGCGAAGGCATAATTGAATGTGTTCTAAGATCTGACGGCTCCCGCGGCGACGTGCTGGTCCTCCCTGCCGGCGGCTCCGGAATGCCTGCGTCTTGCGAGACAGTGAAATCAAAACTCCACTACATCCAAATGAAGGGGAATCTGGTGTATAGATTTGCCGTAAGGGTAATGGTGGAAGGCGCCATGGAGGTCCTGGAGAAAGCGAATTTAAGAAAAGAAGACATAGATTATGTTATTCCCCATCAGGCAAATCAGAGGTTGATAGACCTTGCTGCTGAGAGGCTTGGGACACAGGACAAAATCTACTCGAATATCGCAAGACTTGGCAACACGTCAGCTGCCTCCATTCCTATAGCTCTTGACGAGGCAGCCAGGTCCGGACAAGTAAAAGACGGTGACATAGTCTTGCTTGTTGGGTTTGGTGCAGGTCTCACTTGGGGTTCTGCAATACTTAAGTGGAGCAAATAGTGACCGGATAACGGAAGCATGTAAAGGTGTGCTATTTAAGGCGGTGGCAGGCATTGGGCATAGACGGCAAGAAGGTGGCATTTGTTTTCCCGGGGCAGGGATGCCAAAGGGTTGGAATGGGGAAGGATCTTGCTGACAACTATGAAGAGGCCAGGCGGATTTTTGAAGAGGCGGATAGAGCTCTTGGGTTCCCTCTGTCAGAGCTATGCTTTTTCGGACCCGAGGAGGAGCTGACCCTGACAAGTAATGCTCAGCCCGGGATTGTCGCAACATCCGTCGCCGCCTTTGCTGTGATGAAATCTAAAGGATTCATGCCTGACATAGTAAGCGGTCACAGTGTAGGTGAGTATTCTGCCCTGGTGGCATCAGGCGTGCTGTCACTTGGAGACGCTGTGCGACTGGTAAATGTCCGCGGCAGATTAATGGAGGAAGCTTGTCCCCCGGGGGCAGGCGGAATGGCCGCTATTTTGGGATTAGATAGACAAGGAGTTGTCACTGCATGCGAAGAAGCTCGCCAATTTGGATGGGTTGAGCCTGCAAATTACAACTCTCCAAAGCAGGTTGTTATATCAGGGGATATAGTTGGCCTTGAAAAAGCGGAGGAGTTCTGCCGGGCAAGGGGTGCAAGGAGAGTGATTCCGCTTAAAGTCAGCGGGCCATTCCATTCAAGGTTGATGGAACCTGCCAGATGCGCGCTGGAATACGAGCTCGAGAAGGTGACTTTCCAGGAGCCACACGTCCCGCAGGTTATGAATGTTGACGGTAAGGCAACCCGGTCTCCGGCAAAAGTCAAAGAGTCTCTGGCAAGACAGATCTCCGGGCCCATTCTGTGGGAGGACTGTGTAAGGGAGATGTGGAGCCAGGGCCGGTGCGTTTTTGTCCAAGCAGGCCCCGGGCGGGTTCTTACAGGACTCATCCGAGAAATCGAACCCCTGGCTGAAACCTTTGCATTTGACGGAAATGCTCCGGTTGACGATGTATTGAGATTTCGCGAGGAGGTCTTACGAAATGAGAATAAGGGATAAGGTTGCGGTTGTCACTGGAGCTTCAGGCGGGCTTGGCTCTGAGATTGCCAGGGCGTTCGGAAGAGAGGGCGCATATGTTGTGGCGCTTGCAGGACGAAACCTTGAGGCTGCCGAGAAAGTGGCAGGGGAGATTACCGCGGCCGGTGGTTGCGCTTTGGCAAAGAGTGTAGATGTCTCTTCATCTGCCTCTGTTGAGGCGGCTGTCTGTGAAATCCACGAGAAACTTGGCCGTATAGACATTCTTGTTAATAACGCAGGCGTGAGACAGGACAACTTCCTCATCAGAATGACTGACGAGGAATGGCAAGAAGTCCTTGAGGTAAACCTTAACGGAGTGTTTTATTTTCTGAGGTCAGTCGGTAAGAGGATGTTCAGGCAGAGATCCGGTAGAATAATAAACATCTCGTCTGTGGCAGGTGTTCTTGGCAATCCGGGCCAGTCGAATTACTCTGCGTCAAAAGCCGGCGTGATCGGCCTTACTAAGGCTGCTGCCAGAGAGCTTGCCATGCGCCAGGTCACTGTAAACGCTATTGCCCCGGGTTTTATTGATACCGGTATGACAAGTGAGCTAAGTTGTGAAATCAGAGAGAAACTCATAAAAGGCGTGCCCCTGGGAAGGGCAGGTTGCGCCCAGGATGTGGCTGAGGCTTGTCTTTTCTTAGCTTCTGATGAGGCACGTTACATAACAGGCCAGGTTCTGTGTGTAGACGGGGGCTTGGCAATGTAGCTGCCGGACAGGAAACACTATAGAATTGAGTTGAGGGAGGTGAAGACAATGGCAGGACTCGAGGGGAAGGCAGAGGAAGTCTTTGCTAAGGTGAAAGAGATAATAATAAGGGAAGCCAGGGTGGATGAGGCTTCGGTAACGCCTGACGCTACTATGAATGACCTTTATGCTGACTCTGCTACAAGAATGAGCATCGGAGATGAACTGGACAGAGAGTTTGAGCTGGGAATTCTCGATGTTGATCTTGCAGAAGATACTACAGTGCAGGATATTGTTGATTTCATCATGGAGCAACTGGCGGAAGCCGAGTAAGAGATAATCAGGTTAAAACAAAAGGAAAGGCGCACGAAATAGTGTGGGGTGAGGATATGAGACCACGGGTGGTGGTGACCGGCATCGGCGCGGTCACCCCCATTGGCATAGGGAAAGAGGCTTTCTTTGAAGGCCTCCGAACTTCGAGAAACGGCATAGGGCGGGTGTCCGCTTTTGAGCCTGACGGCTATAGGACTCAGATAGCGGGCGAAGTTCGGGATTTTGTGACTGAGGATTTCATGTCTCCAAGGGAAGCCCACCGGCTGGCAAGGTTCACGCGTTTTTCAGTAGCCTCTGCTAAACTGGCGTTGGACGACGCCGGGCTGTCCATTGATGAAAACAAAGGGGACCGAACAGGCGTTGTAATGGGTTGTGGAATCGGGGGGATTGAGGTAACCGAGGGCCAGGTGAAGCTTATGGATTCCTATGGCCCAAGGAGGGTTAGTCCTTTCTTCATTCCCATGATGATCCCTAACATGGCCTCAGGACAAGTTGCGATTTTCACCGGCGCAAGGGGGCCTAATCTTACTATCACAACAGCGTGCGCCGCGTCTATGCATGCAATTGGAGAAGGTTCTCGTATTATTCAAAGAGGAGACGCTGACATTATGTTAGTAGGGGGCACTGAGGCCGGCATTACGCCGGCAGGCTTTGCCGGGTTTTGTGCTCTCAGGGCCATGTCACAAAGGAATGATGAGCCGAATAAGGCCAGTCGTCCTTTTGATAAGGGAAGAGACGGGTTTGTTATGGGTGAAGGCGCTTTGGTCTTGGTCCTTGAGAGAATGGAGCATGCCCTTGGCAGAAAGGCCCGACCATATGCGGAAATCGTAGGATATGGAGCAACAGATGACGCTCATCACATCGTGGAGCCGGATCCTAAAGGTAGAGGAGCCGCCCTGGCCATGCGTAGAGCGCTGGATGATGCAGGGCTCAGTCCTTGCGACGTGGATTACATCAATGCTCACGGAACGTCAACTCCAATGAATGACAAATGTGAGACGCTGGCAATAAAAGAGGTGTTCGGCCTTCACGCATATGAATTGATGGTGAGCTCCACTAAATCCATGACCGGTCATTTGCTGGGCGCTGCTGGGGTTTGCGGTGTTGCTGCCTCAATATTCGCATTGGAGACCGGAATCGTTCCGGCAACAATAAACTACGAAGAGCCTGATCCTGACTGTGATTTGGATTACGTGCCAAATGAGGCAAGGAATGCCAACGTGGACGTGACTATGAGTAACGCTTTTGGATTCGGGGGACACAACGGGGTTATTGTGACAAGGAGATTCCAAGAATGAGCAAGAAGTCGAGTACATACGCTTTGTCTCAATTAGAGAATATCCTCGGGGTGTCTTTCCATGACCCGAATTTGCTTAGGAAAGCCATCACCCACAGCTCTTTCGAAGGCGGAGGCCCTCTTGCAGGGAACGAACGGTTGGAGTTTCTTGGAGATGCTGTTCTTAAGCTAACCTGCGCTTGGTATTTCTATGAGAACCACCCTGTCTTGGCTGAAGGGGAGCTTTCAGCCATAGTCGGGCAGGTCGTCAGTGAGAAGTCTTTGGCTTCTGCTGCAGTTCGCATAGGTTTGTCGAGATTCCTTATGATTAGTCAAAGTCTCGAGATGACAGGCGGCAGGGAGTTGCCCTCTGTGCTTGCAGACGCGTTTGAAGCGACAATCGGCGCCGTTTTCCTGGATCAGGGGCTTTGTGAGGCGAGAGACTTTGTCGTGGATAAGCTTCACCTTGATGCTATTGACACAAACGAGTGCTTAAAGGAGGCGAGCTTCCGCAATTTCAAGGCAGAGTTGCAAGAACTCCTTCAAAAACGAAAGAAACCGCTTCCTGAGTATAGAGTAGTAAGTGAAGACGGCCCTGATCATGACAAAACTTTTACTGTTTCCGTATTCTCTGAGAAGACCGCTGTAGGTCGCGGGATTGGCAAGACCAAAAAAGAAGCGGAACAAGCTGCGGCCGAAGCCGCGTTGGGCCTTGTCACATTCGACTAATCTTCTCATAGAATCGAGAAATTCCGCACAACAAAGGATCTTTTGGGATAATGTTGAATATTGATATAGGAGATGCGGCTTATGGTCCAAAACCTGGGAACGGGAGGTAGAAGGCGTGGAGGTACTAAAGGTATCAGCGCAATCAAAGCCTAAGTCGGTGGCAGGCGCCCTGGCTGCCGTACTCAGGGAGAGAGGGTCTGCTGAGGTTCAGGCGGTCGGAGCGGGGGCTGTAAACCAGGCTGTCAAGGCGATAGCGATTACACGCGGGTTTGTTGCACCAAACGGAATAGACCTTATTGCCATTCCGGCTTTCGCCGAGATTTTGATCGACGGGGAGGAGAGGACTGCAATAAAATTCATCGTTGAACCCAGGTAATGACAACGAGAGAATCCGTGATTATTGGCTGTTTACTGAATTGTTATTAGCTTTCTCATAATTTGGGACCGGTTTTGGACCTGCAGCCTGTTTTCCTAGGAGCAACCGCTTCTCTGGGGGCAGGCTGTGCCACTGATAAGCGTTGCGTGTCCAATTTCAGAAGAATATTATTCCTTGGCTGATAGTATACATTTAGCGAACTCGGTATAAATCGGTCAAGGGGGATTCTACATGTCCGCTGTGAACCAAGATTTGGACCTTGAGTTGCTATGGCGAGCACGGCAAGGAGAGGAACCGGCAAGAGACGACTTGGTACGGAAGTATTTGCCCATGGTACGGCATATTGTCCAGACCACAGCTATCGGAGTCCCCGGTTTGGAATTTGAAGATCTCACCCAAGACGGGCTGTTCGGCCTCATTGACGCTATCCGGCAATATGACGCTGATCGGCCGGGAGTGAAATTCAGTTCCTTCGCGTACCTCTGCATTATCCGCAAGGTATATAACAGCCTTCGTAGACAGAGCAGCGGAAAACACAGGCTTCTTAACCAGGCCTTGTCCTTGTACGCGGTTATGGATAGGGAGAGTTGCCGTCCAATGCTGGACTTCCTTCAAGGGGATTCACTGAATCCTGAGACTGTCGTGGAAGATAAATGGACGGACATGCGAGTGGAGCAAGTTTTAAGAGATTACCTGTCTGTACTGGAGTATGTTGTCACTGTTCTCCTACGCCAGGGTTACACGACAAGTGAAATCAGCTGTGCTATGGGGCTTAATCTCAAAGCAGTCGATAATGCGCGTACTCGCGTTAAGGCGAAGTTACGACGGATCCTGCGGAAATATGGTTCGCTGACTCATCCTGAGATTCCCCGGAAGATGAGAAAACGTGAAGACTTGTATCTGAAGGTTAAGGTAAGCCTTTGATCCTGCCAGCTTTTAGGTCTTCCTTCAACCCATGTCTTGAGCCGGTACTTACGCTGTAACATTCTCTTTTGGTTTACGCTATGATAGAATACCATTGCACCTATAGAACGACCGGTGCAAAAATTATTGTGTACACAGAGCGGATTATCGCAAATCTCTCCAACTTTTCGGCTTGCCGGTTCTCATCCAGGGTAGCCGGCGCTCATGAGGGTGATTGTGCTTGTACCTCAAGCGAGTGGAAGTCCACGGGTTTAAATCTTTTGCAGACAAAACGGAACTCGCGTTTTCCCCAGGTATTACCTCGATTGTGGGTCCCAACGGATCAGGGAAAAGCAACATTGCTGACGCAATAAGGTGGGCACTGGGAGAGCAGAGCGCGAAGACTCTCCGTGGTTCAAAGATGGAAGATGTGATTTTCAAAGGTTCCGGTTCGCGGAAACCTTTGGGGTTTGCCGAAGTTACGTTAGTCTTCGACAATAGCGACGGCTATCTTTCTGTTGATTTCCTGGAGGTTCAAGTTACCAGACGGGTCTATCGTTCAGGAGCAAGTGAGTTCCTCATATCCGGCGTGCCATGCCGTCTCAAAGACATTCACATTCTTTTTATGGGCACAGGACTTGGAAAATCCGGGTACTCCGTCATTGAACAAGGAAGGATCGATGCGATACTGGCAGCCGGATCCGATCAACGCAGAGCCTTCTTTGAGGAAGCTGCAGGGATTAGCAGATACAAGACTCGCCGCAATGAGACAGAAAGAAGGCTCCAAGCTGTTGAAAAAAGCGAGGAGCGTCTCAGGGACCTTGTTCTAGAGCTCAGAAGGCAAGTTGAACCCTTGGCGAAGAGGGCGGACGAAGCCCGCAAATTTCAAAGTTACAGCAATAGACTGTCAACACTTGAGGTTAGTCTGATCCTAATAGAACTTGAAAAGTCCGGTAGAGTCAAGGACGATATTTTGGATAAGTTGACGCATATTGAAACCGGGCTCGAGGATATGAGAAAAGAGCAAGGCAAATTAGAAGATGAGACCCTGCGTGAAAAAGCGCGTCTTATTGAGCTGGAGGATGAGCGCGACGAACTCCATCAGGCAGTAACCAACTTAGGGGCGGAGATAGAGAAAACTGAAGGCAGGGTTGGAGTAACGTCGGAACGGCTGGCAAGTTTAGAAGAACAGCTGGCATCCCTTGAAACAGCATGCGAGAAGAACATGACAGCCCTCTCCCACTCCGAACAGGAACTTAAGAGTAAGAGGGCGCATCTTGCAGAGATTAATGCTGAACTGGAAGATTCCAGGGAATACTTGAGAACTCAAGAGTCCTATGAGGGGCGCCTTGCGACAGAGTTGAACCAAGAGAGGGAAAAAGAGGAGCGTCTTAAAGTAGACGTAATTGAAGTCCTTTCAGAGCTGGCTGAAGTCAAAAACGAATTATCCAGAAGAAAGATGGCGAATGAGGCCGAGGAGCGCCAAAGTGAGAGGGACAGGCAACAACTGGAACATGCCCAACAAGAGTTTGATAACACTTTGTTGCAATTAAGACATGACACAGAGCGTATGGAAGAGTTGAATGCAAGAAAGGGCAGCCTAGCGCAGGATATTGCCAAAACGGAGCAAGATCTCAGGCGCTCCCGAGACGAGCTGGAAAAACTCTATGAAATGCTGAGAGACGTGGAAAGCCAGGCTCATGCGAAATCGCTGGAACTTGAAGCGTGCAGACGGAAGACAATGAAAGACCGGTGGTATCCTGAAGCGACTCGGGCTGTCATGGCCCAAGCCCGGCGCTCCCGGCTTGACGGAATTATCGGGGTTTTCGCTGACATAGTTGAGGTGTCCGGTGAATATGAGCATGCTATTAGTGCTGCGTTAGGCCGCTCGCTTTACAATATTGTTGTGGAGCGGGAAAGCCATGCGAAAGCAGCAGTTGCGTACCTCAAGGAGCATAGATTGGGGAGAGCAACGTTCTTGCCGCTGGACCTTATTCGTCCTGCCGGATTTCCCGCGAGGTACAGTCATATTTTTAGAATGCCCGGTGTTCGCGGTATCGCGTCCGAGTTTGTGTCCTATGATGAATCTGTTAAGAAGGCAGTGGATTTCTCGCTGGGACGTATCTTGGTTGTAGACAATCTTGATGTGGCTGTGAGTGCAACTCGGGCTTTGGGCAGATCCATCAAAATTGTGACAATTGACGGTGATATCATTTTTCCGGGAGGGGCGATTACAGGCGGCAGCAGAGTGGCAAGGCCGGGCCGGAAATTGCTGGAGGCAAGGCGGCGTCTGGGCGCCTTGGAACTTGATTGTGAGAATCTCGGCGACAGGCGATCTCAGGTAATGCAACAGACGGAACGGGTAAAGGATATCATCGGGAAGCTTGAAAACGCGAGCGCGGATTTGACTTCAGAAATGAGACTGATTGAACTGGAGACAGTGAAACTCCAGGCGCTGCAAGCTGAGAGACGGAAGGAGCTGGACAAAACTCGTCTCCGAATGGATATGCTCCGTTCAGAATTGGAAGCAAGAACGAAAATGGGGATGCCTGCCAATGATACCGGTCAGAGGTTGGAGGAACGGCACGAGGAACTCACTATTGCCGGCGAGGAGCTATCTGAGATTCAGGCCAGGCTTTCCAAGAGACTTAAAGAGCTCTCCTCTGCCCGTGATGATGCTATGCGTGACATTACCGCGACTAAAGTGAAAATCGCGTCCCGGAGTCAAGAGGCTGAGAGTCTGAAACAGCATATTTCTGCCATGGAGTCTTCCATATGCGATCTGGCCTCAGAAGCTGACGCTACCGGCAGCGAGATAATAAGAATCAAAGACCTCATAAGTGATGCCCGATTGGGACTTGACGAGGGCAAAGCTCATTTGGATATGCTGAGAAAGAACAGGCTGGATTTGGATACGAAGGTTGCGTCTATCAGCCGGCATCGGCGCGGGATTACCCGGAGCATCAGTGAGAAAGAAGGGCTACTCAAGGCTCTTCAGGTAAAAATCGGGGAGATTGAGAAAGATGAAACCGCGCTCTGTCTTCGAAGGGCTGAGGTTGTCGAGGGAATTCGTCATATGACAGACGAGCTCCTTAGAATCTACCGGTTGGCACCGGAACAAGCCAGGCAAGAGGTGGATCCTGTCCAATATGAAGACATACGCAGCAAGGATAATGCAAGAGAAGAAATTCGGATACTGCGGGATAAGATGGATACCATAGGACCTGTTGATCTTGGTGCAATTGAGATATATGAGTCTATGAAATCAAGACAACAGTACCTGGAGGAAGGGCTCTGTGACATTGAGGGTGCCTTGGAATTCCTCGGTCAAATCATCCAACGCTACGACAAAGAGAGTGAAAGACGGTTTAGGGAAACCCTTAATGCAGTGAGACGAGAATTCAACACTCTTTTTGGAAGGCTTTTTAGAGGCGGAGCCGCTGACTTGATTTTGGTTGACTCTGAAGACGGCGGACTTCTCGGAGTTGACATTGTGGCAGAGCCTCCCGGTAAGAGACTTCAGAACCTTACGCTTCTGTCCGCAGGCGAAAGGTCTTTGGCAGCAATAGCTCTTGTATTTGCGATTCTTAAGATTCATCCCAGTCCGTGCTGTATTTTGGACGAGATAGATGCAGCCTTGGACGAGGCTAACGTTGGAAGATTCGCCGAGCTCTTGCAGGATGCAGCCAAAGAGGGTCAGTTTATTGTTGTGACACACAGAAAAGGCACGATGGAGAGGACTGACGCTCTCTATGGGGTTACTATGGAAGAATCCGGCGTGTCAAAACTTGTCTCGCTTAATTTAGAAGATGCGGCATATTCCCAAAAGGAAACAGCTTAACAGTAAAGGTGTGAACTTTGCGAATGAACGCGGCAGACGGGCTGAAGAAGCCAACCCAACCTCATAATTCGGGCAGCAAATCTAAAGGACTCTTAGCCGGCCTTTCTGAAAGGCTGACACGGGCCGGCCAAAGCATAGTAGGGCAGGTACAATCCTTGGTAAGGAGACGTCCTGTTCTTGACGATGAGTTTCTTGAAGAGCTGGAAGCTATACTACTGCAAGCTGATGTAGGAGTCTCAACTACGATGGAACTGCTTTCCGGACTTTCCCGGAGCTTAAAAGAGAGCGGGCAAGGCAAGGCTTTGAGTGAGGAAGATGTCCTGAGATATCTGAAAGAAGAGATAGTTGAGGTCTTGGGATCCCATGAACCTCTTAGGAAGGCGATGGAAGGTCCTACTGTGATCATGGTTGTAGGAGTCAACGGGACAGGTAAGACTACAACCGTAGGAAAGCTATGTCATAGATTCCGGAAATCCGGTTCTGAGGTTATCTTGGGAGCGACTGACACTTTCAGAGCGGCTGCCATTGATCAACTGGAAATCTGGGGTAAGAGAGCAGGGGCCAGAGTCATACGCCACGAAGAAGGCAGAGACCCTGCTGCAGTAGCATATGATACTTGCCAAGCTGCAAAAGCACGAGGTGTGGACTATGTGATTTTGGATACTGCAGGAAGACTCCACACCCATGTAAACCTTATGAGGGAACTTGAGAAAGTGAAACGTGTTGTTGAGAGGGAGATCCCCGGAGCTCCTCATGAAGTCTTGCTTACTCTTGACGCTACGTCGGGCCAGAATGGGCTTAGTCAGGCTGCGACATTCAAGGAAGCAGTGGAGATTACCGGTATAGCCCTGACGAAGCTTGACGGTACTGCTAAGGGTGGCATTGTCCTGGCAATAAAGGATAGTCTGGGAGTTCCCGTAAAGCTTATTGGGATTGGTGAAGGAATTGAGGATCTTAGGGATTTTGATCCAAGAGAGTTTGCTGACGCCATTTTTCAAGGCCTGGCCTAATGTCCTATACCTCACCGCCGTCAGGACAAGGGGCGCAAATTAAGAGCGCCACAGTTAGTCGGCGCCGAGATATGCCACAAGATAGCGAGACTGAGTTGACGCTCCTGGTTGCTGAGTGTATACTACTTGCGTGAGTAAAGGGGGTTGGGCCTCATGTTCGAAAACCTAACTCAGAGGCTTCAGGAAACCTTCCGCAAGCTGCGAGGAAAAGGCAAGTTAAGCGAAGCCGACGTGGACGAGGCCCTGCGAGAAATTCGTATAGCTTTGCTTGAAGCTGATGTGAACTTCAAGGTCGTCCGGGATTTCATCAAGAGGGTTCGGGAGCGGGCTGTAGGCCAGGAAGTAGCAGCCAGCCTCACCCCGGGGCAGCAGGTAATCAAGATCGTCAACTCTGAACTTACCGAGCTCATGGGCGGGCGTGAGAGTAAGATCAAGTATGCGCCAAAGCCTCCTACTGTCATTATGATAGTAGGACTGCAAGGTTCAGGGAAGACAACAACCGCTGCGAAGCTTGGGTATCTTCTTAAGAGGCAAGGCAGAAAGCCATTATTGGTTGCAGCCGATACTTGGAGGCCTGCAGCCATAAAACAGCTACAGGTTCTTGGAGATGCCGCAGGTGTCGAAGTCTTTGGCACGCACGAAGGCGACGACGCGGTCAAAGTAGCGTCTGCCGGTGTCGCACGCGCCAAGTTTCTAGGTTGTGACATGGTGCTTGTGGATACTCAAGGCAGACTCCACGTGGATGACGAGCTCATGGCTGAGCTGGGTGGTATGAAAAACGCGATCATGCCGCATGAGGTTCTTCTTGTAGTGGATGCTATGACCGGCCAGGATGCTGTGAATGTGGCGTCCACTTTTGATGAGCGATTGGAGCTTTCCGGGGTTATTTTGACGAAGCTCGACGGAGATGCCAGGGGAGGCGCGGCTCTATCTACGAGAGCTGTGACAGGTAAACCCATAAAGTTTATTGGGGTCGGCGAGAAAATAGACGCCTTGGAACCCTTCCATCCGGATCGTATGGCCTCGCGTATACTGGGGATGGGTGACATTCTCAGTCTGATTGAAAAGGCAGAGGCCAGTTATGACCAGGCGAAAGCCACACAACTTGCGGAAAAGCTAAAGACTGCTGATTTCACCTTGGAGGATTTCCAAGATCAATTGGAACAGATGCAGAAAATCGGCCCATTGGATGAAATTCTTCGAATGATTCCAGGCATGGGTCGCATTAAAGGCGCAGGCGATATGAAGGTGGATGACCACCGTCTCAGGCAGGTGGACGCCATCATAAGCTCGATGACGCCGGAGGAACGGAGGAATCCCGGAATTATCGACGGGAGCCGACGGAGGAGAATCGCAAGGGGCAGCGGGGTCAAAGTCCAAGATGTCAATGTGCTGCTGCGCCAATTCAATCAAGTTAAGGGATTCCTAAAGCAATTTGGCGCGGGGGGCAAGGCCGGGCGTCGCGCCATGCGAAAAGGAATAATTCCTTTCATGCAATAACACATTAGGTTAGGGTTTTAACAGAAGGAATGGTGGAAAACAGGAGGTGACGACATTGGCGCCTAGAATAAGACTTGCACGGACCGGAGCGAAGGGACAGCCTTCGTACAGGATTGTTGTGGCTGATTCTCGCTCTCCTAGAAACGGGCGGTTTATTGAAATCCTTGGACACTATAATCCCAGGACGCAACCGGCAACTATTGAGGTTGACCGCGAAAAAGCCCAAGAATGGTTAAATAGGGGCGCGCTTCCCACTGAATCAGCAGAATCAGTGCTTATCAGAGCAGGTGTAATTCAAGAGACAACTGAAGCTACCGGGGGAGTTGACGCTAAGTGAAAGAACTAGTGGAATACATTGCAAAGAATCTCGTTGATAATCCTGAAGAGATCTCAGTCGTAGATGTAACTGATGAAGAAGGGGTCATTGTGTACGAGGTCTCCTGTAACCCTGATGAGAAGGGTAAGCTTATCGGGAAATCAGGCAGGACTGCAAAAGCCATAAGGACCCTTGTTCGTGCTTGTTCCGCACGACACGGAAAGAGAGCCACAGTGGAGATTGTTTGATGGGACAGTTCCGGGGGAGTGAGAAACCGGGAGATTTCATCGCAGTGGGGAGGGTAACTACCTTCCAAGGTAAGCGCGGTGAGGTAAGGGTTTTGCCTTTTACTGATTTTCCGGATCAATTCTTGCCCGGTTCAAGGTTGCGAGCAACCAAGAAAGGCAGAACCGAGGTATTAGAGATTGAAGGTGTAAGGCGCCACAAGAAGTTCATTATTCTAAAGTTTGCCGGTATCCACTCGATAGATGATGCTGAACTTCTTCGCGGCGCCGTGTTGGAGGTTCCTAAATCAGAGCTTCTTCCACTGCCTGAAGGCCATTACTATGTTTTCGAGATTGAAGGCTTGAAGGTTGTGACGACCGACGGGAGATATATCGGTAAGGTAGTCCGGGTTATCAGTGGAAATGCGAACGATGTCTATGAGGTTGCTCCCGAGCTAAGTGGGGCAAGCAGGAAAAAGAGTATACTGATACCTGCGGTCAAGGAGATGGTGAAGGAAATCAATCTCGAGCTCGGTACGATGATTGTGGATCTTATCCCAGGTCTCGAGTAGGTGTATGATTTGAGAATTGATATACTCACGATCTTCCCTGAGATGTTTGAGGCGCCGCTTTCCGGGAGTATTGTGGGGAAGGCCCGTGAGAGAAGACTTGTGGAGATAAATGTCTATAACATAAGAAATTTTACCGTGGATAAGCATAAGGTGACTGATGATTATCCCTTCGGCGGCGGAGTGGGCATGATCATGAAACCGGAGCCGATATTTGCCGCAACTGAACATGTCCTTCATGAAGCGGGAGGAGGGCCTGCCAGGATCATCTTGATGACGCCTCAGGGGAAGACCTTGGATCAGGATATGGTTAGGCTCCTTGCCAAGGAAAAGCACATGGTAATAATCTGTGGGCGCTATGAAGGTGTGGATGAGCGTGTGAGGCAAGCATTGGTGACTGATGAAATATCCATTGGGGATTACGTGCTGACAGGTGGGGAATTGCCTGCTATGGTCCTGGTGGATGCAGTAACCAGATTTGTGCCCGGAGTCCTCTGCGAGGATGCACTTGTGAGTGAATCCTTCGCAAGCGGTATCTTGGATTATCCACAGTATACAAGGCCCAGGGAGTTTAGGGAGATGGCAGTGCCTGACGTTTTGGTCTCAGGGGATCACGAGAAAGTCAGGCTCTGGAGGAGGAAGCAGGCGCTTGCCAGGACCCTGGATTTGCGACCTGATTTGCTTGAGGGAGTTCCTTTGAGCCGTGAAGACGTTGAGTTGCTTGATGAGATTAAACGAGAGAAGTTGGCCGATTTAACGAGGGAGGATCCTGGAAATGAATATGATTGACATTGTTGAACAGGAGCAGTTGCGTGATGATATCCCTGATTTCGGGCCCGGGGATTCTGTTAAGGTGCATGTAAAAGTAGTCGAAGGCGGAAGAGAAAGGATCCAGGTGTTCGAAGGGATTGTGCTTTCCCGCAGAGGCAGCGGTACCCGTGAGACATTTACCGTCAGAAAGGTATCAGCAGGAATAGGCGTAGAGAGGACTTTTCCGCTTCACTCGCCCAGGATAGCCGAGATTGAAGTTGTGCGCCACGGCAGAGTGCGAAGGGCCAAGCTCTATTATCTAAGAGAGCGTGTAGGTAAGAGGGCTCGGGTGAAAGAAGCGAGGAGAAGGTGAAATCCGAATTGATCCCAGAGAAGCCTGATCTAAAATGTGAGGATTCGAAAGCCGGAGATAACGGTGTGGAGCGCTGTGAAGGTACAGACGAAACAAGCTGCCCGGAAACATGCTTGGCGTCGGGTATCGGGCCGGAGGAGCAAGGGGTCATGGCTGAAGCAGGGGCAAGGTGCATTTTGTCCCCTGAAATAAAGGCGGAGATCATCGAGTATATTCAGGCTTTTGCTGTTGCTATTG
>JAAYRV010000154.1 GCA_012518595.1 Bacillota bacterium
CATACACCGCGGACATTGTGGAGGGTAAGATTCTGGCATTTATCACAAATATACCAGGTAAGCTCGTCATCTGTGATTTTTGATCTAAGCTCCCAGAAATTGTACCTAAGCTGATAGACCGTACCTAAGCCAGGCATCATTACAGCATGGAAATAATCCCGCCAAAGGCTCTCATGAGACTCAAGCCTTAAGTAACGAGTCCATATACTGCTCAAATCATCCCTTAACTCATCATGAGACTTGCCAATGCCGGCCCTCTCAGCAACTCTGAAGAAATAATCCAGTCTGCTGTTTAGCCTCGATGAATTCCAGCTCAATATACCGTTCTTCGGGTTCGCTGTATTCTCTCGCACATAAAGCTCTTTGTTTCTTGGCAGAAATGCTTCATCACTAGGGGAGACCTCGTCAGGGAAAAGAACTGCCCCGCCTGTCCGCAGTGTATCAAGGAGCGCGACAATAAGAGTCCATGCCTCATCCTCAGTAAGGTTCCAAGGAGGTCCCGTAAGGGCCCTGGGCGCCACCGGTCCCTTAGGCTTGGCAAGAGTAAATCCCATCAACCCAAGCCCTTCTAAGCTGATACGACGATCAATCGCGAGAAACTCCTGAAGAGTCCACTTCCATGCCTCATTTTTCAGCTCCTGATAACTGTACTTAGGGAAGAGCTCTGCCTCCTCTATGCTTTTTGCAAGAGGATCTACCAGATCCTGCAATCTCCATCTATTGCGAAGAGCGTTCTCCCTATGTGTATTTAAGGTTTCCAGGATCAAGGTTCTGCGCAGGATACGCTCATGTGTACGGTTTAAGTACGGAGCGAAGAACGCAGCATCTTGCCTGCTATCTGAAAACGCCAGGAGCTTTCGGGAGCCTTTGAATTCATCACAGCTTGCTGCTGTCTCGGAAGATGAGATCTGTCCTACAGCAGACCAAGGATCATCCTCACCAGACGGCCTGTGATCAGTTTCTATCTTCTCTCTTTCCTCTCCGGGTTTAAGGTTTTGATAAAGTGCGGTAGCCAAGACACTTGCTGCAGCTTCAGCCCCTACCAAGAACCGCCATACTATGCCATGGGGATTGCATCTTCCGCATGCGCGGCATAGGTAGACCCCTTTCTTCTTGGAACCTGAGGTTTTTGCTTTCAGCACACGGTAGACATTGCCGTCATCGCAATCACATAAAGGCAATATGGAATCCACTGAACCTATTGCTCCGCACGTTCCGCACAGACGATATTCATCCGGATATTCCGAAGACTCAGATATGTCCGGAAACCCTACCTCATCGTCTTCGTTAGCTAGTGCGCTATCGATATCTGTCTCCACGAGGAGGAAATATCCGGGGTCTTCATCAAAGGCATGAGCCTGTTTCAAAACAGGCCCTTCACTACCAGATTCGATCTTGCCTACCAAATACGTGGAACCGCACCGCCGGCAAGTCGCTGCTTCGAAAACAGGGTATTTCTTCCCTTCTTTGGTTATGGACTCGTGCCTCTCAAGATACAATCTTTTATCCCCTGCGAGACTGAGGTACGCCCCTTCAATTGCGCGGACAAAGAGGTGGTATCTGGCAGGCAGCAAGGCTTGGCTTTCACCTTCCGTTTTTGCTTGGTTCGCAAGGTCTACGAGTGCCACGAGTTTCTCTATGGAATTATCATCATGAGAGACAAGGGATTCTGCCAGATCCCTGACAAACACGGGCCCGTCCTCCAGTTTTCGCTGGAGTTCAAGGAGTCTCGTATCGCCTCTTAACATTTCGTAAAGAAAAGCCTGCCATCCTCCGATTTCCCCTGCTTTCTCGGCTTCTTTCAATACAGCACCAGGCACTCCGTTTGTACCCGCTATACGAGCCAATTCACCTGGTAAGACGGATTCAGGTATGTTCTTGATTGCGTTTTGGAGCTCCAGGTAAACCCCGGGGTCAAATGTCCCCCAGCCAGGTCTTGCCTCCGCAAGAGGCAGCCTTGACGCTTCAACTACATCCTGCCTGTCAGGATCTCCTTCGTCCCAACTGAACTCCTCCCCGAACAGATCCGAGGCGAACTTTGCCACAGCAGGATAGTCATCCTTTCCTCTACCCAGTGTCGCGCTGGTGGCTATACACTGTATCCTGCCTGTCTCGCCTTGAACTACCCGGTCTTTCAGCCTTCTTAAGAGCATTGCGATTTCAATGCCTCTTGCGCCTGCGTAAGTATGGGCTTCGTCAATGACAATGAACCGCCAGCTCTCAGATGAAACGCCGTCAAAGAAAACACTGTCACGGGGCCGAAGGAGAAGGTATTCTAACATTGCATAGTTAGTTAAAAGGATATGAGGCGGGGATGCCCACATGGCTTCCCTGGAGATAAGTTCGTTATCGAGAGGATCAGTGCCGTACAGTTCTCTGTACTTTTCAAGCGCAGCAAAATGAGGCCCTTCGGTTTCTCCGGTATATCGTCCGAATGTAATCTTAGGATAGTTCACAAGCAGCTTACGCAACCTTGCCAGTTGGTCATTGGCAAGGGC
>JAAYRV010000155.1 GCA_012518595.1 Bacillota bacterium
AAGGGAAAAATCGGCGTCGCCCCGATTCCCGCTGTTAAGCAGACCGCCAGTTTCACAGGGGGAAGCAACGTAGTGATGTTCTCCCAGTCGAAGAAGAAAGACCTTGCTTGGGACTATATGAAGCTCTTGCTCGAACCCAAGCATCAGTTGGCATGGGCTAATCTTGTAAAGTTCTTCCCTGCGAGAACGTCCATACTTAAGGATCCGTCTATAGCCAACGACCCGGTGCTGTCTGTATACGCGGATAACCTGAAATACGGACGCACATACCCTGCGATTCACCAGTGGGGTCAAGTTGAGAACACCAAGATTCTCCTCACAGCGATGCAAGAGATCCTGCTCGAGAAGAAGTCTGTAGAGCAGTCCATGGCAGACCTTGCGAACGCCATGAACCTTCTCTTCGGATATCAGGAGTAGGAGTCAGGGATCTGAATAATGCAGAAACAAGTCAGCGGACTCAATAAGGGTATGGGACGGGCTTATGCCCGTCCCGCATCAAAGTCGCTTCTCGGAGAAATAAAGAAAAACTCCATGGCGTACCTGTTCATTCTCCCGGCAATGGTAGGGATATTCGCTGTTATCCTGGTGCCTCTGGCGCAAGCTATCATAATCAGTTTTAAGCGTTACTACATCTTAGACATCCTACGCGAGGATCCGCCTTTTATCGGGCTGGCAAATTACGCCACTATACTATCAGATCCGCAGTTTTGGTACTCTCTTCGGATTACTATTTGGTTCACATTCGCATGCGTCGCTCTTACCATGCTCTTTGGTTTACTCATAGCTATCCTCCTTGATCAGGACTTCCCCGGAAGAGACATAGTTACAGTCTCTGTACTGGTACCCTGGGTAATCCCGAGAGTCGCCTCTTCCATCCTGTGGAAATGGATATACGATGACCAATTTGGGATCTTAAACTACATGCTATCGAAAATCGGATTGAAATCCTTTGCCAACTTTCCGTGGCTTGCCAAAGCAGGATCAGCTTTTTGGGCAGTAATCATAGTAGTCGTATGGCAGAGCGTCCCGTTTATTGCAGTCAGTCTACTTGCAGGACTCCGAACAATCCCGGATGAGGTGTACGAGGCTGCTGAGATCGACGGAGCGGGATTCTGGCAAAAGACAACGCTCATAAGCATCCCGATGCTCCGTAACCTCATCACAATCCTTATCGTTATGTCGACAATATGGGATTTCAAAGTCTTTGACCAGATGTTCGTTATGACTGAAGGCGGTCCTGCAGGCAGCACCATGGTTCTGGGAATCTATACATGGATGATGGCGTTCGGAAGGCTCCAGATGGGCCTTGCTTCTGCGCTGGCCATGATCATGTTTGCCTTGGTTATGATTGTAACCATCCTTTACCTTAGGCTCTTGATGAGGGAGGAGACTTTTTAGTGAAAAGTCAGAAGGCTAAACATAAAGCCTTGTTTAGATACACAGTAATCTACTTAGCTGCAGCGGCAGTGATGTTTGTGTCGCTGTTCCCGTTCCTCTGGATGATATCCACATCTTTCAAGCCTACCAGTGAAACCTTCACCCGGATACCAAGGCTCATTCCGAAAAGCCCCACTCTGGATAACTATAGAATGGTGCTCGGAGAGACTATGATTCCAAAGTACTTCCTAAACAGTCTGTACGTAGCAGTTTTGACTACTGCCATCTCAATAGTAGTCGCTTCCCTCGGAGCGTATGGTTTCTCGAGGTTCAGATTCCCAGGGAGATCTCCTGCTCTCATCATGATCCTAGGTGTTCAGATGTTTCCGTCACAAGTCATTATTATCCCGTTATTTATCGTTATGAAGAACTTGGCCCTTTTGAACACCCATAAGTCACTCCTGGTTAGCTATACAACGTTTACACTACCGCTCACAGTATGGATGTTGAAAGGATTCTTCGATGAAATTCCACGAGAACTGGAGGAAGCGGCACTCATCGACGGATGTTCGAAACTAGGCGCTTTCACTAAGATAGTATTACCTCTTTCACTGCAGGGGATCGTAGCCTCTGCAATCTTTGCATTTATAGGCGCATGGAACGAGTTCATGTTCGCAATGACCTTCATAAACCTTGAGGAACTCAAGACCATGCCTGTCGGCCTTACGTCTTTCTTCGGCAGGTTTACAGTAGAATGGAACCCGCTCATGGCAGCGTCCGTGCTGTTTACAATCCCATCTCTGATCTTCTTCGCGCTGGTCCAACGCAACCTCGCCAGAGGGCTTGTGGCCGGCGCAGTTAAGGGGTAGACAAAGGGATCCCGCTTCATTATCCGCTCTGATATTCGGTTCCAAGTATGAATTCATTGGTTTTCGCTGGTTTTCTGAGGTCTTGGATTGCCGGTGACCTATATGCAGTCCCCGAGTGCAACACCGGCAATCCTCGACTGTACGTACACTTTTCATATCTATATGTCAAATAACATCTCCACTACGGAGCGAATCTCAGTTATGGAATTGACGTTCTCGAGGTTTATCGCATCTGCTTTCGGACCGACTACTATAAGAGGCACTTCCAAATCTGTGTTAAGGAGGGTTCCGTGACTCCCCAATGTATAATCCATAAACAGCAATGCCTCTATGAACATGTAACCCCGTTCTGATATTGCGATAAGCGAAGGTGTACGCGGGTGCTCTATATGAAGCTCCTCCCGCCTTGCTTTATCATCAATATCTATGACTTCAGCTACTCCTTCAGTCTGCCTTAACGCATCAGCAATCTTACCTCTGTCTTCGTCATCCGCCCAAACGTATAGAGCTCCTCCGTCAAGGGTCATAGGTACGTCTTTGTCAGTAATATCGTCTATGATGTCTCTTGCCGTAATGCCCGTATAAACCCTGGTCATACCGTGGTCAGCAGTGATGATAAGACTCCACCTGCCCGGGCGGGTTGCTTCCAATGTCTCAACGAGCTTCTCCAGGCCATCACTGATGGCGCACAGTGCGTCAGTTGTCTCCACAGCAGGCACTGGGCCGAACCTGTGTCCGCAAGTGTCAGGGCTCCCGAGATTTATGCCTACGAATGCAGGCGCATCGGTATACTCAAGGTAGGCCTCAACAGTCCTTAGCACCCACTGATCCAGCTCAATATGCCATCCGGCATAGTTATCGTATTGCGTGGCCTCATCAGGCGCCGGTCCAACAGATGCGATTACCCAGTCAGGCACTGAATCAGACCAGATTGCAAAGTCAGTTGCGCCTGAAAGCCTTCTGCACACATTAGCCTTGGCTGAGATCATTGCAGTGCCATAACCTGCCGAACGAGCTATGTGAAACAAAGTCGGCACTTCTGTAGTATCAGGTGTATTAAATCGCACGAGCTCTCCGTCATCGCCCAGGTATTCTTTGCCAGTGATTCCGTTCTCATCAGGATAGGTTCCTGTAAAGATTGCCCCATGTCCTGCTGCTGTTGAAGACGGAAACACCGCTTCAATTGTCTTATGTTGAGAGTTCTCATCCACACTCAATCTTCTGAGATATGTGGTTTCAGGCAAGTAGTCAAGGGAGTGATCTGGACACCCGTCCAGCACACATACTACTACCGTCATTGGCTCCTGTTGCCCGGGCCCGGCAGCGCCGATTGCCGGCGCTGCCTGCGGCCAGACTATGATTGCGGCCAGTAGCAGCAGCAACAGGATCCTATGATGCTGCTTGCGTATGGTCATTTCGCCTTCACTTCAATTGTCGTGACAAACCAGTTCCAGCTTTCCTTCGGGTGCACTTTGTCAAGGCCCGGGTTATCGTCATACGGGAAAACCAGCTTGACCGGACCACCAAGCCCTGACCCTATTGCCTTGCCTCCGTCTTTTGTGGCAAGCATAATCTCGTACTTGGCAACCTCTTCACCTGTTATGATGACCTCTTTTCCATCTTTGGCAACAGCTGCAACTTGTGCGATCTCTTCAGGCGCGCCTACATACTCCAGTATCTTTGCAATGGTTACGCCTGCATATGTCTTGTTGCCGAGCCATGGATCCTTGACCTTGTATTCAGTGATTCCGAGGCCTTCGAGCATTTCCAGATCAAACTCGAACCCTTCTTCAGCATTGGTATTGGCTATCGGGCCTTTTACAGTAAGGACCACCTTGCCTTCAGGTTTCGCGACTTCCGCAAAACATATAGAGCCCAAAACTATGAACGCCAGACACAAAGCAATAATCAGTCTTGATTTTCGCATTTCGTCTCTCCCTTTCGGTACGTTTTTGGCATGAGCCATTCTCATCGGGTCGTTGTTTAAGACCGGTGAACCTATATCCCTTCTGCCTATCCTTGCCTTTCAAGCACCTCCTTGACAACGTGTATGGTAGATCCTTGCCTAATCAACATTAATCCTCCGATTACCAGAAGAAGAGAAGCTACATAAAACGGCATGTCTCCTGATAAGGAATAGAGAAGCCCTCCCAGATAAGGCCCTACTATTGACATTCCCCATGTCGCCAGATTGAAAAGGGCAAAAGCCTTTCCGTCTGCGCCTTTACCCAGGATCTCTCCGACTCCTGCAAATGCCACGCCGTGGCCTGCCATGAAACCGCCTAGCAGGAAGAGGCATATGACCACTGCAACCTGGCCTGGAATCGTAATAAAACACAGCATCGAAGCGACAAAGACCATTGCGTTCACACCTACGGCCACAAGGATTCCCCTGCGATCCGCCATTCTACTGACTACAATGGTTATCAATGTCTGTCCGAGAGACATCAAAGAGCCCAAAAGATTTACAATGCTTATACTTGAGTGACGTATATCGCTGAGATA
>JAAYRV010000022.1 GCA_012518595.1 Bacillota bacterium
GAAAGCGACTTTCATGATTGTAGTTTGCCACAGGGCCCTTGCGCTCATGCGAAAGGAATGTCATAATAATAGGGACATGAAAACTACATAGGAAATGTCCGCTAGGGGTGCTGCACATGTCCGTGCGGCTGAGAAGGCCTGGAGTAAGCCTACCCTTTGAACCTGAATCAAGGTAATGCACTGGGTAATGCCAGCGTAGGGAAGCGGGTGCCATTTGCTTAAGAGCAAAGTCAGGACCAGGTTGGAAAGGCCGCGGACAAAATGAAGTCCCGCGGCCTTTAGTGTTAATGGCAAAGTAATCGGGAAGCCTATCATCAGAATTACCTGGGTCTGTCCCAGGTGACTTCGGAGGGGTTAGCAATGACAGATTCATCATGGTTGAAAAGCATAGGGACTGCTCTGCAAAAAACGGAAAACATCATAATGATCGTGGCTATAGGTATATTGGCATATCTTCTATGGCTCACAAATCCATCCAGAACAAGATCGTCTGCAAGTCGCAGGCCTGTCTATACGGTAACTGAAATCGGCGTGGCTGTAGCCCTTTCTGTGATACTCAGTATGATCCGAGTCTACAGAATGCCTCAAGGGGGATCCGTCTCCCTGGAGATGTTGCCCATTTTCTATGTTGCGCTCCGTAGCGGCGGGAGCGTAGGCATACTTGCAGGCCTTGCATTTGGACTTACGAAATTGCTTCTGGGCCCGTATATTGTCCACCCGCTTCAACTGATTCTCGACTACCCTTTGGCCTTTGCCTTCCTTGGATTAGCAGGTTTCTTCCGGAGATACCCGGTTATAGGCATCATCCTGGGCGGACTGGGCAGATTCGCCATGCATGTAGTATCAGGAGCGGTATTCTTTGCAACTTATGCCCCGGAAGGCACCAACGCATGGCTCTACTCAGCAACGTATAATGCGTCTTATATCGTACCCGAGCTGCTTATTTCCATCATCGTCATGCTTGTTCTTGGTTTAGGAGGCAGAACGCGCACACCCGTCCGCAGGGGATAATCGGAGATGTTGAGTCCCCCCGGCAGTTAATGGTCATAGTGTATTAGTATGAAGCATAAGCACTACTATAAGAAGGAATACTTATACTGACCTTTATAAGCGTGACCTAGACGGGAGGGCACAAGCAATGGAAAGCGTGAGAGAGCCAATGGATACTGAGATGGTTGAAGTCACACCTGACGTATTATCCATCCAGGAAAAACCCAAGAAGAAACGAAAGCGTCATGTATTCACAGAGTATGAAGATGAACTTCTCATGAAGGTCCTGGATAGAAGACCGGGGGAAAGAAAGAAAGAAATCGAAAGGCTTGCGAATCTCTTTCAAGTCCCATACCTTACTCTAAGACATAGGTTCTATACTGTTATCAAGCGACGCGCTGAAGCACAGGCACAAGACGCCGCAAAGGTATCGGTTGAATCCCGTGATACCCGTGTTCCAGCAGGGAGCATGCTTGCAGAGACGATACCGGGTACCAAACCAAGCCCGGGACAGGATCCCATGGACGAACTTCTGACTCTGCCTGCAAGAGTGGAGCGTATGGAAAAACGTCTATATGGTATGCTTGACCTTAAAGGGTTTGTTGACCGGCTCATAGACATTCAACGGCAACTGGAACGTGAGCAACAGCTACTTGAGGAATTAGCTCAGAAAGAGCGGGAAATGGAACGCATGCAGAGTGACATGCAAAAGAAAACAGAACGGATGAAGGCTCGCGAGGAAGAGCTGGATGACCTTTACAGGCAGCTGGAAGTTACACTTCATCAGTTTATGAACTTGTCATCCATAGACAAGCTGAAAGTGCTCGGGGATTTCACTATCAAGATTGAGACTGTTGTTGACAAGTTCGGTAACATTGTCAGAAGGCGGCCGATTGCTGTACCGTGATCTCCCCATGTTTCATGTCCTTTGCCCATTTCACCTTGTATTGCTGATGCGCATGTCGTCGGGCATGTGCATCAGCAATCTTCATCTAACACGTCTTTCCGGATCAAAACAATCTCACCTGTATGATGCTGTATGATGATTTTATGCAACCTTGGGAAACCATGCAACCATGCCATGAAGAATGCGTTAGGTCCCAAAACCGGCGCCCTACATGGGCACAGCTTTCCTAATCCCGAGAAGGTATATATAGGATTCCTTTACAGGCCTCTTATGGATAGTCTCCAAAGCTTCTTTATATACGGCAATCTGACCTGCATACCTCCGGGCAATAACTACAGGATCATCCCACTGTCTTCCACCTGTTTTGAAGTCAATTAGCACGAACCCGCAAGGTTCGTCAATAACACAGTCCATGATGCCCTGGACCAAAACACGTTCGCTTTCAGAAAGGGTTTCGGCAAGTTCAGGATAGATTCGCGAGGCCTGAACCCCCAAAGAGAACGGAACCTCCCGCATGACCCTATCAGGATAGGCTTTCATACGAATGCCCAGGGGGCTCTTAAAGAAGTCGCAAATAGACGGGACGTCAACTGCAAGCGCCAACTCACGAGTAAGCAGCTCATCGTCGATCATCTTCTCAATACTCTCACGTATGCCTGCTGCATCCAAAGGCGCTTTCAAATCCAAGTGCTGAATAACCAGATGAGTCGCCTCACCACGTTCAATAGGGGTAATATCAGCAGACTGGAGAAACCTGGGGCGAGGTGTGAACTGACCCGGTATCGGCCTGGCAATTACAGCGTCTTGGCGGCTGAGTTCCGCGTCTTCCCTGCTGGAATCAAATCTCCGTTTTATCTCCGACCATGCCACTTTAGCCGCTCTCTCCGTCAGCAGGCTGTACTGATACCGCCAGCACGCATGCTTTTCGATTT
Source organism: Bacillota bacterium (assembly GCA_012518595.1). Lineage (GTDB taxonomy): Bacteria > Bacillota > SHA-98 > UBA4971 > UBA4971 > UBA4971. Next base: position 2,830 of record JAAYRV010000022.1, read on the forward strand.
CCTGCCTGAGCATGGGATTGACTTGTCTGCCAAGGGGGTACACGTTCACAACGAGGTTCCAGTCAATGTCAGACTCTTTGACCCCTGATTTCCCAAGGCTTTCAAACCCCGAGCACGCCTCCCCGACAGAAAACACGCTCACATTGAATTCGGCGGGATCATGAAAAACTTCGGAATCGACAGGAACTTCACTAAGATCCGCAGACTCAAGGATGTGAAACCCGTCCCTGTGGCGAACGAGAGAAGCACCAACCCAATCAAGGAAGCCTTTAGCTGAGTACAGAACCTCCTCAGGCAAACCCCACCCGGATTCAGAAGCACTCCTATACCACCTGGAAGCTTGTTTTTCCAGACTCTCTGCGGAGCCTATCATCACCAGCCTCTCTCTCGCCCGGGTCATGGCTACGTAAAGAACCCGCATTTCTTCAGAGAAAGCCTCCCTGAGCTTTGCCTCTTTCACTGCATGATGCGGAAGAGTAGGGTACTTAATCCGCCTTGCTGAGTCACAATACATGGGCCCCAGTCCGACTTGGAAATGGTGGAGAATATCATTGCCAAGGTCTCTCAGGTAAAACCCCTTACCCATGTCAGGGATGAAAACTACCGGGAATTCCAAACCTTTACTCTTATGCACGCTCATGATCCTTACAACGTCTTCAGCTTCCCCCAGAGCTCGAGCTGTCCCCAGATCCCCTTCAGCCTCTCTTAACTTGTCAATAAACCGGAGAAACCTCACAAGGCCTTGACGTGAGAACCTATCAAACTGCCTGGCGCGCTCATGAAATGCTCGAAGATTTGCCAGGCGCTGAATGCCTCCGGGCATCCCACCGACATAGTCAAGGTACTCTGTATCCCAATATAGCTGCCACACCAGATGAGAAAGAGGAACTCTTCCGGCAACAGTCCTCCAAGACTCCAGCCTCTCTAAGAATCCGGCTGCCTTAAGAGCCAATTCGTCTGCTCCCGAACCTGACGACGCGGCCTCCATCGCATGATAAAAGTCGCCGTCTCTACTGCACAAACGAATTTCCGCCAGTTCATCATGGGAGAAGCCGCCTATAGGAGAACGAAGCACCGCAGCCAAGGGAATATCTTGCATGGGATTGTCTATTATCTTTAAGAGTGACAGCATGGTCTCAACTTCGACCGCCTCGAAGTATCCTGTCCCGAGCTCGGCATATGCAGGTACGTCCGCCTGTCTGAATACTTCCAGCAACACGTTTGCCCTGCCTCTTGCGGCGCGCATGAGCACAACGATATCCCTGTACGATACCGGCCTATACGCTTTCTTTTCCTTATCCCATACTTGGAACTCTGGGCCTGGCTTCTCGCTTGTGCCTCGCACCATTTCAGATATGCGGCGGGCCATAAGACGCGCCTCAACCTCCAAGATTTCCAGGTCCTCTAAGTTCTCTTCTCCTGCTGCCTCTCGTGAAGTTCGCACCCGACTGTCATCACCGCCATCATAGGACGCATCCGAAGAATCGCCTGTATCGCCTTGTGATTCCGTATCTTCCTTAGCGTTTCTGTCAATAAGATAAACCTCTACAGGAGGATTGTCACAATCTCCTCTGAAAAGCCGTGTGTCAGGAGAAGGATAATGTGATCCCAACACCAATTCAGCGTCAATGTCATAGTCGATTTCACCTACACCTTGGGAAAAGACTTGACGGAATATGAAATTCACTGAGTCAATTACCGTCCTCCTGCTACGGAAATTCCGAGACAAGTCAACACGCTTATTCAGACTGTGTGTGTCCCCTTTGGGAAACTCTCTGTGCTTCTTCATAAAGAGTCTTGGTTCAGCCAGGCGGAACCTGTATATGCTCTGTTTCACATCGCCTACCATGAAGCTGTTGGCGTCGGATGAGACAAAACGAAGAATCTCGTTCTGTACCGGGTTTATGTCCTGGTATTCATCGACCAAGACCTCACGGTATCTATTGGAAAGCTCTTTTGCTACATCTGATTTCACCCACATGCCTTCAGAGTCATCCCAGTCCCTGAGAACTTTAAGGCATAGGTGCTCCATGTCAGCGAAATCCACAAGACGCTCCTCACGCTTTCGAGCAGCATACGCTTTCCCAAAGTCCTTTACCACAGCGACAAATGTCTTCATTGAGGGTGATATGCCTCTGATATCATCAACCAGTTCCTCAGGGGACCTTGAGAAACACTCATTTTTTACGGCTCCCAGAATCTTTTTCGCTTCATTCCGCCTCAACTGTACGCTTTGTTTCAGAGCGTCGTCACACTCTCCCCGCCTTATTCTCGGGAGATTCAGAAACCTCAATGCGTTCATGAAAGACTCAGTGCTTTCCCAATCCCCATCCTTTGATGCTTCCAGTATCCTTCCGCAAGCCTGAAACTCTTCCCGGAGCAGTTCCACATAAGCGCCTGGCCCATTAGGCATACCGGCAATCTCCAAAGCCTGACCAAGACTTCTGTATGCCATAGACACTTTGCGACTTATCCCCTGAAGCGCAAGGGATGTCCAAGCAAGGTCGTTGATATGGGCATCGTCAGGGATGGAAAACATAGAAATCAGCTCAGAAAACCACATATCCGGATCAGGCCGGCTACGGGAGAAATCATATACGCTAAGAACCAGGTCCTTAACGTTTTCATCTCCACGTCCCCCTCCGTACCTATCCACAAGGTCTGTAAATGCCTCTTCAAAGTCGGGATCGTCATAGTAGCGTTCAAACAAATCATCTATGACTTCCAATTGAAGCAACTGATTTTCCACATCGTCCATCCCGCGAAACGCAGGATCAATATTAAGGCGGTAAAAATACTGTCTAATTATTTTGTGACAAAATGAATGAAGCGTAGATATGTCCGCCTTGCTGACCAGAGCCAACTGTCGGGCAAGCCTGGCGTTTTGCGGTTCAAGGTCCAGTTCGTCTTCAAGGGCTTTAGCTATTCTGTCTCTCATCTCAGCTGCAGCTGCATCAGTAAAAGTAACAACCAGCAGCCTGTCTATGTCTACAGGATCAGTAGGATGGGTAAGGAGGAATATCACCCGCCTAACTAAGACTGCAGTCTTCCCTGCGCCTGCTGCAGCCGAGACCAGAAGATTTTTGTGCCTTGTAGTTATTGCTTCCCACTGCTCGTCCGTCCACGGAGCTTCCCGAGGAAAAGCAGGAGACTCTACTTTGCTTGTCATGCTCTCTCCCCTTTCTCCCTGGAAGCGGAAGTTATGTCTTCTATTACCGCCCAGAATTCGTCATCCTTTAAGCTTCTGATGGATCGGTATTCGTTACCGGGGATCAAAATATCAAAGCCGCATACAGGCTTATACTCACAATACCTGCATGCCCTTACCGTTCCTTGTCTGTATGGCTTTATCCCTATTTCGCCCTTTTGAATCCCTTGCGAAAGCTCCTTGATCTTATTTCTTAGAAACTCAGATAAGAGCCGGTATTTCTCTGCTTCAACAACACAGGCCCCTCCCGCCTTGCTGACTTTTCCTGTCTTCGTTATGCCTGCAGCTACCAGGTTGGATCTGCCCCCGTCTTTGACTTCTCTATCCATCAGTCCTATTACATCGGCATCACCCACTATGATGCCATTCATCCGAAGCTCCTTCATCCGCTGCTTTTCAAGCTTATCGTCATCAAGCGGTCCCTTAGCCGGAATAATCGGGTCAGTCATCGGGAAATATAAAGCGCCTGCAGGCTTGGCTTTTGCCCGGCCGGTCAATCGTTCTTGGTTTTCCATGGCTGCCAATAGATAGACAAGGAGTTGGAGAGCAAGTCCGTAATATACCTCAGAGAGCCTGAGCTTCCGGGAACTGCTCTTATAGTCGATAACTCGTAAGTAGCAGTCGTCCCCTGATTGTGCAACATCAACCCTGTCTATGCGCCCTCTGATAGCTACTTCCTCACCTATGTCCGACTTGAGGGTGAGAGCAGGCAAAGCTCCGGAACGCCCGAAGATTATTTCATGCCCTATCGGCCTGAACTCACTATGCCTTTCATGCTCTGCCAAAACGTTAACTGAATTTCGGAGGATCCTCCTGAGGACTCGTGTCATATAACGGTACTTGGCAGAGGAGAGAAGGATTTCATTTTGCAGTCTCGGCGCCAATTCGTCCACTACGTCTGCAACAAGCGTGGCAATCTCATCAGGCCCCATCTCCGCCAGTTGCTTGGAATCATCAAGACGGGAAAATAAGACTCTCATTGCTTCATGCAAGAACATACCCATCCCCGGAGGTTCCAATTTATAGAGTTCCCGCGGGGCGAGGCCCAGGATATCCCCGGCAAAATGAGCGAACGGACAGGACGCAAACCTCTCCAGCCTGGATACACTGGTTCTAAAGCAGCCTTCGAAAAAGGACTCAACTACCGGCTTACTAAGCCTTCCGGCATCGTTGGTAAATCCAAGACTCCCCAATACGAAGCTGACATCCTTTCGCCGGTCAGGCTCGCTGACAAGCCATTCGTAGACATCCAACCAGAACTCGTCTATATCCTGTCCTCGGCGCCTTCTTTGAAAGACCCGCGAAAGGAGCGCGGCTGCTTTGCGCTCTGATGTAATAGCATCCAACGCCTTCTCCCCCGGCGCGGGCGGATCCAGCCCTTTGAACTCTTCCTCAAGTTCAGGAAAGAGCTCCTTGATCTGTCCTATGACTTGCGAAGGACGCTTGGCCTTTCCTTCCCCGTCGGCAAGAGGATAGCTCATCATGAGAAAATCCCATGCTCTGGTCAGAGCCACATAAACGTTATATTGCTCGTGGAATTGATTGAGCCGGCTATCAGGGGCAAGAGTTAGATTAAACTCTCCCAAGCTCTGTCTGTCTCTGTCCGTAAGAATAGTGTCCTCAGCTGCCCGTCTTGGGAAAGCGTCATATGTAGCGCCTATTAGAAAAGCGCCTTTTAGCGGAGGATGCCTTGACCTGTCTACGGAACCGACTATGACCTGGTCTAAAGCAGGGGGAATAAGCCCAAGAGTCAGATTCTCAAGGCCTGCCTCAATTATCTCCCTGAATTCATCGGGGGTCGTCTCTTTGTCCCCTAACACCTGGACGACTTCGTCAAGCAGGTCGATAATTGCGTTCCATACTTGCTCGTGTTCTCCGGCGCTCTCCGGATCCCCGGAATCAATACATTCCTTTCTCCACTCCTCCAGTCGCTCCCTGACTCCGAGACTTGTCAAGAGCTCAAAGAGGGCGGTAGCCATGTCTGTGACAGAGACGTTCCGTTCTTGCGCAGTGTGGTAAAAGGACGACAAATCCCAGGCGGCTCTTCGTCTGATGTCATCAATATTGTCATGAGTCCCTTCATCTCCGGGTAACGCATCCCCTGGTTCATCACCGGGCTCATCAAGAGAATATGCCCGCGCGAACATCCAGGGCTTTGTGTCAAGCCAAAGCGAGCCCTGAATCCCATGGGCTAACACGTAGTTCTCCAGCATATCGACTTCCCTGCGCACAACAGGGACAAGGTCTGTTTTCAAGTACCGGAAAACAGGCTCCTTGCGCCATCCGCAGGAAGCAACCTCAAGAGCTGATCTGACAAGCTCAATTAGAGGGTGATGGGACACCGGGCGTCTTCTGTCAATAAAGCAGGGGATTTTGTAGTCTTTGAAAATCGGCGCGATTAAGTCGTGATACTCGTCAAGCGCAGGCACTATGACCCCTATGTCACGGAAGCGGAGCCCCTCTTCTCTTGCAAGCCTCAAAATCTCCAGGGCGACAGCTTCCACCTCAGCCCTGGGATTAGCTGCAGCCACCAGTTTGAGGCCTTCCGGCGCTTCAGGAAAAGCCTTAGGAGGCCTTGATGCCAATTCCCTTTCAAGATAACAAAGAGCAGGCGCCCGCTTCGGCGCGTCCTTGCCATCAAGGACTATCGCAGGTTCTATATCTACGTTAAGTTCATACGCAAGGTTTGAAAGGTAATCATACGTCTCCCAGGTTGGATGAAAGAGATCTATTTCCTTAAGAGGTTCACAAGTCTCTCCAGGATCCAAGCAGAGAGTTATGTTGACCTTCTCGGCAGCTACAAGCAATGCGCCCAGCACTGAATATTCCTGTGGAGTAAACCCGCGAAACCCGTCAACCCAGATAGTCGCGTCCCGCACCAGATGGGACTTGCTTATTCTTAATGCAGCCGAAGTCAGATATTCATCAGGATCAAGATACGCATCACTAAGATACTCCCGGTAAGCCCCGGCCAAGATTATCAGATCATGCACCTTAAGAGCGATTGGAACATCGTTTATACCCCTCTTTTCAAACTCGCCCAGGGCTCTTTCCAAATCCAAAATTGTGACGTTATACGCACTAAGCTCCTTCAAAGTCGAAGACAAGCAAGATGCAAACCCGTATTGCTTCGACGCCGAAGCGAAGAGTCTCAGGCTGTCTGCATTCTCCTGAACCAAAGACCTCAAAGCCATGACCTTACCAAGCTCTTTTATGTGCTTGCGTCCGCCTCCCCCAAGCTCTTGAAGAACATGGGCTGCAAGTCTTGAAAAACTCAGCACCCGCGCACGTGTGAATCCTTGCAAATCAGGCATGTTAACAAGCATATGCTCCATTTGAAATGTAGCCTGATCCGGAACAAGCAGAATAATGGGAGGCCCGTTAGGATCCTCAAGAAGAGCTTCTCTGATATTTTGAAGACAGGTCCGGGTTTTACCGGTCCCCGCCCGTCCAAGTATAAATTTTACACTCATGGATTATTCACCCGCTCTTTCGTAAAAAGTTCCTCTTGTTCATGGAAAATCCTCTTTTCCGGACATGTGCCTAGTAGATCGCCATAAGTAATCGCAAGCTCCAGGAAATGTACGTACCGTGTGGGGTTGCCGTTGTTGCAGTCGGGGACTGCCTATAGGTCACCGGCTTCAGAAAACGTACGTACCGTGCGGGGCCACCCAAGACTTGGGAAAACGAGCGGAAACTAATGAACCCATACTTAGATCCCCCTTGACGTTATAGGCAACTTAAGGCATTCTTTATCCGGAGGTCTGTTTGAAAAGGGAGGGGCGTTATGAGTTTAGGTTTTGGTGAACGGCACAAAGACTCCGGAATGTTCCACGTGACGTTAGACCCTGAAGGACCGGGAGTAATCCGGCTCCACCTGAGACGGCCGGGGAAGAAACTCTGGGACTTCTTTGGAAAGTCCAAACCATCAATGCTGTGGATAAACGGGACTCAGCTTCTTTTGCTTGAAGATTCCGCAGCTGATATAGTCCAGGCGCTTATAGAGACTGTTCAAGATAAGACACAGCCCGGGCAAGAGGTTTCTTACGATACCTGGCTTGTAATCAAAAGAGAGATTGCCCATCGAGTCCATGGCCTCTATCCGAGAATATCCATCTCCCAAATCGAGGAGGATATTGATTATATCTACGGACTCATTGTGGAACTGTCTAAAGGAGCGTGTCCACGGGAAAAAGGCGTAGAGGGAGAGATTATCACTTGGCAGGAGTGGCAAGCGCCTGCAAGGATGGATCTTTTGATCTCATCTATGAAGGGTTCAGGCTGCCAAAATGCGTGCTCATGGTGTTATGCGTCGGATATGCCGGATATCCCCGAGCTGGACACCGCTTCGTGGAAGAAAGTCCTGGACTTGCTATGGGAAGCCGGTATCCCCCACATAGACTTTACGGGAGGGGAGCCTACAACCAGATCTGACCTGGTTGAACTGGTAGAGTATGCTAAGAAGTTTGTAACAGGACTCATCACTAACGGCAGAGCCTTGCCCGGTCTTGCCAAAGACTTAAAACGCGTAAGCTTAGACTATGTCCAGATAAGCATAGAATCATCCAAACCTGAGATCCACGACAGGATTGTGAGATCCCCCGGAGCATGGCATGAAACAGTCAGCGGAATTCGCGCTGCGCTGGACGTGGGCCTTTATACATCCACCAATACGACATTGACCCGGGAGAACGCAGATGACTTCCCGGAGCTCATTCGCTTTCTTGCAAGTTTGGGTGTGCGCTACATCGGATGTAACAGTCTGATTAAGACCGGACGCGGAGTAAACCACAAGGATGCCTTGGAAGAGGCTGAACTTGAGGGAGTCCTTAGAAAGTCAATTGAGATTTCAAGTGACCTGAAGCTTGAATTCAACTGGTTTACACCTACGTGTTACCTTAAATTTAATCCGCTTGACCTGGGGTTAGGGCCGAAATCATGTTCCGCGTGTATCACTAATATGGCTGTAAGGCCTGACGGAGTAGTGGCACCGTGTCAGTCATGGCTACATGATGAAGGCCTCGGCAACATCCTTACCGATCCGTGGGAACGAATTTTTAACCACCCTCTGGCACGCAAAATAAGAGAACATGAATTTGTGGATCCGGAGTGCGAAAAATGTGAGCACCTTGCCATATGCGGCGGCGCCTGCCAGATAGAACGCGTCTTGCCTGCGGGAAGCGCAAGTAATACAGGAAGCAAGGCAGCCACTGATAAGACAACTAAGTAGATCGCCATGACTAATCGCAAGCTCTAGTGTACGTACCGTGCGGGTTTGCCGGTGTTGCACTCGGGGACGGCTCCCCAAGCGGGTCGCCTTGACAAAATCCGGCCCGTAGGCCGGTGGCCGAATTTTGACACCCCTCGTTGCAATCACCGGCGACCCAAGACCTCGGAAAACGAGCGAAAATTAATGAACTCATACTTAGGAGGCGATTGCCATGAAGCGAAGGTTTCTTAACATAGGATGGCGAACGATCTTAGGGGCATGTGCCTTCCTTGCGGTCATGTGCTGCGTTTTTGCAGTTCCGGTATTCGCAGATACCGGGACTTTCAAGATTAAGGATTATCGAGTGGAAATAACCCCTCAGCCTGATGGCAGCTGGAAAGCGGACTATCGGCAAGAATGGGAAGTATTGAGCGGAACGGCGCCCTGGGTCACTGTCGGTCTCCCACATGCAGACTACGAAGTCACTTCGTGGACCGGGGCCGCAGTCAAGGTAAAGCCTGATAATCAAGGTGCGTGGAGCGGAGTCTTCGTCCAATTGGACGGTGATTATAGAAAGGGAGAAAGCTTCGATTTTGGGTTTACCGTAACCCAACGGAAAATGGCATACCTTAAAGAAGACTCCCATGTTGAGTTTTCCTTCACCCCGGGTTGGTACGACAACATCACAGTTGAACGAATGGTTATTACCCTACGAAACCCCTGGTCAGAGAAGGACCTGAAATTCATGTCCCCCACCCCTTACGAAAGAACCGATGACAAAGTCGTGTGGGTATCAAGGCTCGGGCCGGGTCAGCGTTTCAAGGTAAACTTCGCGTTTTCGCCTGAAGTCTTTACTGAACTCAAGCAAGGCCCGCAAGGGAGACTCGTAGGTGATCACAGCAGGTTTTCAGAGGATGGAACACCTCCTGTTGTGGGATTCATTGTTCTTTTTATTGTCATCGTCGTATTTCTCATGATTCTCAGCGCCATCCTTAGAAGCCGTCGAAGGTATTATCGGGGCAGACGTGGAATTTACTATGGAACCCCAAGACCCTTCGGGACCCCTGTCATAATTACGAAGGGTTCAAAATCAGGGAAGCAGCCCGGTAAAACGTCAGGGGATTCCAAGAAGTCCGGAAGCGGGGGTGGCGGATTCGGCGGAAGATCCAGTGGGTGTCATTGTGTGTCATGTGCATGCGCCTGTGTATCCTGTGCATGTGCGTGTGCGTGCGCAGGAGGAAGAGGCGCAGGTTGCGCCCAGAAGTTCAGCAGGACTGACAAGAGCGTTCAGGAACACGAACCGGAAAGAGTTGACGCCATATGATCCTAAACACGGGACGTCAAAGTTGCTTGACTCAGTCCAATACCGGTAAGCGCAACTCATCTCGACTTTTATTCCGGCTTTTCCATGCTTTAGCAGTAGTCGCCCTTATTAGCATTGTAATCTCAGGTTGCCGGGTTGAGAAAAAGGCTCCGCAGTCCAAAGGCTCACTCTTAGATAGGCCTTATGATGAGAATATAGAGGTTCCGTCCGGCGACCCTGATTTCCCACCCTTGGGTAAGCATTGGATCGTTGACCCGGACGGTCTGGTAGGAGCGTCTGCTGTCCGCATGGCCGATGAGACACTGGACGATTTGAAATCCGGGCGTATCGCTGAGGTGACAATCGTTGTCCAAAAAGGCGTCAAACACCCGGTTGAATGGTCGACTCACTACGGCAGATGGCTTAGGCTGGGTGAAGCAGAAGGACCCCATCAGAATAACGGTATTGTGTTCTTGATAATACCTGATGCCCAAAGCGGGCAAGGAAAGGTTTGGTATAGTATCGGCAGAGGCTTGCCGAAGTTGACGTCATCAGATATGGGCCCTCTTCTTGAAGAGGCAGCCTCATACGCTAATGCTGATGATCTTGACGGAGCAGTGATATCCATCGCAAGAAATATCCATGATATCCTCCGAAAGATATATGGGAGGGGAGAAAAATGAGAAAAGGGTGCCTCTGGGGCGCAATAGTAGGTGTTGTAGTCGTAGTTGTGGTTATTTCCGGATTCTACTGGATCATGGGGATACAGAGGAATTTGGTTCAGCGCCAGCAAAGTGTGTTAGCCCAAGAAGGTCGTTATGGGGCAGCTCTGGAGACTTTAAGCGAGAAAATAAAGGGACTATGGGCAATTCAGCGAGATTTCCTTGAACACGAAAAGGACACCCTAACTGATGTAATAAGAGCCAGAGCGGAAGCCTTGGATCGCTCAGGCCAGGAGTTTGCGGAAGCAGTAGCTGAAGGAGATCCTGACAAGACTATCGAAGCAGCCACAAGATTCCAGGAAGCGGCTCGCGGACTTTCACTATCCGTTAATGTGGTCGCTCTTCAAGAAGCTTATCCGCAATTGTTTTCGCCTCCTATAGTACAGCAAACCATGCGCGGTCTTGAAGAATCTGTAAATGAAATTCGTACGGCGCTCGATGATTGGCAAGTGTCTATCAGAACTTATAATACTTATCGAGGGCAATGGCCTCAAAGCTTCGTAGCAGGGCCCCTGGGCTTCCCTGAGTCTTATGATTACTATAAGGCTGAGAAAGCTAAATTAGATATGGAAAAGCTGATGCCCTCTAGGTAACGGGAGAGCGGATGGGATAGGCTTACCAAGCCTGCCTACAAGAAATAACGAAGGGGTGAGTTGTGTTGACAAGTACCGTTGTTGAGCTGACGGGACATATTATCGATTCAAGGACCCTTCCTAAGGTGCTGGACGCCATTATCGAACAAGGTGGCGACTTCGACATCGAAGAATTCAAAGTAGGTAGGAAAAACGAAGATCCCAGTTATGCAAGGATACTGATTAAGGCTGAAAGTCAAGAAGCCCTCAACATGATACTGGATGAAACAAGGCCATTAGGCGCTGTCGAAATCCATCAGGATGAGATAGCGACCGAGCCTTCGCCGAAAGACGGAGTGTTTCCCGACAACTTCTATTCCAGCACTAACCTGGACACGTTTGTGAAGATCCGTGGTTCGTGGATCCCTGTGGACGATATTGAGATGGACTGTGGGATTGTCGTCGACTTCTCCGCTACTCCTCCGACAGCGCGCTGCGTGCCTATAGGCAATATCAGAAAAGGTGACAACGTAATCGTCGGAGGCAAAGGCATCAAGGTGGTTCCCTTAGAGAAATCAAGGAAACGGGAAGTCTTCAGTTTTATGGGAAGCGCAGTCTCCAGCGAACGCCCGAAAATCCTGGCCTTAGCAAATATCGCGGAAACAATGAAAGACATCAGAGCCGGCGGCAAAAAAATCCTTGCAGTGGTAGGGCCTGCAGTCATCCATACAGGCGCAGGCAAGCACCTGTCCTCCCTCATAGAAGCAGGCTATATTAACGTGCTATTCGGCGGAAATGCAGTGGCAACCCATGATGTGGAATGGGCTTTGCTCGGGACATCTTTAGGTGTTTATTTGGAAACCGGAATTAGCGCTCCTGCCGGTCATACCCACCATATCAGGGCGATTAATGCTATCCGCAAGCATGGCAGTTTCGAAAAAGCGGTAGAAGCAGGCGCTCTTACCAGAGGAGTCATGTACTCATGTGTAAAACATGGGGTAAGCTATGTGCTGGCAGGGTCCATACGAGACGATGGCCCGATGCCGGGGGTCATTACAGATTCTACAGAAGCTCAAGAAGCCATGCGTCGCAATTTGAAAGACGTAGACTTAGCGCTGATGTTATCTACAATGCTACACTCCATAGCTACAGGAAACCTTCTGCCGGGGCATGTAAGAACGGTATGTGTTGACATTAACCCGGCTACTGTTACAAAACTTGCAGATCGCGGGAGTCACCAGGCTGTGGGTATCGTCAGTGACGTTGAGCTGTTCCTGAAGGAACTGGCGCATCAGCTTGTAGGCTAATTCGGAAGATGTACCGGATAGGTTTGGCAGGGACCTAAGAATAGGATACTGTCTTCAGAAGACCCACAGGACATGCAAAACCGGCGTGATGCTGACAGATGACTTGTTCTGTGGGTACTGTTTCCTAATCATTGTTTGACCGGTGTTGTTGATAGATGTTATAGCAGCACCTGAGAGGTGAAACCCTAGATGCTAAAAAACACTGCCCTAATCGCCCCACTTGCCGCATGGACTATTGCTCAACTGCTTAAGTTTTTGCTGGATGCAGCCGCAAAACGTAAGCCTGACTTTACAAGATTGGTGAATCCGGGGGGAATGCCCAGCTCCCACTCAACCCTCGTATCCTCCATGTCAGTTATGATGGGAAGGATCTACGGCTGGGAATCACCTCTCTTTGCTATGGCGACTGTCTTGTCCCTTATAGTCCTATATGACGCTGCAGGCGTTAGGCGAGCTGCAGGCAGGCAGGCGCGAGTCATTAATCGCATAGTTGAAGACATATACAAAAAACGCAGACTACCTGAAGAGCGTCTTAGGGAACTGCTTGGTCATACGCCTTTGGAGGTTTTTGCAGGTGTTGCCCTAGGCGCGATAGTAGCCTTCAGTTGGCCTATCGGGCAATAGGTAGCCCGGCTGATACCGCAATTCCCGCACCAACACGGATCTTAAGAACGCCCCGGTACCGGCGCCTACCACTCAACAAGAAGTGCTCCCCTCATGCCCTGTGGGCTTCTGCCACCTGTCACATTTGGGAACACGACGCCCTGCATATGTGTATATATATAGCACACGCAAAAACTTGAGCAAGTGGGAGGGGATGTCTTTGTCCCGGCTCAGACGACTCCTTATGCTATCCATCTTGGGCCCTATCTTCCCTGTGTTTCTATGGGGACCCTTCACTCACACGCACATTAACAGGAAAGCCTTGAGCAAGGCCAAGAAACTTCTGAAGAACGGTGATAAGACTATTAACCAAGATCTTGTCGGCCTGCTAACTTCATCAAGAGAAATCGAAAATTCATACGCTCTCGCGGCCAATACCGCAGACGCCATATCAAGCTATCACACATTGAACAATTTCACTGCCTATGACTATACGCACAATTCCATTCCTGACAACGCCCAAGGGCTTCCCAATTTCGGATATGCACTGGTTGATGCGTGGCGCAAGATGCCTGAGTCAGCCTGGAGCTCCCATGAGACAAGACTCCTTGATTTGGCTGTCGCTTGCGGTTGGCTGTCCCACCAAGTAGCGGACTGGTACCCTCACTATGCTTGCATCGACGGTGACGGCAATCTATGTGACCCGGAGGACGCATTGGCTGATGAGGTTACCCGGTTCTCAGGATACTCTGATTCCCATCGAGTCATCGGACACGACTATTCCGAGCCCTATCTGACACGCTATAATCTGGCTGACCACGGATTAACAGAGTTCCTCGTGGATTCCATAATCATCTCTTCTCCCGGAGGGCCAAGACTCCGCAATCTATCCCTTCCCAATCTTTCAACATTGAAAGACAGCGGCTCAAATATCATTACCATCGCATCTTTGGATTTTGGCCGGGCTGTAAGATTGCCGGAGGATCATATTCCGATCCTCTGGCAAAACATGAACCTGATTCTCTTGGGGATGTCAGTGTTGCAGAAGCTCATCTATCTCCGCAGACCAAACCTGCATACTGAAGCCAGACAGATTGTTACTACGAAATATGTAGATCTCTCCATAGAGCGCGTTGTAGACAATGTGTTCAGAAAGAGTTTTGATGAAATGGCCTACCTTGCAAGGCAAGGCAGGGCAATCCGCTCCAAGGATAGGCCTATTGAGCCTTTAGACTCTGAAATCGCAAAATATCCGGGTACTGTAATATTTGAGGTGGCATACTCTCTGGCAGCTTCCATTTCTCTTCCTGATGGCAGGATAAGCACAAACACGTTTAATCGAACTCTGGATGTCCTGAATAACCCTCTCACAACTCTGGAAAAAGCTCCGATACTCGGGCCCTTGATGCGCTCAAAATTCGTCAGGGATGCTCTCTGGAAGAAGGTTGGGAAGCCGTCCCTTGAAACCCTGATTACAGAATCCCTTGACAGTCTGGGAAGTGCCGACAAGAGTGTGCGGACACCTACGAAAGACGCTCTGCTTGCCCTCGCCAATGCTGTGCTGCTGAAGGGGAAACCCATAGACAGGGCAAAACAGGAGCTTGCAATGGCACTGAAACCCATAATAACTGTAGTGGAAACTAATGGCGCACCACTGCCGTCAGGCAGAGAATTGCCCAACCAATCTGAACTCGTAGACATGGTGTTTAGAAGGCGCATGCTTACTTTCAAACTCTTTCCTGCAATCGCCAAATCTCTCGGAGAGCCGCAGGCAATGAGGAAATCATTGGACATATCCTCAGTAAGAGTGCGATTCAACGGTTTTCCCATCAGAGAACACCCGGGATTTGCCGAAGTGAAGGTCTCTTACGAGAACGATAGCGCAGCCTCGCCTGTACTGGTTCAGATGTCCTTTAAGCCTGATTTTAAACCCGGGCGCTACGATATTTTTGTTGACGTCCATGACAAGGCAGGCGTGGGCGCGGAGTACCTCTACTGGCAGGTGGATCTAAGGCGGTAGCCACACACCCACTGACTAAGGCACAAGACAGGTGATTCTATGGACAAGCGTTTCCTCCCAAGTCCTTTTATCACAAGTGCAGGACGACAAGGGCAAATGAAAGCTGTGACTTGGATATCAGACTTGGATATCAGGATTGCATATCAGTTCCATGTCATATTACAATATAGGCATAATCCGTCGCAATAAGTTGCAAAGCGAGGCAAATGAGGTGTTAGGAATTGGCGAGTATCACTGATGTGCCGGGAGTGCTTGTGGGACATGCTGAAGACAGAGAAGGGCTTACCGGTTGCACTGCTGTTCTGGTCATGGATGGCGCAGTGGCGGGAGTCGATGTAAGGGGGTCAGCCCCGGGCACCAGAGAGACTGACCTTATGAAGCCTTGCAACTTGGTGGAGAAAGCCCATGCTATTATGCTGGCCGGCGGTAGTGCATATGGCTTAGACGCAGCGTGCGGCGCTATGAAGTTCCTGGAGGAGCGAGGCGTAGGATTCGACACAGGATTCGGTGTAGTCCCTATTGTAGGCGCGGCTGTTATTTTCGACCTTGACGTCGGAAGCCCGAAGGCGCGTCCTGACTCACAAATGGGGTATTTGGCATGCGAAAACGCATCTTCTTGCCCACCTGGAGAAGGCAATGTCGGAGCAGGCCTCGGCGCAACTGTAGGCAAGCTTTTCGGCCCCGGGTATGCCATGAAAGGCGGACTGGGAACTTGGTCTATAAGGCTGGGTACAGGCAATGATCCGGACGGTAGGCAAATCCCTGTCATTGTTGGCGCAATAGCTGTCGTAAATGCCCTGGGCAACATAGTAGACCCGGAATTAGGAAAGATAATTGCAGGCGCGTATGACAGGGACACAGGGAAGTTGCTCTCCCAGACGCACGAGACCGGGGAACACAGCAACAGTAAGCACGGAAGCAGCAGTGAGCATGAGAGCAGTAGCAGTAAGTATGGAAGTAGTGGTGCAGGCGGTTTCCAGGGTTTCGCAGGCAATACCACTATCGGCGTTGTAGCCACGAACGCGATCCTATCCAAGGAAGGCACAAATAAAGTCGCCCAGATGGCCCATGACGGCTTAGCTCGGGTGATCCGTCCAGTGCACACTATGTACGATGGGGACACTATTTTCGCACTTTCAACGGGAGAAGTATCACTGACCGGAGATAGGGCTTCGGATATCTCCACCATTGGAGAAGCAGCCGCGCGCGCTATGGAAATTGCGGTTATACGTGGGGTCAAGAATGCCCGCGGACTAAGCTCGATTCCTGACGCAAGCAGCCTTTGTTAGTCTTATGTAGAAGGATTTTTCATTTGTGCCGTGAATGATATAGTGGATATATCCGAAGCATAGGATGCAACAAGACTGTATGCAGACTCCGGATCCTCTTAGGACCGGGAATCTGCTCCATCACAGTCATTGGCTGGCCTTGCTTAACAACTCATAACGTCCGGCACCCTGACAGGGGCTGGAACGGAGGTGTCGTAAAATGAAACTTGATACGAGGCAGATTGTTATTTCCGGTTTATTGGTAGCCCTGGCGCTGGTTCTAGGCGTCACAGGACTTGGATTCATCCCGGTGCCCACTCCGGCAGGCGCCGCAACCCTCATGCACATCCCCGTGGAACTCGCAGGCATCCTGGAAGGACCTGTCGTCGGATCATTCGTCGGACTTATTTTCGGTCTTTTTACTCTTAGATTCTTGGCGGATCCACGAGTGGTTATCCCGGCGCGTCTCCTCATCGGCATAGTGTCATACCTGGTATACGCAGGATGTGGTAAAAAGTCGTGGAGCATCCCGCTTGCCGCAATTGCCGGAAGCCTGACAAATACCATAGGAACCCTCGGCCTGGCAGTTTTATTCGGATATATGCCTCTTTCAGGCGCTGAAGGAGCGATTGGCATAGCGCTGCTCCAAGGAGCGCCGGAAGCGATATTCGCTGCAGTCATAATTACGCCTGTGGTTATTGCAGTAAAGCGACTGGAAGCCCGGAAGCCTGTTCCTGCCCACCGAGGGGATTAGAACCCCAGTGGAGACTAAGACTGACAGGGCAGGCCATATATGGTGGCAACAATCCATATCACCCCGAACGCTATAAGCTCACCCCACTTTTGCTGCCGGACGGAGGAAGATGCTTGAAAAAAAGCACTTGTTGCCATACAAACCAAGAAAATCACTGCCAAGCGGAATCACCCTCTCAGTGTATGACCTACTCCCTACCTGCCTGCCCACGAGTTGACCTGGCGCCCGGAGACATAACGCGGAGTTGCGTCTTAAATCCTGCTTTAATAGCATAACCTGGATTACGGTGTTCCGATTCAGGGCTACTTATGCCCGCCCCGGCCGCTGGAAGAGCCTGAGCCACGTCTGTGCATGACCCTGTAATAGTAATATGTGATAACTGCCAGAAGAGCTGACACTATGGGAAGGAAGTCTTCTGAGACTGTAATGTCAACTGATTTACCGTATATCCCCCCTCCCAAACGCCCGGTAAGAGATCCACGGGATGCCACAAGATTGCAGTCAAAGCCTATGACCGCACCCCCACATCTACCTGTGATACGATTAGTTCCTTCAATTACGACATCCTTCCCGATGACAGCGCCGCCCAGACGGCCATGGACATGGTCCGGTTTGAACGTGATACTCACGGATTTGCCGACAACGGCGCCTCCGATGCGTCCTGTAATAATCCCAAGGCGTGAGTCAACTTTAAGGTCAACATCTGCGCCGAAGATATTGCCTCCGATGCGTCCGGCAATACGTCCTGTCGTAGTAGTACACGAGACAGTGAATCCCCCGATAGTCCCCCCGACTCTTCCTTTAATGGATGAGGTCA
>JAAYRV010000156.1 GCA_012518595.1 Bacillota bacterium
CTTGAGGCTGCTCAGATGAACCTCGCCAGAATGAAACAGCACTTTGCTATGGTAGAGGCCAGGTACAATCAGGGAAACGCAAGCGACCTGGATCTTATTGACGCGGAGCAAGGGGTCAGATCCGCAGAGATATCAGTGGATGCTGCATGCCATGCCTTAGCAGTCTCCAAAATGTCTGTAAACAGACTCATCGGACGAGATCTTAATGATCCTGTTATCCTTGAGCCAATCGGTGAATACATAGAAGAACCGCTACTATCATTGGATGAATACATAAGTCTTGCCCTTTGTCACCGGCAAGAGCCGAGCTTGGCTGAGGAAAACTTTGACAACGCCAGGATTGATCTGGATAATGCCCGCTCAGGACTGCTTCCCCAGGTTTCATTCACGGGAAGCCTTGATAATGACGGGTCATGGAGTATCGGCGTTAACCTATCGAAAATCTTGCCAAGAGACTATTCAGCTGAACTTGGCGTAAAGACAGCTGAGAATGCAGTAGTTACAGCCAGGCAGAACCTTAAGGCAACTGAAGAGGCAATAGTCATGGAAGTTACGAGCGCATACTATGCCTTACTCGAGGCAGAGGCCTATCTTGATTTGGCAAAGTCCGCATTGGAGAAAGCCGCTGCCACTGTGAGTGTCCGTGAAACTCAATACAAGGCAGGCGCTGCCACCCACCAGGATGTCGCCCTTGCCATTGCAGCTCTCGGCGATGCAGAGATAGACTTGGCGAATGCTGAGGCAAACTGCTTTGCCGCACGATCAAGACTTATTGATACAGTAGGCGCAAAATGACACAGCTTCCCTTTACGGTTACCTTACATATGATAATAAGATGAGAAATATCTTGGCACTTGTTACACCTTTTCGTTAAGTTGCTTAGATGGTAGAATCGAAACACTATTATTTGAGCCGGGGATGAGCGATTTGCCTGAAGTAGCCCACTTAATGCGCCTTGCTGTGCTGGGGATAAGCGCAAGTGTCATCTATATCTACATTCGCCGATTTACAGGACGTGTGGCAGCCAGGCTTCTTGACTGGACACCCACCTCTCGTAGAGAGCGACTGCTTATGACAATCATAGCGACGCTCTTGACGATAGTGGCGGTCTTTTTAGCCGTGCATTTTTACGTATACAGCGGGCTGGACTATCAGCCTGACATATACCGTACGGGAAATCCTAAAACTAACCAGGTAGCGCTTACATTTGATGACGGGCCAAGCCAGGAGTTCACCCCTTTTGTCCTTGATGTTTTAAGGGAATACAATGCGCCTGCCACATTTTTCTTAGTAGGGGTTCACGTAGAACGATGCCCGGATATTGCCCGTAGAATAGCTGAAGAAGGGCATGAAATCGGAAATCATACCTATAGGCATGTTACTATGCCGACTGCGTCCAATAAGACTCTCTATGAAGAGGTTATCAAGGCTACCAGGGTGATAACGCAAGTAACCGGCGAATATCCGAAGTACATCAGGCCTCCGCGAGGGGTGTACGATGCAAGATTCCGCAGACTTTCCCACGTCTTAGGACAGAAGATAGTCTTATGGACCATATCTACTCGAGACTGGCGGTACGGCACAAGTACCCAGGCGATAGTGAAAAGAGCGGTGTCTCAGGCGAAAGGCGGGGACATAATCTTATTCCATGACAGCGGAGCGCTAATCAGAAACGAAGGCGGCGACCGTTCCGCTACAGTCCGCGCTTTGCCCCTGGTCATTGAGGGGTTGAGACAGAAAGGTCTCGAGATCGTCCCCCTTGGCGAACTCCTTGAAGAAGAGTTTGGTGAGGAGTTCCCGGTAGTCGAGATCCCTGAGTAATATGAACATCATTAGCGGTAATGAAGAAGACACCCGGAGCATAGCCAAGATCTATCTAGAAGCTTTTCCGGAGAGCGTGGACTTTTTCTATGGAGGAGATACGGGCGAGAGAGTCATCGGAATCATGGATTTCGGTTTCCGCATCCTATGGGCCGCAGGCTGTACATTCTTTGTAGCGAAGGACTCTTCAGGCAATCCCTTGGGATATTGCATAGTAGCTTCAGATGATGGTGACCTCAATAAAGCAATTCTTAGACGCGGACTTGCTCTAAAAGTGGTAAGAGAGTTTCTTGCCGGTAAGATCAATATACGCTTGACAGAGATATTGAAGCTTGCAGTTAATGGACTGGTGATGGCAGTCGCCTCTCTTGCGCTTTCTAAAAGGACAAGCTTCGGAAGGATTATGTCTATTGCCGTGCTTAAAAGCGCACGGGGACAGGGGCTTGGCCGGAGCCTGCTGCGACATGCTTTGCTGCATTTGGTTGATGAAGGTGTTCATGCTGTGAGGCTCGAAGTCAGACCTGAAAATACCGCAGCCTATGAATTGTATAAAACCGAGGGTTTTAGTGAAATAGGCGCAACCCGTGACCTTCAAGGTAGATGGGTGGCTATGGAGAAACATCTTCTTAAAGGGTGAGGTTGAGACTATGTCAAGACGCATCAAGACAGTTCCCGAACCTATCAGAGATTACAGGCCGGTTATCCTGACCGGGAATGATTACATATCCCTACCTGAAATTGATGAGTACGGGAGGGTGATGTGCGTAACCTTCTTGCATCAAGCTCAAGCATCGCTTTTTGAGGTAAGAGGAGCCGCACCTGAAACCAGCGCAAAGTCTCAGACCGCCGCGATGTCTGATCCTACCGGACGCGAGGATCAGCAAATTCCCTTTTTCATGCCTTTCTTAGAGTGGGACGGGGTGCAGGTGGATCTTAGAGGAGTGCGTCCAACGGTAGCGCTGAAATGGGACTGGGTGCCGGAATTTACTTGGGATTTGGCTGACGTTCCCGGTGGGCCTATCAGGCTTGGCTTGCGTATTGTGGCACCCCCTGATGAGAAGGGTTTCTGTTATATCCTTGAACTGGAGAGGCTCCGGCTTCATTCGAATGAGAGCCCAATGACGCAGACGACAGCCGGGGTGAATGGTACAGCCGAACGAGATTCCCCAGCCATAGGTGATAGTAGAATACCCAGCAAACAAGACGAATCCGGGATGGTGAAAGCCCAGGCAACCATGGGCCTTGTCTGTACATGGGGTTCCAGCATATTTCGGGTTTTTACGTCCCGTCCCATACGTTGCATGCGCTCATCGAGGTATGATACATGGACTAGAAGCGTGGTCGCTGAGGCTATGGGGCCTTTGCCTCTATTCGGTTTTTCCGTCAGTTCCTCTTTGGGCTTTGACAGCGTCAGCATAGATGAGTCATCAGACGATCCTTGCCGGATAAAGGTTTCAACAGAGAGAGAACTTGCTCCCGGTGATAAGGTGACTTGCGTTTACTATATGGCGTTCAACAGAGAAGCTGACGGAGCTCGCACTACCGGTGTCCATCTGAAACGAGTAGGATGGGAAGAGCTCGAGGAGAGGACCTATGCATGGCTCAGGATGCGGAGACGGTCTCTCGTGTCCCATGGGAGATGTGAGGATGGAAGCAAGAATCAGGACAAATGCTCCAACGGATTCGGGCTTCCAAAACCCGACGAAATCCCAGGTAATGATGAACTCCTCGGTAAGCTGGAAAGCGTAGTCAACAGAAACCTGCTCTTTAACTATTTCTTTGCAACAGGTAAGACCCTAGATTCCGAGTCGTTGGTCGCTGTGACGTCAAGAAGTCCCAGGTACTATGTGAGTGCAGCGTTTTGGGCACGGGATGTACTGCTATGGTCCATGCCTGCCCTGGTATTGACTGATGCAGCCAGGGCAAGGGATGTGCTTATCTACTCGACACGAATAGGCACTCTCAATGCAGGGGACCATGCTCTTTACATGGACGGGACAGCGCTTTACCCCGGGTTTGAACTGGATGAGGCTGCTGCACATATCATCGGGTTGGGGACTTACTTGGATGCTACAGGAGACTGTACAGTCCTTGAAGCTCCTGGTATGCTCGAGGGAATCCAAAGGACTTTGGCTGCTATTGAGAAATGGCTTCTCCGGGATGATTCCGGAAAGCCTGTCCTATGCAGAACTTTCTTGGATCCGTCTGATGACCCTGTAGAGTTCCCTTTCTTGACCTATTCCAATGTCCTCCTTTGGAAAGCCTGGATGATTGCATCTTCCGTATTCAAGAGGCTTGGCGGTGATTATGAGTACAAGGCGGATGAATTGGTAAGAGACGCTAAGGCATTGGAAGAAGCCATACGCCGTTATTGCGTGGTAGACGGTCCTTTTGGACCAATGTACGCTTGGGCTGTAGACCTGGAACCCATAAAAATCTGTCGCGTAAATCATGAAACTTACGATAACCCCCCGGGCAGCTTGGAACTAATCCGACATTATGGGTTTCCTCATGACGAAAAGACCTCAAGAATTCTCAGGAATACGCAACGTTGGATCCGCTCTCATCATAATCGGTACTTCTTTGACGGCGAGTTCGGCGGGCCGGGGTCTGCGCATTCGCCGCACCCGTGGCCGATGGCTGCAGCAAATACCATTCTTGCTGAGGTAGCGGAGTACGAGGCTTGTGGGGCATGTGATACCGAGGCTGTCAAACGGGCAGTAGAACTGCTTGCTACTGCGCCAATGGATAGAGGCTTAGTCTCTGAGAGTATAGATTCCGAAACAGGTGTCGCAAAGACCGGGTTAGCCTTGGCGACAGGTGCAGGTTTTGTCGCTTACGCTCTGTGGCGGGGTCACAAGATTTATCTTGATCTCTGCTTGTAAATTCATGTGAACAACCGGTGAACACATGACACGTAGCGCTGCCGATTGCTGCTTAACCTATATGCAAGTGGCAGCGAACCAAGTGTTTCTTTGCCACCCCGGTTCTCGCCGGTGTTTGCACCGGCACAAGGTTTGGTTCCTCTTGCTCACAGATAGGCATGCGGTGCCTGCATCTTGGATGGAACCTGCATCCTTTCGGAGGATCAATAGGTGTCGGTACCGTCCCTTCAAGGAGAATCCGATTTGCTCTGTGAGACGCGTCAACAGATGGGATTGCCGAAAGGAGCGCCTGGGTGTAAGGGTGCAAGGGATTCTCATAGAGCATATCCGTGTCCGCTGATTCAACCACCTGTCCCAAGTACATTACAGCTACCCGATGACTCATGTGGTACGCGACCCGAAGATCATGGGTGATGAAAAGATATGTCAGGCCGTATTCTTCCTGCAGCTCTTGCAGGAGATTGATTATTTGCGCCTGCACTGATACGTCCAGTGACGACAGAGGCTCATCTGCCACAATAAACTTGGGATTTGTGGCAAGGGCTCGAGCGACACCGATGCGCTGACGCTGTCCCCCGCTGAATTGGTGGGGATATCTGTCTATGTGGTCCTCGCCTAATCCTACACGTCTAAGTAAACCAATAGTTTCAGCTTCCCTGTCCTGAGGCCCGACACCCCTTGCCGCCAAGGCCACACCAATTATCTGACGCACTGTGTGCCTGGGATTTAGGGAGCTATATGGATTCTGGAATATTATCTGCGCCTGGCGTCGTAAAGCAGTCTTGGGTATGGACCCCTGACCCCAAAGAGGCTTACCTTGGAAGTGGACGTTGCCTTCAGTGGGCTCGTAGAGCCCTACGATTGCCCGACCGAGAGTGCTCTTGCCACATCCTGATTCCCCCACTAGGCCAAGGGTCTCTCCGGAAAGTATTTCGATACTTACCCCGTCCACAGCCCTGACAACGCGGTTTTTTGCGCCTGCAAGGTACTTGGTAAGCAGGCTCTCTTCAATGGTAAAGTGCTTTTTGAGATTCTCTGTAGCCACAAGAGGTTTATTATGCGCACGTGTTCCTTGGTGATTCGAAGTTGCAAGCATGACTGAACCCCCTATTGGTTGAGTCTCGTTTAGACATAAGCTTTTGCTCGCAGGCCCAACTCTGTAGAAGTCGCCTACCAATTTGGTTTCAGATTTCTGTGCAAACGTCAGTTGACGTTCAGTATGGCCGCCACATCGGGGCTAAGATTGCTGTCGCTGAGCTTTGGTGATTACTATATTAACATTAATTATAACACTTGGGATCAATGGGAGTAGGTTTCAATAGAAACAACA
Source organism: Bacillota bacterium (assembly GCA_012518595.1). Lineage (GTDB taxonomy): Bacteria > Bacillota > SHA-98 > UBA4971 > UBA4971 > UBA4971. The sequence continues at coordinate 6,037 of JAAYRV010000156.1, forward strand.
TGATGGAAATATTGAGCATTCTCTGAGTGCAGGAGGCTTCGAATAAGAGACGGAGGAGCCTTGAATTGCAGGAAAACGCTTTCATTTTGACGAAGTTTCACTTGACCAAGTGTATATGAACATACAAAACGTGTCCCTTGATACAAGAGCCTTAGAAGCTGTTCAAACAGTGGAACGATAAGATTGTCGTGTGGGAGGAGTAACGATTGTCTACCAAAAGAATAACCCTCTCCCAACTGGAGAATTTCCTATTGCAAGCTGCCGATATTCTGCGGGGCAGCATGGACGCGTCAGAATTCAAAGAATTCATCTTCGGCATGCTGTTTCTCAAACGTTTGTCTGACGAGTTCGATCTCAAGCGCAAAAACTTGATTGAAAAGGACTTCGCAGATCTAAAGGATCACCCGGAGATTGTTGAGGAATTGCTGGAGGACAAAACGTCGTACGGTGAGACCTTCTTTGTCCCTGCCCGTGCCCGTTGGCATGAGTCATGGGTTGACGAGAACGGTGAAACGGTTCCGGCGCTTAAGGATCTGAAATACGATATTGGCAATATGCTTAATAAGGCGATTGCAGCTATTGAAGATGAAAACGATGCCCTAGCCGGGGTGCTTAAGAATAACATTGATTTCAATGCTGTTAAAGGGAAAACTAAAATCCCTGACCAGAAGTGGAAAGACCTATTGGATCACTTCAACCAGCCTCAATTCGTACTGGTCAATGACAATTTTGAGTTCCCCGACTTGCTGGGTGCAGCATATGAATACTTGATCAAGTACTTTGCGGACAGCGCCGGCAAGAAAGGTGGAGAGTTCTACACTCCTGCTGAAGTGGTACGCCTTCTAGTGCGGCTTACCAAACCGGAAGCAGGCAACACAATTTACGACCCCACAGTGGGATCCGGCGGTTTTCTCATTCAGTCCTACCAATATGTGGGGGAGCAGGGACAAGACGCTAACGACCTTCATCTCTATGGTCAGGACTCCAACGGCACTGTGTGGTCGATCTGCAATATGAATATGATCCTTCACAACATTACCCGATTTACTATCGAGAATGGGGATACTCTGGCAAACCCGTTGATCCTAGAGAACGGGCAGGTCCGCAAGTTCGATCGTGTGCTTGCCAATCCGCCGTTTTCCCAGAACTACAGTCGGGCCAACATGAAGTTTCCCAACCGCTTCCGTGAATGGGCCCCTGAAAAAGGTAAGAAGGCTGATTTGATGTTCGTTCAGCACATGCTGGCCAGCCTGAAGCCTAACGGGTATATGGCCACCATCATGCCTCATGGTGTGCTTTTCCGTGGCGGTAAGGAGAAGCTCATTCGTGAGCTCTTGATTGACGACGACGTTATTGAAGCTATCATCAGCTTGCCGCCCGGCCTGTTTTACGGTACCGGCATCCCTGCTTGTGTGCTTGTGTGTAATAAGAATAAGCCTGACTCCATGCGCGATAAAATCCTCTTCATTAATGCAGACCGGGAATATGCTGAAGGCAAAGCCCAAAATAGGCTACGCCCTGAAGATATTGAGAAGATTGACTTTGTATGTACCCATAAACGGGAGATTCCAAAATACAGCCGCTTGGTCACTAAGTCCGAGATCGTAGAGACCCACGACTACAACCTCAATATCCGACGCTATGTGGACAATACTCCCGACCCGGAACCGGAGGATGTACAGGCACACCTAATCGGCGGTATTCCGGAGGCAGAGGTTGCTGCCCGAGCTGACGACTTTGCCCGATTTGGGATGAAGCCCGACATACTCTTTAGACCCGAACGCCCCGGCTATTTCCTTTTTCGCGAATTAGTTGCTGCCAGATCTGACATCAAGAGTACTATAGAAGCGAACCCAGCGCTTCAGCAGGTGCTTACTGCCCACGTTGATGCATTAGAGACGTGGTGGGCGGAAGTTCGAGTTGACTTTGCCGGGCTACACAATGGCAAGCAATTACCTGAACTGCGCCAAGAATTGCTGGCTACACTCAAGGACAAACTGATACCTTTACGTGTACTGGATGAGTTCAAAAGCGCCGGGGTTTTTGTAAACTGGTGGCAAAAGATTCGTTACGATATTAAGACCATCATCTCCACCGGTTGGCACCATAGCTTGATTCCCGATGATTACCTGGTAGCAGCGTTCTTCCAGGCGGAAGAGGATGAGATTGAATCAATAGAAGCAGAGATCAGTGAGGCCCAGAACGAGCTGGCTGAAGCAGTGGAGACTGCACAGGAAGTCGCTGCCTATGAGCCGGAAGAGAATGAGAACGTCACTGCCACGGTCATTAAGAGAACCCTCACAGAGTTGATTGACGATCTTA
>JAAYRV010000157.1 GCA_012518595.1 Bacillota bacterium
AAGGTTAGGCAAGACCGCGTAATCCATGGTTGGCTGAATCCAAAATCCCCGGTGCGGCCCGCCGAAGAGACTCCTCTTAAAGAAGAAACCTGCTCACGGCGTTGCCATATGAGCAGGTACCAAAAGACAGTCCCTTCTCTTCGGCAACCCGGCTATCGTAGCCAGAACCCCTCCTGGCTTTAGACCCGTGGCTTTGCGTCCCCGCCTTTCGACGAGTTTGCCTTTATCGGGAGAACCTAATATTTTAGTTGAAGGATTTTATCCTCCTTGAACATAAGGTTAACATATATGGAAAGACTTTACTATTAGACTTTAGACTTATTTCAATTAGGTCTTTAGGGCTAGGGCATTGGGCCCATATTGCTGGGAACCCCTCTTCTAACTGCCCAAACGGCAGCTTCCGTTCTTCCGGCCACTCCTAACTTACGAAGAATGCTGCTGACATGGTTCTTGACAGTTTTCTCGCTTATGGAAAGCCGGCCTGCGATAGCCCGGTTAGTATCACCGGCGGCAACTAACGCAAGCACTTCCATCTCCCTGTCAGTAAGATTCTCTTTCGCATCCCACTTATGAGTGACCACCGTAGGAGCAGACATAGCGCCTCCCCCCGCAAGATTCCGGTCTGCATCCTGTGCCCTGTCAGCGCAAGCCGCAAGTTCACCTATGGTTCCTGCGAATCCTTGAACCCGCAAGAGTTCCTCAACAAGAGCCTTCGCCACAACAGATGACACTGCAGGCCTTCCTGAGACTACATTACTCACCACATAAGTTAACTCTTCTTCCGTAGCCAGACGATCAATACACCCTACAGCTCCTGACAAAAACGCCTTGAGGATATGGGCTAATACCTCACGTGTACCGTCTACATGAATAATTGCCAGAACTGCGCTGCAATCCGCAAGAGCAGATATAGCTTCCCATGCTCTGGGATCCTGTCCCGTGAGCCCGAGAATCACCGCTTTAGGTTTTTTCTGCTTAGCAAGGCTTATCACGCGCTCCAGAGTATCGGCTTCCCCCACAATACTGAAGCCTTCTTGACTCTCAATATTTTGTCTAATACCGGATCTAAAAAGCGGACTCGAGTCTGCTATCAGAACACTGACCGCTTCACATGCGTCACCCGGTCCGCAAATAGTCAAGATTACTCACCCCTTGAGGCCTTAGTTGGTCCGGTACGCCACAGGAATCCTCACAGTTATCTTAGTGCCTTCCCCCGGAGCTGTGTCAACATCCAAAGATCCGCCGAAAAGCTTTGCCCTTTCCTTCATTCCGGATAGTCCGAATTTCTCTGATTGCCCCCAATTCCGCGATACGCCGTTGGGATCAAATCCCTTGCCGTTATCTTCAATACTGACTCCCACCGCGTCAGGGCCATATCCGAGAGTCACTACCACTCTTGAAGCCAAAGCATGCTTTCTGGCATTATGCAATGCCTCCTGAACGATCCGGAAAAGTGCGACCTCGATAATGGGATCAATTCTTGTCTCAACGCCCAGCACCTTCATTTCCACATGAAGGCTGTGCCTTGAAGTGAAATCGTCTGTGTACCGCCGGAGTGCGGGAGCAAGTCCAAGGTCATCCAGAATCATGGGGCGCAAATCAAAGATTATCCTTCTGAGATCCTTAAGACTGTCATTGATGATTCTTCTTAGATCCTTCAGTTCTGAAGCAGCAGTCGATGGATCCCGGGCTAATAACCTCTCTACGATTTCCACCTGTAGAACTGCGTTAGCCATCATCTGGGCAGGACCGTCATGGATATCCCTTGCCACCCGGCGTCTCTCTTCCTCCTGGGCTTTTATTACCCGCTCCACCACATCGTCGTCCTTCTTGCGTGCAGAGTAAAACAAATCCTAATATCCTCCCTGGCTCCTCTTACACCTAACCCCTACCTGAGCAACAGCGTCAAAAGCCCAAACCCTTCCAGAACAATCTGGCTTTTGCCATAAAACTCTCTCTCGCAGCGAAAGCCGCCTCTTGACTGGACTCAATATTTACATATTCTCCGCGTCCGGCCAACGATTCCTCCGCTTTTTCCAGAACATGCACGACCCTTGCGCCGCTGACTGCGTCAGTCAAAGGCTTCTTACCTTCTCTGATACACTCGAGGAAGTGAAGACATTCATTACGAAGCGGCTCGCTCATTTTGAGCTTTGGAATGTAAACATCACCATATGTAAAAGTGTACTGAAACTCTGAGAACCCATTTAGCGCATCAATTCCGTTGGGATTCTCCCCCTCGTTCTCGACAGTTGCGCCTTGGGTCTTTGAGTTTTCACGTTTTCTTGCCAAATCCCGTTTGGAGTTCACGCCTTTACTGTATACCTTGACCTTCTCCAGGGCTTCACCATCGTCAAACACAATCATTTTCTTGTCGCCAATTATCGTAATTCTACTTGTTTTGGACGGATCTAACCAGCTAACGTGGATATTGGCAATTACGCCGGAAGCAAAACGCACAGTGATAAATGCCACGTCCTCCACGCCTTCATTGACGAAGGCCCTGCCTGTAGCAGCTACACTTGTCGGCTCTTCATCAAGGAGATAGAGCAACGTAGCAATATCGTGGGGCGCCTTATCCCATAGGACACTTACGTCTTCTCTCACAGTACCAAGGCTTGTCCGAGTAGAATGCAGATAAAAAATCTTCCCAAGCTCCCCGGATTCGATGTGCTTCTTCACCAGACGCATGCCTGGATGGTAATCCATTATGTGCCCTACCATAAGCACCTTGCCTGTTTTCTCCGCTATGTCCGCAAGTTGATATCCTTCCTCAGACGACAGAGTAAAAGGCTTCTCCACCAGAACATGTTTCCCTCGGAGCAAACACGCCCGTGCAATACGATAGTGATCACCCGGAGGAGTCGCAATTATGACTGCGTCTATCTTAGGATCAGCAGTAATATCTCGATAATTTTTAGTCAGCCTAACCAGTGGATATCGCTCGCGGACAGCGAGAAGAACTTCAGGATTCGTATCGCAACATGTTACCAGCCCTGCGCCGGGAATCTGCACGAAATGGCGAACATAGTTTCTCCCCCAGTTGCCACATCCGATAATACCAACATTTATCACTTTGTCTATGTCCTCCTCCACGCCATGCCCTGGAAACACCCAATATGCAAACTGCGATCAATAACGTAGGCGCGCAGGCACGTAAGCCAGAGTTTACCATACCACGCCTAATGCTATTTCGACACGCAATTTGGGATTCCTCCTTCTATTATGTCCCCGGCCAAGGCAGAACCTGTCGAATCTCAGACTCGTAACTCAAAATACAAAAACCGGTGGATTCTAGAGAGCGTCCCTTCGCAAGGCATCCACTTTGTCCAACTTTTCCCAAGGAACATTCTCTTCAGGTAGATCTGTGCGGCCAAAATGGCCGTAAGCCGCTAACGGGCTGTAGATCGGACGCTCCAGTCGGAAATGGTCAATAATCGCTGCAGGCCTTAGATCGAAGTGTTTCTTGATAAGTGTCAATATCTCCTCATCTCCGATTTTCCCTGTGCCGAAAGTATCTACATCAATGGATATGGGTTGCGCTCTTCCTATGACATAGGAGGCCTGAACCTCACATTTGTCTGCAATACCCGCAGCTACAAGGTTTTTCGCCACCCATCGGAGGGCATAAGCAGCAGTCCTGTCCACTTTGGTAGGATCCTTACCTGAGAAAGAGCCACCTCCGTGACGAGCCGCCCCGCCGTATGTATCCACAATAATCTTGCGTCCGGTCAGGCCCGAGTCTCCTTGTGGCCCCCCTATCACAAATCTGCCTGTGGGATTCACAAAAATCTTCGTGCCATCGTCCATAAGATGTCCAGGGACAACCGGACGGATTACATGCTCCACAATGTCCTCCATAAGTTCATTGTACCCGACATCAGGATCATGTTGAGCTGCTATAACTACTCCTTCTATCCTCTTTGGGATATCCCCTTCGTATTCAATGGTAACCAAAGATTTCCCGTCAGGCCTCAAATAACCAAGCGTGCCTTCCTTTCGAACCTCTGCAAGCCTCTTGGCAAGCTTATGAGCGACCATTATGGGCATAGGCATGAGTTCCGGGGTCTCACGCGTAGCATAGCCATACATAAGCCCTTGGTCACCTGCGCCGAGCCGATTGAATCCCGAATCATTCTCCTCGCCGACAGCCTCGAGCTGCCTCGCTTCGAGGGACTTGTTGACACCCTGAGCAATATCGCCGGACTGCCCGTTAATAGAAGTGACTACTCCACATGTTTCCGCGTCAAACCCGTACTTCGCTCTTGAATATCCAATATCCAACACTGTCTCGCGGACAATATCTGCGACTCTCGCCATAGTGTGCCAGCACGGCGTAGATATCTCACCCATCACCATAACAAGGCCGGTGGTTACCGCAACCTCACAAGCCACTCGAGCGCCGGGATCCTCTTCCAAGATCGAATCGAGTATTGAGTCTGCGATTTTGTCGCAAAGCTTATCCGGGTGACCTTCAGTAACTGATTCCGATGTGACTAATCGTCTGTACTTGCGCTGATTCTTGTCATGTCGTGTCTCCACAGCACGAGCCCCCTTTTATTGCAAGAGCACACAAAAAAGCCCCTTCCGTATCGGGAAGAGGCGATCTGTCTCTCATCTTCCAGAACGGAAGTTCTGCAGGACTTGGCACCGTGCAGACTAACAGAGTGTCTGCCGGTTGCCGGGTTTCATCGGGCCTGCCCCTCCACCACTCTTGATAAGAGCTGTCCTTATCATATTCATTTTGCCTGAAACGCTGTTGATATTATACTACCCACCAAGCCGGAACGCAACCTGGCCAACGACGTTGTGCCTATAAGCCCCCTAACCCATTCGCCGGCCGTTGTTACCTACCGAACGATGTCGTCGGAACAATGTCGTCCGAACGACGTCCCTTCGATATTTCGCATACTAGAACATTGCCAGGACTGAAGACGCAATCACCACCAGCACCATAGCAAAAGGATAAATAGCTGCATAAGGCGTAGCCACTTCATCAGTTCCTGCAGCAGAAATCAGCGCGCCCAGGGCAGGCGTGCTTGTGGTTCCACCGCAAATACAGCCCATAGTATCAATAAAATCCAGCTTGAAGCCTTTATGAGCAACAACAAACCCGAGCAACATAGGAAATAGCGTGATAATAGCGCCCATAAAAAACAGTATCCAACCATACTTGGACACTGTCTCGACAAAACCGTGCCCTGCCGAAACCCCCGCGCCGGCGAGAAAGAGCATAAGCCCAAATTCACGCGTGTTCCCGAGGAACTGGCCGGACGGCCTGAGAGACCAGGGGCCTACCGAACCGATATGCCCTATCATGAGACTTGCCAAAAGGGGTCCGCCGGTCAAACCCAAGCTGACGCTGCCTATCCCCGGAACGGGTATTTGAAGCCTGCCGATGAAAATGCCTAGGCTGATAACAAGGGATAAAGGCACCAGCCCTGTGTTGCCAAGGATCCTCCTTTGAATCCCGAGAAACTCCTGGAATCTGTCAAGGGCAAATTTCGGCCCCACAGCACGCACCACATCTTTTAGTTCAAGAACCGTCTTACCGCTGGGTGTGAACTCGATTCCCATCCTCATGATTCTGGTCAATATCACCCCGTACTTCTCGTACACGTCGAGCTCCTGCAATCTTCGGCCTGCCACCTCGTTGCTCTCCACAGTAAGGTCACGCACTTCAAGCCCTGGCTCATCCATGGACAGCTTCACCACAGGCCCAATAAGCTCTCCCAATCTCATGAGTGACTCCTGGGTGCCTACTGCGCGCACATAATCACCCTGAAGCAAAAGAGTATCACCTAATGCAGCAACAATATGCTTGCCTCGCATGACTCTGGACACAACAGCCCCTGTGCGTGAAGCCACATCCAACTCTGCCAAGGTCTTCCTGTCCACTTCAGGGTTATCCACAATGAACTCTCGCACGATAAGGCTTGATTTGCCGGCAAACGGTTTCTTCGACTTATACTTCGCTACTTCTTCTTTGAGGTTCTTTCCGGCCAGAATGGGAATAGCCTGGATAAGCAAGACTTTGCCTATCACTCCGAAGGGATATGCAATTCCGTAGCCTACTGACACATTAGGGTTGTCTGTCACCTCAAGAGCAGCAGCAAGTCCCGGGGTCGTAGTAAGCGCGCCGGTAAATATGCCTGTAGCCAGCTCTCTCGGAATACCGAAAACCGTTCTGAGCGCTAAAGCTAATACCGTTGCGGATACAATGATAGCTACGGCAATGACTCCATATGACAACGCATTTCGTTTCAGATTGCGAAAAAACGACGGTCCTGAGATGAGGCCTACTGATACTATAAAAAGAACAAGTCCCAGGTCACGGATGATAGGCGGAAGTTCGTATCCAATGTGTCCGAATAATAGCGCTACCAGCAAAACACCGGATGCGCCCAGTTGCATCTCTTTGACAGTGAGACTACCAATAATGTATCCGACACCGGCAATAACGAATAATGCCTGAAGCGAAGTCATCAAGTAATGCTGCCTCCCTCAAACCGCTATGTCCGGGATTATCTTCTGACTTTAGATTGTGCTGCCTTTACTGTTTTCTCGCTTCTTCCGCAGCAGATTATCTCGATAGTTTCGACACTGCTTGCCCAGTAGATTCTTTTCGCAGTCTTAACGATTCTAGCGCAGCCCGTCGTTTTGGCGATTGTGACCCTTCCGCCTCGCCTGCGGACTGTGATAACCGCTCATCTGTAGTCTTTGACGCGGTGATTTTTCGAATCCAACTTACAAAGGCCTTTCCTCCTTCATGATTATCCCCTGCAAACCTCTGGCATGTGTCGAGAAACTCCTGGATATTGTCGTCAAGCAAAGCCTCTCCCTTAGCAACAAATATCCGCTCATGTAAGGTTGTGCCGGTTCCTTCTTCCGCTGTAAGAAGTTCTTCAACTATTTTTTCACCGGGACGGATACCGGTGAACACAATGTCAATCTCTCCGTCAGGGTCAAAACCTGAAAGCCGAATCAGGTCCCGAGCAAGATCGACAATCTTTACAGGTTCACCCATGTCAAGGATGAAGATCTCTCCGCCCTTTCCCATGGCGGCAGCTTGGATTACCAGTTGTACGGCTTCAGGAATAGTCATGAAATAGCGCACCATGTCAGGATGGGTTACTGTAACAGGACCGCCTCTTTTGATTTGCCGCTTGAACAGAGGGATGACGCTGCCTCGACTTCCAAGGACGTTGCCAAATCGAACTGCCATAAACTTAGTCCCACTACCCCTTGCCAACGCCTGGATTAGTATTTCTGCAGCTCGTTTACTACATCCCATAACACTTGTAGGATTGACCGCCTTATCCGTGGAAATAAGCACGAATCTTTCAGCCCCATACCGCTTTGCCGAGCACGCCACATTCCACGTTCCGAAAACGTTGTTGCGGATCGCCTCTTCAGGGTTCGACTCCATCAGAGGAACATGTTTATGGGCTGCTGCATGGAATACCACGTCAGGCTTGTACGAGGAAAAGACCCAGTCGATTCTCTCATCGTTTCTGATGTCTGCAATTACCGGGATGATATTAAGGTCCCGGAAAGTCTCCCGAAGCTCAATATTGACTTCATATATGTCATTCTCCCCGTGCCCAAGGAGTATTAGACTTCGAGGGCTGAAACCTGCGACTTGTCTTGAAAGCTCCCTGCCAATGGATCCGCCTGCTCCTGTCACCAACACGTTCCTGCCTGACAGGTACCTGCCTATTTCTTCTAAGTTTACTTTTACCTCTTCCCGTCTTAGGAGGTCTTGTATGTCAATTGCCCTGATTCGGCTGACATCCACCTTGCCGTCAAGGAGCTCATAGACACCGGGTAACGTTAATACCTTCACACCCAAGCCGTCGCACGCACTGACTATTTGCCGTACAACGGTTCCCGGAACAGAAGGCATAGCAATTATGACCTCTTCCACATCATGGGACGCAACCAGGTCGGGAAGGTCCTCTTTGGTGCCAAGCACTCGATAGCCTGCAACGATGTACCCTTGTTTAGACGGATCGTCATCAACAAAGCCGACAATTTCCTGGCCTACCTCAGGATGAGCCCTAAGCTCCCTTGCAACGATAACACCTGCTTCACCTGCGCCTACTATGAGAATCTTGTGGGCGTTGCCGGAGGATGCAGCTTGTTCCAATCCTAATCTGGCCATTTGTTTACTTACTGTGACATAGTTAGCCCATTCCCGCCTCACCCTCATAAAAAGACGAATACCGCCTGTGAGAAATATATTTAGGGACCAGGCCATGAATATGATGCTCCGAGGGAAACCTCCAGGCTGAAATCTATGGAGAAGCAGGTAATCAGCAATTGAAGCAAACGTCCCTGCCAAGGCAATAATCAGAGCTTCTTTGACACTGGCAAACTGCCAAAGACGGCTATATAATCCGAATACGTAATAGATACAAAGCCTGATAACAATAAGGATCGGAAATCTTCCCAATCCAAGGTGCCAATAAGGAAGCGCTTTGGAGAAGCTGAAGTCAAAGCGTACAAGCAATGCCAGGGCAAAGCTTATCAATATGCACACTACGTCACCAAGAACAAGGCCAATCCTCTTAACCCTATAACCCACCCAGCATTTCGCCTCCAGAGGCTGTCTAATTTTGTCACATAGCCAACGACAGAGTGATAAATGCGAAT
>JAAYRV010000158.1 GCA_012518595.1 Bacillota bacterium
CAGTCTTGGTTCCAAGCATAGCGCGTCATATCTCGTCAGCCCTCTCGGAAAGCCTCCAGATGCATACTGTCAATTCGTAGCGGTCTGTGAGTTCCGCATGGACGAACGTTGGGGATAACCTCTTGCTTAGCTCGTAAGCCTGCTCATTAGCCATGCCCTCAACTCCTCAATTCTACGTAAACGTTCAATAGAGATATTCCATTGTCTGATAGTCTTTTTCAGATGTACCAAGGCAGTAGGCTGCGAGTTCCTGCTCTTGCAGTCCAATCACCCACTCTCATAAAGATCATACCCTGGACCGAAGTAGAGGGCAAACGATCGGGCGAGCGACAGGAAATAGACTAATCGATGTCGAACGGAGATCCACAGCTTTGTACGAAAATTCGGACACACCACTGGCTCCGCAACCGGTATTCACAATCGTGAGGGGGGTAGCGACGGGAGATGAAAGCCTTAGTAGTGTATGATTCGTTTTTCGGCAATACTAAGCAGGTGGCTTTGGCAATCGGGAACGCTCTCTGTTCTGAAGGATTCTTTGTTAAGGGATCCGAAGGCCCACTGAAAGATAATGAACTTGAACGCGCCTCAACCTGGGTGAAATCAGTCATGAAGGCTTAGCAGAGGTGTATCATATGAGAAGGAAACAACCGGTATTCCTAATTACCCTGGCGGTAATCATCGTTATCATCTATTTTGGGGTAACAACTGTTAAATCATACGTAAAGACTATTGGGGCGAATCTGGAGCAATTAGCTGCCACACCTATATCCGATGTAGATATATCCGAAGCAGCGGACGGCATCTACATAGGTAGCTATCATGTATTCCCGGTGACCGCTGAAGTCAAGGTGACCATAAAGGACCATAGGATAAGCAACATTGAACTAACGAAACACATAAACGGCCGGGGGACTTCAGCTGAAGTAATACCTGCCAGAGTTGTAGAATCTCAGACCCTGGCAGTGGATGCAGTCTCCGGTGCCACGTACAGCAGTAAGGTGATATTGCGAGCAATAGAAAACGCACTAAATAGCGCCAACCGGTAAGCCGATGTCGCAGTGGAAGGTAAATCGGCTCACCCAATTGCCACTCCGTCAGTGAACCCCAGACAATCAGAACATATACCGCTTGGAGTCTACACTTTTATCGAAAACAGGATACGGACGCGGTAGTTGCCAGAAAAACCTCAAAAGGAACGACGAATCCTGGCAATCGCCTGATTTACCCAGTTTTACCCGAGTGACCGCCTGATCTCGCTCTTGTCCGGCAAACAAAGACAGGCCTGAAGCGCTGGAGCAATTCACCCCGGGGTGCGTCTTTCTAGGTACTTAGCCTGTACGTTTGCGTGTACAAGCAACGCCTGTAGCTGGGCTTTAAGTCATTGAGTGCCGATTGAGTGCCAAAAACAAAGACGCCGTGGGAATGCATCCCACAGCTCAAGCTTTCCAGCAGGTGAAATAACTGGAGCCGACGACCGGACTTGAACCGGTAACCTGCTGATTACAAATCAGCTGCTCTGCCAATTGAGCTACGTCGGCTTACTGTCGTATCCTATGCTATTTACTATTCTAGTCACGGGAAGTTCGTCTGTCAACTTCACCGGACAATTTTTCAGGCACACTTGACGGAAGAGGGCCCTTCCAGGGCCCTTAGTCTCCGCATATAGTTGCGTTTCAGCACCGTACATTTAGTTCAGTACCATATGTACTAGCTTTCACCAGTACTATATGTACTCATTACGTTTTTCTATATATCTCTCAAGCTTTCGCTTTACTCGTTGTAAGGCATTGTCTATGGATTTCACATGCCTGTTTAACTCAGCGGCAATCTCCTGATACGACTTACCGTCAAGGTACGCAACAAGGACCTGCCATTCAAGATCACTCAGGAACTCCTCCATTTTTGACTCAATGTCGTTAAACTCTTCTCTGCTAATTACCAGCTCCTCAGGGTCGGTAATCTTGTTGCCGGAAATTACGTCTAAGAGTGTACGATCGGATTCCTCATCATATATGGGCTTATTAAGAGAGATATATGAATTGAGGGGAATATGCTTCTGACGAGTCGCAGTCTTAATTGCGGTGATGATTTGCCGAGTGATACAAAGCTCGGCAAATGCTCGGAAAGAGGCTAACTTATCACTGCGAAAGTCACGAATAGCCTTAAACAGGCCTATCATGCCTTCCTGAATTATGTCGTCGCGGTCGGCGCCTATAAGGAAATAGGAACGCGCCTTTGCTCGGACAAAATTCTTATACTTGATGATAAGGTACTCTTCTGCCTCCTTCTCCCCATTCCTCGCAGCCTCGACAATCTCCTCGTCGAGCATTTCATCATAATCACAAATAAAAGACGTTTCGCGTTCAAGCCTAGCACTCACGGATAACGCCTCCCTGATCTGATGTAGCTCGACCCACGCACCCATTATATACTTGCATTCGTGGACAAGTCAAGAAAACCGGCAGGGCTC
>JAAYRV010000159.1 GCA_012518595.1 Bacillota bacterium
CTGCCGGTAGCCCAGGGTTCACCCCACATACGCATTCAGAAGGTGGTTATCGGAGGTGAGAAGAAATGAAGAAACTCCTAGACAACGCTGTTTCCAGACGATTGGAAGCCACCTTGATTATGTCGGAGACCAAGCACACGTCGGTTTCTTTCGACTTTAACAGGTTGAAGACAATAAGAAATACGGAATCGTTAAACATGAACTTACAGGTCATCAAAGAAGGCAAACTTGGCGTAGCCAATTCCACACGGGCAGACGGTGAAGATGAAGTCCTGGAAAACGCCGTGAATGTGGCGGAATACGGCTCAAAAGTGAGTTACGGATTTCCTCAGCCGGAACCCCACGCTGACCCTAAAGTTTTTCACCGGGATGTTCAGGACCTCACCGTTGATGAAATGATCTCTTTAGGCGAAGAGCTTGCGAACTTTATCAAGTCGCTGGATCCTTCCATAAACGGATCAGTCGGGATTCAAAAAAGTGTTGCACAAGAGACCATTGGCAATACCCATGGACTTGACGCGCATTTTAGGAAGACTGCTTTCGTCATTTCATCCGGGTTTCAATTTGTGGAAGGGCAAAATCTACTCAGCTCGTGGGATTGGGATGCATCCACAGGCATGGAATATGACCTATCAAAGATGAAGACGAAACTTAAAGAGGATTTTGATATTGGCCGGAAGAACGTGTCTGTTGAACCCGGGCTATATAATGTAGCTTTCACTCCCATGGGGTTTGCTGACATCGTGGCACCGATCATAGCATGCCTTAATGGGCGAGCTGTTATGAGAGGAATCAGCCCCTTGAAGGACAGGCTTGGCGAGGGAATATTCGCGCCATCCTTTTCGCTGATAGAAGACGGGACCCTTGACGGAGGCCTTGGAAGCCAACTCTATGACAACCAAGGCGTTGCATGCCGGAGAACGCCTTTAATCGAAAACGGCGTGCTTCGAGAATATCTCCTGGACCTTGAATCCGCACAAAGGCTTGGAAGGCAGCCTATTGGCACCGGCTCGCCGGGAGGTGCCGGCCCCAACAACCTTCTCGTATGTCCTGGTGACACACGTTGGGAGAACCTTCTTAAGGGAATGAAAAAGGGGATCGTCATTGACCAGACAATGGGGGCATGGGCAGGTAATCCCTATACAGGAACAGTCACCGGAAACATTGCCCTTGGATATCTGGTGATAGACGGCAAGAAGGTCGGCCGGGTGAAAGATTGCATGTTTTCTTTGAACGTTTTCACTCATCTAAAGTCGAATCTTTTAGCCGTAAGCAAAGAAACCAAGAACCTCGGCCAGATGATTTTGCCTTACTGTCTTATAGAAGGCGTATCTATAGCCGGGCGTGATTCGTGAAGCCGTAGAGTGTAAGCTAAGATTCAGACACGTGGAAGCAAGGCGGGAGAAATCGCTGAACTCTTGGATAATCCGGTGACTTTGAATCTAAATTGGAGCCGGAGTGCCGCCCGTCACCCAGCGCGCGCGTCCGGGATATGCCTCAGGCAGATGGCTGCTCCCATAACCCCGAGGTATAGTATGTGCTGCCA
>JAAYRV010000160.1 GCA_012518595.1 Bacillota bacterium
ATTTCAAGAAGCAGAGTGTTGACGATATAGGCGTTCTTCTCATGCACCATAACCACTGCTACGATATTTGCGCCACATGGAACAAGAAGCAGCAGTTATTCGGCATAGACATGAAATTCACCAGGTAACTCAGGTAACTGAGAAATAGGATTATCCATATAGGGGGAGAAGCTGTGAATGTGCTTGTTGCAGGAGGGGCGGGTTACATAGGAAGCCATGTAGTCCGGGAGCTGAAAGAGGCCGGCCATTCGGTCGTAGTGTATGATAGCTTGGAACATGGTCATACCCAAGCAGTGGCAGGATGCGAACTCATTCAAGGGGATATTGGGGATCCTGTCACTTTGAGTTCGGTGTTTGCGCAGTACAAGCCTGATGTGGTCATGAATTTCGCAGCGTACACATCAGTAGCTGAATCCATGACTGATCCTGCCAAGTACTACCACAACAATGTAAGGAAAACCCTTGTTCTTCTTGATACCATGGTTCACGAAGGGATCCGTCATATAGTCTTTTCGTCTTCCGCTGCTGTCTACGGTGAACCTGAGAGAATTCCGGTGGATGAAGATGCAAGGTGTCTACCTACTAACGTCTACGGCGAAACAAAACTCATGGTTGAGACGATCTTGGCTGCCTATGACAGAGCGTATGGCCTTCGTTATGCCTCTCTTCGCTATTTCAACGCTGCAGGCGCTCATCCCGAAGGAGACATTGGTGAGGATCACGATCCTGAGACTCAGCTCATTCCACTTGTGCTCATGACCGCGCTGGGACTGCGTCCTCGGCTTCAAGTATTTGGCCAGGACTATGATACGCCTGACGGGACCTGTGTCCGGGATTATATCCATGTCTCAGACCTTGCCTCCGCACATACTCTGGCTGCTGAGGCCTTGGTGGAAGGTGCAGGATCACGTATCTATAACCTAGGCAACGGCCAAGGGTACACAGTTCGCCAGGTGATAGAGACTGCACGGCGTATAACAGGCCGGGAGATTCCTGCGGTAGACGCGCCGAGGCGTCCGGGGGATCCTGCAGTCCTTGTTGCAAGTTCAGACAAGATAAAAGACGAACTGGGATGGACACCGAGATTTCCTGACTTAGAGGACATAATCGCTACAGCCTGGGAGTGGCATAAGAGTCATCCTAAGGGATACCGCAGTTAAACCTGTAAACCGGTATGTTGAGCGAGTCAAGCGTAGGAGAAGAAGGTTAAACACAGAGCAAGGGTTAAGCGCAAGTTAAGCACAATGCAAGAGAGGGAAGTCATGCAAAGAACTTCGTTTTTAGTAGCCATGGTTCTGCTTCTTGGGTGTTGTTTGGGATTAGCGCTTCTTATGTCTCCCAAGGTCTCTGCATCGGCAGTATTTGTAAGAGGCAATTCTATCGACGGAAGCATCGCTATCGATAGAGGCATTGCCATCGATGGAGGTATCGGTAATACGTCCTTCTGCGACGTCTCCAGGTTCAAGAAGTGCCATACAGCGCTTTCTCTTGATGTTGCCGGGCACACTAAGGTCGATACAGAACTTCCGTCAGATAACGCTACAGGCGCTTCTGATGCTTCTTTACAAGATCCAGGATGCCTGCAAGTAGGGTACGCCGACGACAAGAATGTTCGGATCCTGACTGACCTTCATAACATCTATACGTCTCCTATTGAAATCAATAAACCCGACCTGTGTCTCCTCTTGGTGGGTGGAGGCTCGTTGCTCCTGGTTGACCAGGATGTCTATAACAGGATTAATGCCGGACCTAAGACTCCCGAGGCCCGGCATGTTAGCGCAATTGTAACTGAATTGGGTAATAGCCTGTCAGCGCTTGCAATTTGTGGGCTAATATCGACAAAGGACCCTGAGACTGCCTATCTTGGAGCAAATGCAATAGCTTATTCAGGGATAGCCTGCTTGACATTGAAAACAGCGTTTGGTCGGGCCAGGCCATGGACTGGTGAAGGGCCGTACTCTTTTGCCGGGCCCAGGATTAGTGACAACTACAATTCAATGCCTTCAGGGCACAGCGCTACCGCTTTTGCTCTTGCGACTGTCCTGGCGAAGCAGTATCCTGAGTATAAATATGTGTTCTATGCCTGCGCTTCTGTGATCGCGGTATCTCGCATATATGTCCATTACCACTGGCCCAGCGATGTCTTGGTAGGCGCAGCTCTGGGCGTCTGGTCTGCAAACCAGGTTATGGGAAGCAGCAGGATCCTTGAGATACGATGGTAGCCACTGCCATATTAGGAAGCATTACCATATTATGACTATCTAAGAAAGACTACGTATCGTCTCTAATTCACCACTTTACACCCAGTCCGAAAAGGCCATGGGCAGCAAGGGCAGGCACATCTGCGAAGCCGTCCGCCACAGGCACTCTGGCCCAGGCTGCTGTTACCTTCCCTTCCAGAATCCCGTAAACAGGGCCATAGATATCTATGTTTTGCTGCACTGCTGCTTGTGCACCAATGCCTGATACGTAAAACCCTCTCAAGAATCTGAAGTCACCGTGGGATTTCCTTCTGATTCTGGATTCAGGGTGGCTCAAAATGATGCCCCCGCCTACGCGATATACCTGCTTGCCCCGTTGGCATCCACGGTTCACCAATAGATAATTGTATCCGTGGGATACTTCAAAATGCTGGATATCACCTGAAGGATTCTCAAGGATCATCTTGTCATGAATGAGTTCAAATTCCCATGACATGTCGTCTTCCCATTTGGA
>JAAYRV010000023.1 GCA_012518595.1 Bacillota bacterium
CCTTCGACATAACCGAGACCTGGTGAATGCCTTCAAAGCGCTTCAAGACAGAGGGTTAATTCAAATCCTGGCCGGAGCTGCGACGCACGCATATTTACCTTTGCTCTCCACTGACACTTCTATTTACTCCCAGCTTAAGCTCGGATATGATGTTTACTCCCGAAGTTTCGGACGCTCTCCGCAAGGAATATGGTTGCCGGAGTGCGGGTATCGCCCTCCGACAGAGTCATCCGGTGTTGACAGGGTTCTTGCAGACTTGGGTTATTCTTGTTTCGTGGTGGATGCTCATGCTATCGAAGGTGGTTCTCCGATAGATGTATATTCAGACAGAGTCATGAGAAAGCCGCAAGCGCGAGCTGCTGCCGCAAAACGAGATTACACCGCCTATCTGCCATATTTGGTTTCCGGCTCTGATATTGCCGTTCTCGGACGGAATCAACGCACCGCTCTGCAGGTATGGTCTTCAGAATGGGGTTACCCGGGTGACGGCAATTACCGGGAGTTTCACAGGCGTGACCCGGTTTCCGGTTTTAGCTACTGGAAGGTGACAAGTCGATTGGTGGATATCTCCGCAAAGGAAGTATATCATCCTGATGCTGCTCTCGGACGGGCGAAGGAACACGCGAATCACTTTGTGGACTTAGTGGAAAGGCTCCTACTGGAGTTCAACGGAGAAACCGGGAAACAAGGAGTGATTGTGGCGCCGTTTGATGTGGAGCTGTTCGGACATTGGTGGATGGAGGGTCTTGACTGGTTGAGGTGGGCATTGGAAGGTCTCAGCAAGAGTCCTCATGTAGAAGTTGTATCCGCTTCAAATTACCTGGAGAAACACCCGCCTAACGAAGAGATCGACTTGCTTGAGAGTTCATGGGGTCTTGGAGGAGCCCACTATATCTGGGACAATGATTTAACCAACTGGATGTGGCAAGAAATTCATAATGCCGAAAAGGAAATTGAAGGCATGACATTGAAAGTAAGTAATCGAGAACGACAAGCGGACGATAATTCATCCTTAAGAGACAGGATTCTAAAGCAGGTAGCTCGAGAGGCGATGCTGCTTCAGAGCAGCGACTGGCCGTTTCTTGTTACCACGGAACAAGCCAGGGATTACGGCGAAAGGAGATTCCTCGAACACAAACACAGATTTGACAGGCTTGTCCATGCCTTGACCGGGGATGCGATATCGCCTGACATTGTCAACTACTTAGAGCAGCTTGAGTCTATTGATGCTGTCTTCCCTCAGATCGACTTCACCGCTTTCATGGGAAAGCAGGGATTCGGCGGTAAGTGTTGAATCTCTTC
The DNA here is from genome assembly GCA_012518595.1 of Bacillota bacterium. Classification (GTDB taxonomy): domain Bacteria; phylum Bacillota; class SHA-98; order UBA4971; family UBA4971; genus UBA4971. The sequence goes on from JAAYRV010000023.1 coordinate 1,303, forward strand.
GCCTGAGATGATGTTCCGGGGTTCAGCATAGGCTCCGGCGCAGGCCTCAGGATCGGGGAGGACAATTAATGAGACTTGTAGCAGATCTTCACATTCATTCCGTAGCAACGGGACATGCTTATTGCACCATCAATGAAATGGCGCAGGCTGCAGCGGATATAGGTTTGGAAATGATTGCAATTACAGATCATGGACCCAGCATGCCGGACGGGCCTCACCTGTACTACTTTGGCAATTTGCGTGTACTCCCGCCTACAATTGCCGGTGTTCAGGTGCTAAAAGGTATTGAAGCGAACATAATCGGCTTATCGGGTGAACTTGATTTGCCTGATCATATGCTGGCTCAGTTGGATATCGTACTTGCCGGATTCCACAGTCATACAGGTTATGAAGGCAACGGGGTTCTTGAAAACACTCAGGCAATAATAGGGGCCTTGGAAAATCCCCATGTAGACGGCATTGTACATCCAGGGAATCCTGTTTTCCCGGTGGACGCCAGAGAGGTAGTCGCCGCAGCTTTTGACCTGGGCAAACTAATAGAAATTAATAACGCGTCCCTTACCGTCAGCAGATTAGGGAGTATGGAAAACTGCGTGGAATTTGCGGAGCTTGCAGCAGAATACGGCGCAAAAGTCATAATTAGCAGTGACGCTCATCATACGTCTTTGGTAGGCAATTTTGACAGAGCAATCAAACTCGTGAAATCAGTGGGCCTTGAAAGCGAGTACGTGCTTAATACAGATGTCCGTAAGATAACTGAATTCCTACGAAAAAGAAGGAAGGCGCTGAACTAAGACATGGGTCTTATCATTGCAATAGACGCAGGAGGCACAAAAACCGATTGTGTAATCGGCACGACTGAAGGGGAGATCCTTGCAAAGCTGGTATCAGGTCCTGCTAACTACCAGTTGGTAGGTGCAGACGGGGTGGTTCAGGTCATAAGAGAACTGCTCCACGCAGTGGATGGGTACTGGCCACATGAGAAACATGGATTTGAGGTCATGTGGATAGGCATTGCAGGCGTAGATAGACCCGGGGAACGGGAGCAGGTGGGTACGGCTCTGCGAAATGTAGGAACGGCAAAAAAAGTTGTGGTGGATAATGACGCTATAATAGCTCTGGCCGGTGGCACAATGGGTAAGCCGGGCATCGTGGTAATTGCAGGTACAGGCTCAATAGCCTTTGGCGTTAATGAAGAAGGAAAACGGGCGAGGTCAGGGGGTTGGGGATATGTCCTAGGTGATGAAGGCAGCGCCTATTATATCGGGCTTAAAGCCCTCAACTCCGTGACGCGAGCTGAAGACGGCCGCGGGCAACCTACGTTGTTGTCCCAAGCAATATTTGACCATTTCAGTATAGACAGTGTGGATGGGTTGGTAAGGTTGGCATATATTGACGGGTTCGATAGAATTGATGTTGCGGACCTTTCAATAATAGTGGCGGAGGCAGCGGAAGAGGGGGATGAAACAGCCTTACGGATACTGGAGCAAGCCGGCGCTGAACTGGGGATTGCAGCCGGCGCAGTGGCAAAGGCTCTTGGTATGGAAGGCGTGGCATTCCCATGTGTGACTGCAGGTGGCGTTTTCAAGTCAGGAAGCAAAGTTACTAATGCGCTTATGAGAGAACTTGCAAAAGTAGCTCCCATGTCAGAGCTTGTTGAGCCTGAATTCCCTCCTGTGGCAGGCGCGTATTTTCTTGGAATTCGCGATCTTGGGCATGACATTGATGAAAACGTAGCAGCTCGCGCAAGAGCTTCGCTGGCAAGGATCAAACCTTCCGCTTCGTGCTTGGAAGGAGGCTAATCATGATAATAAAAGGCGCTAACATACTCACTCCCTACGGTATGATGGAATCCGGGATTCTTATAACACAGGATGGTGTCATAGCAAGAATCAGTTCCATGGAGGACGCAGGAAGTGAAAGCGAGCTTTTCCAGAATCAAGGGTATGAGTATGAGGTTATCGAAGGTACCGGTTTGACGCTTGTACCCGGGTTTATTGATATTCATTCCCATGGCGGAGGGGGATGTGACACAGAAGACGGGACTTATGACTCTCTCGAGAAGATGTGTCTTTCCCATGCCTCCCACGGCACTACCGGAATTCTCCCTACGACTATGTCAGCTTCTACTGAAACCCTTCTTCGAACCTCAAGATTAATCGGAGACAGCTCAGGAGCTAAGGCCTGTTCAGGCGCTGAAATTCTAGGGGTTCACCTTGAAGGGCCGTGGCTCAATCCTGAACGTAAAGGAGCTCAACCCATAGCAACTATACGGGCGCCTTCCATAGAGGAACTGGACGAACTCATCGAGGCATCCTCCGGGAATATCAGAATGATTACCATGGCGCCGGAGATGCCGGGGGCTTTGGAGCTTATAAGACATTCGGTAGGCATGGGGATCAAAGTTTCTCTCGGGCATTCATGTGCTACATACGACGAGGTTATTGAAGCGGTTGAAGCTGGAGCAACCCACATCACTCATGCCTATAACGCCATGAGCGGCTTCAACCACAGACATCCCGGGATGGTCGGGGCGATGCTCGCCTGTAATAGACTTACTGCAGATGTGATCCTTGATGGATTTCATATTCATCATGCTGCTGCCAAGATACTCATGAAGTGTAAAGGGATAGATAGGCTTGCCCTGATAACAGATGCGACAATGGCTGCAGGTATGCCGTACGGTGAGTATGAACTAGGCGGGCAGAAGGTCATCTACCGTGACGGAGCAGTCAGGCTTCCTTCCGGGAATCTTGCAGGGTCTGCCCTTACATTGGATAACGCGGTTAAATACGC
>JAAYRV010000161.1 GCA_012518595.1 Bacillota bacterium
ACGACGACCCTGAAGAAGCTATGCAAGCGAAGGATCTTGCTGAAGGGGTTATTAAGCTGGTTATTATGAAGATTAATAGGGATAATCGAGATTCCTGACATTGCTTGAAATCGGTTGGAGGTATGGGGCATGGGTTTTCGAATGTCGCAGGCAAAAGAGAGAAAAGAGACGCTGGATGCCGCTCTCCGGCAGTTTCTAAGCGCTTTACCTGCTACTGATGTCGAACTGGTAATTCACTTTGGATCCCATGCTCGTGGCTCACTGCGTTCAAAAAGTGATATTGATCTGATCGTAGTCCGTCCCACGGAGAAGCCATTTGTGCACCGGGCAGACGATTTAATAAGTCTGTTTCCGCCCGGCACGCCTGTTGATCTTTTGGTTTATACTCCTGAGGAATGGGCTCATTTAAGTGTTAACCGGGGCTTTCATAAACAGGCTCTGGAAGAGGGGAGTGTCGTTTACGATGCAAAGCGCTGATGATGCCCTTCGTTGGCTGCGCCAAGCGGAGCATGATCTCGATGATGCCCATTTTGTCGTGACAGGGAAGCGATATGGACTCGCTTGCTTTTTGAGCCAACAATCAGCAGAAAAGGGGGTCAAAGCGTTCTTGCTCGCTTGTGGAGCGGAGGCAGTATGGGGCCATTCCGTGGCAGAGCTTTGCAGAGACGCCGCTAAACTTGATACAACCTTTGAATCCATGATTCCCCTTGGCGCCAGTCTTGATAAGTACTATATCCCTACCCGGTACCCAGATAGTCTCCCAGGTGGGATTCCTGCAGAGGCTTTTGATGCTTGGGATGCAGAGAAAGCAGTCAAGACAACTGAAGCCATACTCTCACATGTTCGGAATCGAATGCAGGATGTCCGACGAGGCGGGAAAGAGTAGAATTCCCGCTGTGCCTAAGACCCTGTGTAGATTCTTTATCTTACAAGGTCTCTCATTGTGATGAAAAAACTTCATTGAATAGAAGGAATTCGATAAACGGTGGCATATATATATAATGATGACATCGATGTCATGAGCCCAGGCACGTTATAGGTTCGTCTCACGTAAGTGCTGTACGTTGTAAGCCTGGTAAGCTGTAAACCTGGTAAGTTGCAGGTAAGTTATGAATCTTATAAGTATAGTACGAGACCGTATCTTGGATGTAGGCAGGCTAATCTATATGCGCAGTGTGCCGTGGGACTCAAAATTCCGGGGGTGCTAATCAGGTGCGAAGCAGGAGTACCATATACGACGTAGCGGACCTGGCAGGTGTATCTGCAAAAACTGTCTCACGCGTGATAAATAACTCATCCTTGGTTGCGCCTGATACCAGGCGAAAGGTTTTAGCAGCCATTGCTGAACTTGACTTTCACCCTGATTCTGCAGCAAAAGGCTTGCGCCAGCGGCGTAGGAAGTCAGTAGGCCTGGTAATCCCCTATGGCAGCGACTTCGTGTTCCAAGACCCAGGGATGTGGGCACAGACAAACGGCGCCCATAGAGCCCTTTCTGAACGAGGTTACGACCTAGTTTTGGCTGTGCCTCAAACGCGGGAATTAGTATTGCACGAACTTAGCAGGCTCACGAAAAACCGCACTGTAGATGGGGTAATCCTATACGCTATGGAAGGCGTGGATACATTGATTAAGGAATTCGACCGCCTGAAGATTAGGTATGTGTCCCTTTCCATGTGCTATTCAGGGCAGGATCACAACTTTGTAGACACTGATTCGTCTTATGTTTGCCATCTTGCTACCAAGTACATGATTGATCAGGGATCCAGGCGCATAGGATTGATTCGTGAGCCTTTAGGCTTTTTCCACATTGCGAAGACCAGTGCAGAAGAGGGATATCGCCGTGCATACCGGGAAGCGGATCTTCCGGTGGATGAGTCTTTGATACTTGCAGGCGATTATTCTGTGGAATCAGGCTATGAACAGGCATGCAGGTTGCTTAGAGATGTGTCCGGTATTGACGGCATCTTATGCATGAGCGATCCCATGGCTATGGGTGCGCTCAGGGCACTACGAGAGCATGGATTGACACCCGGTGTTGACATTGATTTTGTGTCAGGTGACGATTTTGCAACTACCAGAGCGATGTGGCCGGGCCTTACATCAATCAGAACGCCACTCTACGAGCAAGGGTACCATGCAGGGGCAATG
>JAAYRV010000162.1 GCA_012518595.1 Bacillota bacterium
GGATAACTAATGAAACCTTTGATTTGCTCCGCTCACACAGTCTTGGGTTCTGCGCAGTTGATGAGCCGAGACTCCCGGGACTTGTCCCGCCCATTGCTGAAGCCACCTCTGCCTTGGGCTATGTGAGGTTTCATGGCCGGAATGCAAAGAAATGGTGGAAACATGACACTCCGGGAGAACGCTATGATTATCTTTATCAAGAAGCTGAACTCAAAGAGTGGATCCCCAAGATACGGCAGGTGGCAGACAAGACGGAGAAGACATATGTATTTTTTAATAATTGCCATTCGGGGCAGGCTGCTGAAAATGCACGCATGCTCCAGACTATGCTTGGACTGGAACTATGAGGGAGGCTTCCCATGAAGAAAAATCGAGTCTAGCAGGAATCCATGCTGCTTCCGGCGAAGGTTTAGTTTTATAACTATGATATTAAGTGCGCATCCCTTGGCCAGGTTATGCCATTTAAGGGGATAATGGGGGAAGAAGAGCTGTGAGTATAAGAAAGAATTCTTTTAGAACTAAGCTTGCCAGGGTCGTCATGGTTATTATTGCCTTGGTACTTCTGGCCGGCATATCGGGAGTATTTGCGGAAGAGGTCAATGTTGAGAGTTTCCTGAAACAAATGTCGCAAGCGACAGCTCGAATAAAAGACTTCGAGTGCATTCTGGAATCTGTATATAATAGAAAAGGCGTAAGCGAGACTGTCGTAGCAAAAGTGGTCTTTAAGCGTCCTGACAAGTACAGCATGACTTACCTGGCTCCGGCAGATTATGAAGGTACCAAGGTCGTGCAATCAAAAGGCTCAGGTGTTGTGGTCGCGAAGGACGGTACATGGAAAGCCTATGACTCACTGACAGTGCAAGGCCTTGAAACTCTCCGGTTCATGCTGAAGTTCGCCAGAGACAACATTGGTCAAACATACGATGTCACGCTCAGTAACAAGGTGACTATGGAAAACAGGGTCGCTTATGTATTAGTTGCCGGGAATCGACAGGAGCCGGCAAAGGAGCCTGAAGTCTTTTGGATTGACAACATAAAATACCTGATTCTCCAAGCAGAAACCGCAGATATCCTTAGCGAGCGGACACTCCTTAAGCTTAAGAATGTGGATCAGGGGGATAGGGGTAACTGGGACAGCTACATACTGACAGTGTTTGACCTGAAAGGCGACGTAAGAGGAGAGATTACCGTAACTCAAGTGGATAGGGGATTATATCTTCCTACCAAGGTTAACCTTTTGACAGAGTTCGGCACTGTCGATCAGGTCATAAGAGATATCCAGGTGAATACAGGCGTCAAGGATGAGGACTTCATCATACAAGAAGCCGAAGATATGAGGGCTAAATTGAAAGAAGCTGAATCCGCATATTCGAAGAAGAATTATGATAAGGCGCTAAAGGCCTATGAACGCGTTATTGAACTGGCTCCGGAGAACATTGAAGCCAGATGCAATCTGGGACTGTGCTATTGGCTGACTGATGACGTAGATAAAGCCATTAATACCCTGGAGGTAGTTTTGTCAGAGGCGCCGGGCTTTCTGCCTGCTTACAACAATCTTGGATTCATCCTTGCAGATACGGAACGTGACATCAAGAGAGGAACAGCCCTTATTGAGACAGCGGTAAATAGGGATCCTGCGAACCCCGTGTACATGGACAGCTTAGGATGGGCTTACTTCAAGTCGGGCAATCTGGATGAAGCAGAACGGACTATCAGAAGGGCATTGCTGTTTGATTCCCTGTTTCCTGACAAGAAAGCTCTGACAACTGCCTACTACCATCTGGCCATGGTATATGAGGCTATGGGAAACAAAGCAGAAGCTATTTCCGCAATTCAGAAAGCTCTCGACGTGGAACCCTTTGACTCAAAACTTAGGAATGAACTTGCAAGACTCCGTCGAAGTTGATTCCGTGGCCTATGCTTTTATGGTGCATGTTGATTTGAAGGCGCCTGTAGAAGTATAATGCTCCATAGGAAGGGGGGCGCATATCATGCCGATTTTTGAATTTAAATGCAGAGAGTGCGGCACCAAGTTCGAGGAGTTACTGAGATCATGTGATGATTCTAATGTGACTTGTCCAAATTGCAAAAGCAATGAAGTCAAGCGCCTTATATCAACTTTCGCATACAGCGGAGGAAGCGGTTTCAAGACCGGTGTTGCAGGTTCAGGTGGATGCGGAACCTGCAGTGGTGGTTCGTGTAGCACGTGCCACTAATGGGTATCAAATAAAGGCTTATGGATTTATGATCTACAATGCCAGAGCCCGGGGACTGCGTCTTTTCGAGGACCGCCCGGGCTGGTTTTATGCGTGGAGCCGAAATGGGGAAGGGAAGTAGACTTGACCCAAGAAAACATGTTGCCGGAAAGATCCGGGGCGGTGGTTTAAGTGAGCAAATCGCTGACTATGCAAAACATAACCGACAAAGCCCTTGAGCTGGGGTTTGCTTTGATTGGCAAGGCATCC
>JAAYRV010000163.1 GCA_012518595.1 Bacillota bacterium
AAGAATCCATTTGTACTCAAGGCTCTCAACTGTCGCACCTTGCTTGCGCCAAAGAGCAAGTAGAGCTTGCTGGTTTCCGATAACGACCATGGACAGGAATTCCGGCACTAATAGCGCATCGTCAACTATTATTGCCTTCAAATCTTGATTAATCGCGACCTCACGACATGCTACTGCAACGGGTATTGTCCGCTGTAAAATACCTGATCTAACGACCATAAGCACAGCCCCTGCAGGAACCAAGGCAGTTTTCCCGGCTTGTATAGCCCGTTCTGTGACATGATCTCTTGTATCACGAATTTCGAAATACTTCATGTCTTTTGGAGACACCCACGGGATATTGCCATTCCAGAAAGACGGTGTGCTCGTGCTTGGTGTCCCTCCACTGACAAACTGAGCTAAGTACTTAAGCCTAGTCATTTGCCAATGCTCAGGCACATCCCCAATCCACTCTACACCTGAAGGCTTCATCCGAACGTTTGGGTCAAGGCCTCTCGTAACAGCTTGGTTGATGATAACCTGCTTCTGCTCGTTGAGAAGCTTGATCTGTTGGCGCTTGGAATGGATAATATGTTGGATTAACCCCTGTTGTAACCCCAAGTATGCGCTAATTCGCGACTGCTCTTCTAACGTTGGAGGCATGGCAACTGGCAAACATCCAAGTCTCGATGGTTCAATCGCTGGGTAACTTGCACCAACTGAGTGCATTGTAGCAAGCCTGATAAATGGTTCACTTAGCACGGAGCAGAATAGGCAGCGCCCATCCAGAGTAGGAGGGGGTGTAAGCACGGCAAACCCAGTCGACGCAACTAGATCATCTTGACTTGGTTCAACATAGTAAATAGCCTTCAGGTAAGGACGAACTGTTGAAATCAATGTATCTCCAGCTCGTAAGACGCGCCGCGCACGTGATGGCGCAACAGCAAACCGCATATGTCTAGGAGAAGCTGTCAGACTGCCTTCTCCAACTGAGCCTATGTCGATATACTTGAACCCATAATCTGGGTCTTCCTTCCCAGTTAAGACCTTTCCGTTGATCGTAACCCAACGCTTTAAGGGTCGCGCTTCCCAATGCTTTGGAATCATCCCCAACCACGGGACGCCCGATTCCTTATACTGAGGGTATGGCTTCAGCTTCATGATTATGGTCCTACCTCCCTCAGAAGCTGGTCAGGATCCCATATCTTCTCTGCAATCTTCCGATAGAGAACACCGCGCTCCTCTAAGTCCGCCTTCCTAAACTGCTCATGTGGTTTGAACGGCAGACCACTCCTGGCCCTGAAGGCTAGGAATCCTGGGTTATGGTCATAACAAAGTGGATGCAGCGAGCGAGCAAGTAAGTTCTGGGTATTGTAATGTTTAAGCTTTTCTTCATATGGAAGTGAACCATAACTACTATTGAAGGTTTTGGGTAAAAGGAGAAGTCCACCAATACGATCCCGATATTCGTTGAAGTCAGCCGAGTGAGCAAATTCGTCAGTATGTCGCTCGGGTTTGTTGGCCCAGATGTGTTCAACTTCAAACCGGTTCTTTCCACGCTCGTTCACATATTCAGCATAGCGTGACGGATTGCCTGATTGCGTTTCAACGTAATCCGTGATGCGTGCAAGTATTCGATGCAAATAGCGCCTATTCTGCTGATGAACACGCAACCTATCGTTGCTTGTGAAAGTCTCTTGTTCATTAGCAAGTCTCCCATGTAGTGTGCGTGAAAGCCTACATGGCTCGAGCCCCCGAATATCCCGCATCACCAAGAACATTGAGTATTGCATGGTAGAATAAGCTATGCTTCGAAAATTCCATAGCCTCCAAGTAATTAGGATATCTATGAACCTGGAAACGAGGTTAAGTTTCAGCCTTACTACTTCGTCGTTGTCTTCTGGACAAAGTGGGGCCAAGAGCAGCATGTTCTGTAATGTAAATCCATGATCAGCATTGTATCTCACATGTTCCAAACCCGGGGTCAGAGCCTGAGAGGCCTCAACCACACGCATGTACTGTCTGGTGTAAAAATCAAAGTCCGTTTCGATAAAGCGATAAAAATCGTTACTGTGAACTAGACCGAGCGTATCACTGGAATCCCGAATCCAGCGGTGGAATTCGGTGCCGATCCTATCAAAATCTCTCGGCTTTGCACCTTTTTTACGTTCACGGATTGTCATAGCATATTGGCTGCGAAACCACGCCTTAAAAGCATCGGCCTCGACATCCTTGTCGATCTCATTCAGCTGAGTGATTCTGGCTTTCCACCGATGATTAGCTTTATCGCGCTTGTCTTCATCGCTGATATTTGCAAGCAAATAACCTTTTAGCATTTCAGTAGCAGTCAGCGATAGCCCTCGGTCATTCATCGTCTCGAAGATCATGTAGGCATCTTCGTCTGAATACACCGTAATCTGAACTAAATGGACATTCTGGATCAGCCAATCAATGAAATACGGTAAGGCCTCTTTACGTAGTTCTTCTGGAAAGCAATCGTCGATGTCTTCATATCTACTGACAAGATTCTGGACTGACTCTGACTTTCCTGTACAATCAAAAGACTCTCCCCTAAAGAGTGCTTCCATGCAAGCAGTCCGTTCCTCAACCTGTAGATTGAAGGATTTCTCCCCATACCTTTCGGAAAAAATCAGTTCGTCAATATTAACCTGTTCCGAATAATTCCCTTCTTTCTGAAGGTTACGCAGATATATGAGTAACAAAGTGAGACTAGTCAGTCGTTGCTGACCATCCACAATGTAATTTGCCCCATCTCTATTAACAATGATGATTGAGCCCAGAAAGTAATGTGAATAATCTTCAACCTGTCGGCGTTCATGACCAGGTTCATAGTCTTCAAGAAACCTTGATGTTAGGTCGTTGATTAGTTCTTTAATATGCTTGTCTTCCCACCTATACTCACGCTGATAATAGTCAATCGAATACTTGACACCTTTCAAAAGTTGATTAACACTTCTTGCATCGCCTCGTATCTCCCTCATCGCCCGCCCTCCACATCTACCAGTATCTGCTCAAGCAATCCATCTGTCTCCTTCTCAAGTGCTAGTATATCGGCGCGAATCTCCTCCAACGTGCGTAGAGGCTCAGGCTTATAGAAGTATCGTGTAAACGAAATCTCGTACCCTACCCTGGTAGCACTCTCATCTATCCAGGCATCTGGAACGTACGGCAGTACCTCTCGTTTGAAAAATGCCTCTATGCCACCATCTTCAAGCAGAGGAACTTGCTCGGTATCTCTGAGATCACTATCAGGTTCATATTCCACCACGCAAGGCTTGCCGTCTAATGTCAAAGCAAAGAATCCATACAGAGGATTCACCACTGCCTTACCAGGTCTATGTACCCTCTTTATGACAGGCTCCGCGTTCTCATCTTTCTCAGCCAAACCAGATTGTATGAGTCTTTTGCGCTTGGCAGTCAGCTTCATGTCCAGACTGCTTGCCTGATCCTCAGCTACAGCCATGAAAGCATTAAAGTCCATGTGAGGTCCGGGACCCAGGAGTTCGTACATTCTGTCCACTAGATCTGCAAGCTGCTCCTCCTTCGCTTTCTTGCAGGCTCGGCGGAACTGAGATCGGTTTGATTCTGATAGTTCAACCTTGAGTCTAAGGGGTCTCTCCACCCGAATCTTACTATAGCCAAACTCCTTGTTTAGAAAGATCTTTGACTCCTCTGTTTCATCGAAAGCCATGAATACTTCAACTATGCGCCTTATGTCGTCTTCCGAAAGCTCACAGTTTTTCATCCCAAGGTTCTTCCGAAGAGGCTTGTACCATTTGGTGGCATCAATAAGTTGCACTTTTCCTTTGCGGTGTTCGGCCTTTCGATTGCTCAAAACCCAGATGTACGTGGCAATACCCGTGTTGTAGAACATGTTGAGGGGCAAGGCAATAATAGCTTCTAACCAATCATTCTCAATAATCCAACGCCGGATATTGCTTTCACCCTGTCCGGCATCGCCTGTAAAAAGAGAGGACCCGTTGTGCACCTCAGCAATACGGCTGCCTAGAGGCGTATCTTGCTTCATCTTAGACAGCTTATTCACTAGGAACATCAACTGCCCGTCACTGGAACGTGTGATCAAGCTGTATTCAGGATCATCTGCATGTTTGACTATGAATCGTGGATCTGTAACGC
>JAAYRV010000164.1 GCA_012518595.1 Bacillota bacterium
GAACAGTGGACACTGCAGTAGGAGAATGGCTGACAGAGGATTTCCGAATAACCGCAGACAAAGCGCACCTGGTGTTAGGATCTGAAAACAGAGACTTCTTTGCTGATTTCAATTTCTTTGGTTTAGGCGCACAGCCTGCAAGGAAATGGGATCTTGCGCTTAATGAGAGCATACCGATAAACCTGGACATACGCACCGGTGTTGGAGAAGCCCGTATCGACCTCGAGCGTGTCAGGGCAACTGATGTTGAAGTGCGGACAGGTGTAGGAAAAACAGACCTGACCCTGCCTTCAACCGGTCATGCAAAGGTTACGCTTTCAGGAGGTGTCGGTGAAACCGTTATCCGGATCCCTCAAGGCGTCGCAGCGCGCATACGCACAAAAACAGGAATAGGTTCTGTTCAGGTATACGGCAACTATACCCGCGTCAATAATGAATACATCTCCCCTGACTTCAATACAGCTGAAAGGCGAGTTGACCTGGAGGTAAAAGGCGGGATTGGAAGCATTCGCATCCAGGGCTAGTAGTACTCGACCTTGACCGTCTTTCCCATACCACGTAAAACCTGTGCCAGTCCGTCGACGATCTTATGTTTCAACGCAAGATTCCTAGGGACATCAGGGCTTTGGTGCGCAGGGTTTATCGCCCTTCCCACAATTATGTGAAGGTAGTCAGCTTCAAGGAGGAGCGCTGTCAGACGACTTGAACCGTCACTCTTTACGGCAGCCTCCTTCAGCTTCACGCCTTTCTCCAACTTTTCCAGAGTGTATGAGAGCGTCAGCATGCCTTCGGTGACGAGATCTATCCCCTCCAGCTTACCAATGGGAGGAATCCGCTTGTCATGAACGGTAAGATCCACGGTTATTGGCCTATCGAGGATCCGAGCGACAATATTACCTGTCGTCCCGCCGCAAGCCACTTTCTTTCCAGGAGCCGAAAGTAGTTTACCCACGACCTCACAGTCATCTTTGGGATCCACCGGAGGGCCTACAAGCACCGTGAGACAACGTGGATGCCTAATCCGTACAGCTACGACAGTAGCGTCGTCTCCCGGTTTGTGGGCATACAGCTTGTCGGTGACTTCGGCAATTTCCTCTGCGAGCTCTGATGCCAGCGAGGTGCGGGCTGCCGTAGAGCAGACATAGTCACCGACCCTGTCCCATCCCCACCCGATATTCCATATTCCCCCTATACCGGCGTGAAGAATTCCGTCACTCACCAACACAATCCAATCTCCGTCCTCAACAGAGAAAAAAGCCTCCCTAATAACCCTCTCATCCATTGTACGCTCTGATCTCGGCACAATTCGGAGCCCATCGCCACGTCCGATAAATGCTGGAGGACTATCATATTCAGCGAGATAAACGTTTCCGTCATTGAAAATCTGGAGGATACTAAAGGTTGAGTAGGCCAGTTGCCTCTTCTCGCATACAGGCAAGGTGTGAACGAAAGTCTCTACAACCTCCTCCAGCGTCAGTCCCCCCTTGAGCATAGTAACAGCCATTCTCACAGTCAGTGATGACAGGATATTTGCCTTGACCCCGCTTCCCAATCCGTCAGAGAGCACCACTATGGTAGAGTCAGGGCAGGTTTCTACCTCCACGCTGTCGCCGCATAGCTCTTCACCGTGCTTATTCAGCTGACATTGCTCCACCTCAACGTGAAGACGTTCCATCATCCTCCCCCTCGTTCTTGAAGGTATTCATAAGATTGGTCAAAAGCACCTTAGTTTCGGCAGTGGTCTCACCAAGCAATCCTGCTATCTTCTGGGCGACCTCCATCTGCTTGTTTATGACTCCTTGCGCTTTGTCCAGAGTCTGCTCGCGTATCTCAAGGAGGCGTCTCTCACGTTTTCTCTCCTCGGTTATGTCAGCGATGATACCCATTGCCAATCTCTCACCGGGTTCATAGAATATGGTCTGATAAGTGACAAGATCCAGGTCAGGATAGCAAACCTCGCCCTGTACGACGGTCTTCTCTTGGAGCGCCTTCCTAAAGTGTCCGGGGTCCATGATAGTAGAAAGGTTCTTTCCTACTACCTCCCCTTTCTTTCGCTTGAACATTCCTTCTGCAGCAGCATTAAGGTCTCGGACAGTCTCGTCCTCGTCTATGACAATTATGGCATTGGGGGTACACGTGACGAAAAGGTTGGCCACGGATTCGGCCCTTTCCCGCATGTACGGGATACACATTTCAGGGTCTGCCATCCCCTGGAACACTGCAATAGCCTTGTCTCTGCATGAATCATACCCGCATGCGCCGCAGTTGAGTTCATCAGCCTCTGAATGCTTTCCTGTTTTCGCAAGTATAGCCCTGATCGCGCCCTCATCCGGCTCCAAGACATCAGGCTTAAGATTACGATAGGTCCTTTCCAGAAGTTCTCGCGGGATTTTGGGGCACCTGGACACATCCTCCGGATCAGAAGACTGCTTCACATACTCCAGCACACGGGCTCTCCTCGTGTAAACATCCTCATCGCTGGGATTCTTAGGCCCGTTGATGCAGCCGCCTTCACACGCAAGCATATCCACAAGGCATGGAAGATGTGCCCGGTCGCCTCGCCTCATACCCTGGATAAACTGCTTCAGTACCTCTTTGCAGTTCTCGAGACCGGATACTGTCAGCACTTCGTGGTCAAGCATGTCTGTGCTCAGAGAGGCTGATCTTAGAATGCCTCCTTCAACCGGAAAGAGCCTGGCCTTATCAGGCAAAGCGCCGTCAAATTGAGACTGCTCAAGAGAGCCCAAATCGATCCCGGCTTCGAGAAAGACGTCTCTGAGCTCTTCGAATGTTAGAACGAAGTCTATGGCGTCATCTACCCCGGACGCTTCCCGTTCACCCAACTTCGCAATGCATGGGCCGATGAATGCTACTTTCGTGCCAGGCATAATCTGCTTAAGGTATCGGCCGTGGGCAACCATAGGAGACACAATCGGCGCAAGGTATGGAATTACCTCCGGGTAGTGCCGTTCGATAAGGTTCACCACCACAGGACAGGGACTGGAGATAAGAGGCTTATCCTCTTCTCGGAACCGCCTGGCGTATTCCCTGCTGACAAGTTCCGCTCCGATAGCTGTCTCCTGGACAAAACCAAACCCTATCAGCCTAAGGGCTGTCGGGATAGTCAGTGGGTCTATGTCCGGAAACGCAGAGGGGAAGGATGGAGCGATACTCGCAGCGACATTTACCCCCTCTTCCAGAAGAGGCCTCAGGCTGTCAAGATCGCTTGCAACCTTTTTCGCGTTCTGGGGACAGACCAGGACGCAGCTACCGTCAAAAATACACCGTTCTTCGCAGACCCTGGCATGAAGCTCGTGGGGGAGCTCGCCGCGTTCCATCTTTATTGCCTTTACAGGACATGTCCTCAGACACTTGTAACAGTCCTTGCATTTTGCGTCAATCGTGGAAATTATACCCACGTTACCACCTTCCTTGTAGCAGACCTGTTAGTCAGTCCACTTTCCGCCTGTAGATACAGGCGGAATCCCACCACTCATCGGCCGCCTGTATCTTCGCTCCCATCACTGGAGAGTATTGGAATGACTTGCTCCTTAAAGAGTCCGGGCACATCCTCAGGAGCTACTGCCGGGAAAACCTTCTCGTTAATTCTAACCGTAACACCTTTTGTGCACAACTCCTGGCAAAACGTGCCTTTGAGTTCCACTTGCCTCGGAGCGTATTTTTCGATTACTGTTTCGAATGCCTTAATTACGTCCGGAGCGCCTCTTAGAAAACATGAACTACCGACACACACCTGGATAGTAACCATTAAGTTACCTCCTCGTTCTTTCCTCATCCTTCGCTGTGCAGCCTGAACCGCATAAGCACGAGACTCTATCCGTACACAGCTTGGATAACACCTGTTCCTCGAAGGTCTCTTCTGCATTCAAAGGCGTAACCCCTGTGACGATTCTATCGCCGACCTTGATGGACACGCCGTCCTCGCAGTGTTCTAAACAGAATGTAGCCTTCAGATTGACCTTCCCTCTAATGTCATCCCTGTCTGACAGCTTTGTGAAGGTTTGGAGCACATCGTATGAACCTCTGAGGTAGCACCCAGTCCCGACACAGACTGAAACATCCAAGGCCCCCGGCCTGGTGCCGTTTATCTTGATATCCCCGGAGATCCTTCTACGTGGTCCGTAGCCTGTATGCAAAACTCCATGGGCAAGCTCGCTGCCTGGCTTGTCCAGATAGGACTCATACAACTTCAAGACTGCCAGGTTCTCGCCGGGGCTACGAAGCTGGGCCATCTTGTCGCTGACGTACAGCCCTTTGCCCCTTGCCTTTCTTGACTCTGTATCATTTGGCTGCGGCTGTCCTCCGCCTCCGACGCATCCGCCGGGGCATGCCATAACTTCAATCAGATCATACTTAGCCTCACCGCGCCGAATTGCGTCAAGGAGTTTACGGGCATTGCCAAGTCCGTGGACTACTGCTAAATTAAGCTCTATATCACCAAGACGGACAGTCGCATCACGCAGTCCCTGGAATCCCCTGACTTCCTTGAAGTCAACATATCCCAGATCGATTTTCAGTGAAGTTGCAGCAGTCCTGAGAACTGCCTCAGCGACTCCACCGGTGACCCCAAAGATCACGCCTCCTCCGGTGGTCAGCCCGAACGGCCGGTCAAAAGCTTGTCCTTCAAGCTCTTCAAACACTATCCCTGCCTGTTTTAGGAGCAGGCCCAGTTCATTTGTGGAAAGGACTGCGTCTACATCCGAAACCCCGTCTTCTATGAACTCAGGCCTTTTTGCCTCAAATTTCTTCGCTGTGCACGGCATGATTGAGACAACAAAGACATCCTCGGGCTTAATGCCCATTTCCTTTGCATACAACCTCTTTACGACTGACCCGAACATCTGCTGAGGAGATCTGCACGTTGATAAATTGTCGAGTATCTCCGGATAATGTTGTTCCGCAAATTTCACCCATCCGGGACAGCATGATGTGAACTGAGGCAACCGCTCACGCTTAGTAAGACGACGCAGGAACTCATCGCACTCCTCAACTGCGGTAAGGTCTGCCGCGAACACCGTATCGAAAACCTTGGCGAAACCAATCTTCTTCAGCGCTGCGACTATCTTGCCGGTTTCAATTTCCCCCGGCTTCTTGCCGAAAGCCTCTCCTATAGCCACACGCACTGCAGGCGCAATCTGTGCCACGACCACCTTGGACGGATCGCCAAGCGCGTTCCAGACTGCTTCTGTCTCTGATTTCCCGGTGAGCGCACCGGTGGGACATACTGCGACACATTGGCCGCAATTCACACATTCAACGTCTCCGAGTTTTCTTCCGAAAGCAGGCGTGACACATGTGTCAGCGCCTCGTCCGGCAAAGTCCAATGCCCCTATGCCTTGGATCTCTGAACATACCCTGACACAGTCACCGCAGAGTATGCACTTATTAGGATCCCGGACTATGGAGGGGTTGTCATCATCAATAGGAAGCATCTCGCTCCTCTCACCGAACCGCACCTTGCGGACGCCCAGCTGATAAGCGAGACTCTGAAGCTTGCACGCGCCGTTCTTATCACAGGTTGTGCAGTCCCTGTGGTGGTTCGCGAGAAGAAGCTCCACCACCATCCTGCGCAATCTTTGGGTTCTCTTGGTATTCGTGTGAATAACCATCCCGTCGGCAGGAGGTGTGGAACAAGCAGCCACAAGGCCGACATTATCTATCTCCACTGTGCACATGCGGCATGCTCCATACACAGAGAGCTCCGAATGATAGCAGAATGTCGGAAGTTCGATCCCTGCTTTCCGCACCAGCTCCAAAACATTCTTTTCCCCGTTTATTTCAACTGTTTCTCCGTCAACAGTCACATAAGGCATATTTAGCTCCCTCCCCCACTTAGGTTCCGTTCTACGCTACTTGCTACTTGAAATCGTGTTCCTTGTTGCTGTGGAATCTATTCCTTGATTATCGCTCCAAACCGGCATTTCTCAACGCAGGTATCACACTTAATGCATTTCGTTACGTCGATACTGTGGGGTTTCTTTCGATCGCCGGATATCGCGCCTACAGGGCACGCCTTTGCACACAAAGTGCATCCACGGCACTTGTCCGGATCAATAGAGTAGGACTTCAACGCTTGACAAACCCCTGCAGGGCATCGCTTCTCCAAAACGTGCGCCTCATACTCAGAACGGAAGTATTTGAGCGTCGTCAGAACCGGATTCGGCGCAGTCTTTCCCAGGCCACAGAGAGCCCCGTCTTTTACTGCGAGAGCGAGTTCTTCCAAGAGTTCCAAGTCTTCTTCCGTGCCTTCGCCATCTGTGATCTTCGTCAAGAGGGCGAGCATTTGCTTAGTCCCCTCACGACAAGGCACGCATTTCCCGCACGACTCATTTTGTGCGAACTGCATGAAGAATCTTGCGACCTCTACCATACAGGTGTCCTCATCCATTACGACTATCCCGCCTGAACCCACCATCGCTCCGACCTTACGTAGGGATTCATAATCCAGCGCAACGTCCAGCTGGTCCTGGGCTAAACAGCCTCCGGACGGCCCTCCGATTTGCACCGCCTTGAACTTCCTGCCTGTACGGGTGCCTCCTCCGACCTCAAAGACAAGGTCTCTCAGAGGAAACCCCATAGGCACTTCCACCAGGCCTGTGTTCACCACTTGACCTGCAAGGGCAAATGTTTTCGTGCCCGGGCTTGTCTCTGTCCCGTGGGACTTGAACCAGGCGGCGCCTTTTAGGATAATGGACGGCAAATTCGAGAGGGTCTCTACGTTGTTTATGATAGTCGGCTTTCCGAAAAGGCCTTTTGCTGCCGGATAAGGAGGCCTTGGACTTGGCATGCCTCGTCTGCCCTCAATCGACGAAATGAGCGCGGTTTCCTCACCGCAGACGAACGCGCCTGCGCCTTCTTTGATAGTGATGTCAAAGGAGAAGTCGCTCCCAAGGATATTCTGACCGAGCAACCCGTACTCTCTCGCCTCTTTAATGGCTTTCTTAAGACGGGTCACTGCAACGGGGTACTCAGCCCGCACATAGATGAATCCCTCGTCAGCTCCGATGGCGTAAGCTGCTATCATCAGGCCTTCAATGACCTTATGAGGATCCCCTTCCATGACGCTTCTATCCATGAATGCGCCTGGATCCCCCTCGTCTCCGTTACATATAACGTACTTCTTGCAAGATTTTGCAGCCTCTGCAAAACCCCACTTACGACCGGTTGGGAAGCCTGCGCCGCCGCGTCCTCTGAGTCCGGATACATTTATGAGCTTAATGACTTGACCCGGTGTCATCTCATCCAATACCTTCGCGATGGCGTGGTAACCGCCCATTGCCATGGCTTCTCTGATGTCTTCCGGGTTAATCCTGCCACAGTTAGCCAAGACCACACGATGCTGATGTTTGTAGAACGGGATTGCATCCTCAGTCTTGACCGCTGTTCCTGAAGGCGAGTCCTGGTAGAGGAGACGCGTCACAACCTTGCCCTGAATCAGAGTCTCTTCCACAATTTCTTCTACGTCTTCCGGCTTCACAGAAACATAGAGAATGCCCTGAGGCTCGATTCGAACAAGGGGCCCCATCTGGCAGAAACCGTGACATCCGCTCTTTGCGATGCCAATACCACCAGGGGTGTCACTGCCACAGGCGGCGCTCTCGCCGGAATGAGCCTCGCCGCATGCGTCTTCTGTCATATCTAAATCGATTAGCAAGCCTTTCTTGGAAACAAGCTCTTTAAGCTTCCCGTATACTTTGAGTGATCCGTTGGCTAAGCACCCTGTCCCTGCGCAGACCATTGCCCGCACCTTCTGTTGATTTAGGCCCTTTTTGGCCTGTTCTGCAATTCTTTCTACATCCTTCGGAGATTTCAGCATCCTTGACACCCCTTCCCGTCGTCCAACTCTTTTGCCTGTCCGTTCCTTGCCGGGCGTTGGTCGCTTTTTTCTTGTTGTTCTTCTGTCTGCTGCTCCGCACGCTCCTTGGCTATCAATTGGTCCAGCACAATGGCAAGAGCCTCCGGAGTCATTTGACCGTAAACCTCATCGTCATTTACTGTAACAACAGGCGCAAGTCCGCACGCGCCAATGCATGATACTGTTTCAAGAGTAAATCCCAAGTCGTCGGTGGTATCCTTTGAATCGTCAAGTCCTAACTTCTCACGGACTAAGTAACGCAGTTTTTCAGAGTGTCTGACGTGGCAGGCTGTCCCGTCACACACCTTGACAATGTATTTTCCTTTTGGTTTCATTGAAAACTGAGTGTAAAACGTAGCCACACCATAGACTGTGGCGGGCGGGATCCCCAACGCGGTGGCTACATATGTCAATACTTCTTCAGGAAGATAGCGGTACTCCGCCTGAATTTCCTGGAGTATAGCTATGAGGTTAGAAACCTTCCGCTCATGCTTATCCACTATGCTATTAACCTTGTCGAATTTTCGCTGAAAGACCTGCTGTATCTCTTTTCCCATACAAGCTACCCCCAAGCTGTCCTCAAGTCATCTCTCCCTTAGAGTTCAGATGCTCAATCAAAAGAGGTCTATGCAATTGACTACGCCCCTGAGGGTGATACCATCCATAGAAGTTGAGCGGGAGTCTCTCCCTGGTTTCGTATTCCTTCCATGTCCTGGAGACAGAAATACGCTGCATCCCCTTGCTCCAGGTGATACCACTTTCCTCCGCCCTCTATGTCCAATACTCCTCCCAGGACATAGACGAAATCATCCCTGTCGTGACTAAACAGAAACTCCTCTTTGGTATAGACGCGTCCAGGTTGAAGCGTGACTATACAGCCCTGCATACGCCTATTCCGTGAGCCCAAAAAGGCTAGGAGTTGCACCTCCACTCCGCAAGTTTCATGCCCTGTCACAAGACGCTTGCGTCCTGCCTTGCGCGCTACAACCCATTCATCGGGGAATTCATCATCTGTAAGCACCGAAACCGCGGTTCCGAGGACGCTTGCGATCCGCTTCAGGGTTGAGTATGAAGGAGCTGCTTCACCCCTTTCTAACTGGTAGACAAAACTTGGGGAAACACCTACCTTGTCTGCGAGGTCTCTCGCGCTCATCCCTGAATTGGTACGGATCTTCTTCAGTCGTACGCCAAAATCCATGAACTGATCCCTCCCCTGTTTATGATGTACACCCATTGACCGCCGACACGAGTCTCTGTGGACCCTGAACTCTTGACAACCCTGGAACCTCTGTGAATCCCTGAACCTTTGTGATTACCGGCAACGCAGGTGCGCCTCAACAATATACGTGTAGGATTGGGACGCACTAATGTATGATTGCGCAATACAAGTATATACCCCCACTTCACATTTGTAAAGTGGTATTTTACATGGATAAACCTGTCTCCGGGCCGGTAGAGGTCAGAGTTCGGGTGAGAGATACCTGAGGGGTGAAGTTCAGCAGCAAACACCGGACTTAGCATACTCGTTCCGGTTATTGCGAAAACTATGTTTCGAGACATATGGCAAAGCGTAGAAAGGAGCGGTATTACAGTGGCAGGTTTTAAGCTTCTTACAAGTCCGATTAAAATCGCGAATATGGAACTTCGGAACCGTATGGTCATGCCCCCGATGGTGACAAACTTTGGGTATGAAGACGGGTCCGTGACTGACACATTCCGAGACTATCACGAGGCAAGGGCAAAAGGTGGAGTAGGGCTTATTATTGTAGAAGCCTCTCACGTTCACCCCCTTGGCAAAGGCTTTCCGAATGAAGTGGCTATCTTTTCCGATAGGTTCATTCCCGGCTTGAAAAGCCTGGTAGATGGAGTCCACGCCCATGGGGCAAAGATAGCAATACAGCTTTTCCATGCAGGCAGACAGACTACATCTCGAGTAACAGGCCATCCCCCGCTTGCGCCGTCACCCATTACTGACCCGGTAACCGGGGAATTGCCCAGACAACTGACGAAAGACGAGATCGCAGGACTTGTTAAGGACTTTGGCAAAGCCGCAGCGCGTGCGAAGGCCGCAGGGTTCGACGCAGTCGAAGCACACTGTGCCCACGGATATCTTCTGTGCGAATTTCTGTCACCACACACAAACAGGAGAACTGATGAATACGGCGGGACACTTGAAAACAGGATGAAATTCCCGATTGAGGTAATTCAGGCCATACGACAGGCTGTGGGGCCTGACTATCCTGTTCTGGCCAGGATAAGCGCAGATGAGAAAATGCCCGGGGGAATTACTTTGGAAGAAGGCAAGACCATTGCCAAAAGATTCGAGCAGGAAGGCATCAATGCGATACATGTATCCGCCGGCCTCTACGAAACAGCAAGCTGGGTAATCCAGCCACTTTCCAGGCCAAGAGGATGTCTCGTTGACCTTGCGGAAAGCGTAAAGTCGGTTGTGAAGATCCCTGTAATCGCTGTGGGAAGAATCAACGATCCTGAACTCGCAGAGACGATTCTATCGGAAGGCAAAGCTGATCTCATTGCCTTCGGACGGGCACTTCTTGCCGATGAAGACCTGCCAAAGAAGGTGACGGAAGGCAGAGTTCACGAGATTCGCAGATGCATTGCATGTTGCCAGGCGTGCATTGACGAGCTTTTCGCAGAGCATCGAATAGGCTGCACAGTCAACGCCCGCGCAGGGTACGAACGTCAGTTTCCTATGACGAAGGCCCCAACATCACGCAAAGTTCTGGTAATCGGAGGAGGGCCTGCCGGAATGGAAGCTGCACGGGTATCTGCGCTCAGGGGACATAAAATAACCCTTTGGGAAAAAGCAGCCGCCCTTGGCGGTCAACTCCCTCTTGCTGCTGCATCCCCTCATAAGGATGAATTCGGAACGTTCAATGATTTCCTGACAAGAGAAATGGAGAGACTCGGTATCCGAGTTCACCTCAACAAGGAAGCGACAATCGAGGCGATCCGCGCTGAGAAACCTGATGTCGTCGTAGTCGCCACAGGCGCGCGTCCTGCCGCAGTCGAAGTCCCCGGAGCAGATCGTAAGAATGTGGTGAAGTCATGGGATGTGCTTACCGGCAACGCCAAGGTGGGCAAGAAAGTCGCGGTAATCGGCGGTGGACTTGTAGGATGTGAAACTGCTGAATTCTTAGCTGAAAAAGGCCACGAAGTCACTATCGTGGAGATGTTGCCGCATATAGGCGCAGACATCGGTCCGCTTGTAGGGCCCCTTCTTTTCGAACGGCTCAACAAATACAACGTGAAGATCATTACCGGAGCAAAGCTTGCCGGTATCGGTGAGCATAATATCACTTATGAGAAAGACGGAAAAACGGAAACCCTTGGGGATTTTGACTCTATCGTGATAGCGGTAGGCTCCACCCCTGAGGATTCCCTGGCAAATCATCTGGAAGGATCAGGAATAGGCTACTATGTTATCGGAGACGCGTCAAGCCCACGCCGCATAACACATGCGGTTTATGAGGCAATGAAGGTGGCGCATGAGATATAGAGCTGCCTAGGGGTCTTTAGCGCTTTCGCATGCTGGTCAAAACCGCGAGGAGGAAGCGAAAACTCTGCTAGCACCCAAATCGGATCCACGCTTAAACAAGCAGGAAACTTGGGTAATATCTAGAAATAGAGTTATGGCACAGGCATTCAGTAACATGAGGCCCCTTAAACGGAAAAGCCCCCTTGAGGAGTTGCAGAAAGTGTGAACGGCTCCAGGCAGCACAAAAACAGCTTGTCTATTCTGTTGCATAATTCAGATAGCAATCAGCAAAGGCGCCGAATGCATGATTGTGCGTCTGCAGTCCGCGAAAGATTTCCCGTTCCGGTAGTCGGTATACACGGGCGTAGTCTCATCGCTTTGTTATTGCTGGTATCAGCAATAATCTTCGGCTTGGTATCACTTGGCTACACTAACCGGCCCAGCGAAGAAGCGGTGGATTATTGTACTCTGGTAATAGATCAGGCTGTAGACAAATTGAAAACATTCCTCCAAGATTATGAGGATGCCACCTTTCAGTTTGTAGCGAACCAAGACTTGAACCAATTACTCTTGGATTACGTCTCCACTCACGATCCTTATGAGACCGCACCGCATAATCAAACATTTTCCAACTTCCTAGAAGGTTATACCTTTAACCGCCCAGGCATCTATGACGCCGTCTTCCTTGATGAAGCAAATAGGTCTCGAAAGGCTTTGACAATGCGGGAATCTCTTCATGCAGCGGAGATTAAGTCTTGTCGAGCCTCAAATGTATACAAAACCATCATAGAGGCTGATGGTAAAGCGGTATGGGCATTTGAGGAGAATTGCGCTGACACAGGTGAGAATTGTGTGCTTGTCGGCAGGAGGATAAAGCACCTCTTCACCGGAAAACCCCTTGGCGCGCTGATTATCCTAGTAGAATCAAACGAACTTGTTCGAGTGATAAATGACTACCTTCACGAACATTTCTACTTCTCTGTAGGCACGGTCAAAACCAATTGCACAGTCATAGCAGATGGCAAAGGACGTATCATTTCCGTGCCATCAAAGGAGAATCATCTGACGAACCCCTTGGAGGGGGTTGTTTCCATCCGGCAACTCTATTCGAGCCCCTTAACAAAGCGAGCTGAAGGCAGTTTTACCGATATAGTCAACCGGGAAGATGTCTTTGTCGTTTTCCGGCAAATTGAAGGGACGGATTGGCGAGTATTTGTCCCTGTTTCTCTGGCGGGCCTGTACGGCGAAGACTCTCACGCAAACTTCCCCCGCAGACTCCCTATCCCTCTGGCGGGAGGGTTGGTAGCCGGGGCCCTGGCTGCTACTTCGCTATCCATATTCTTTGGACCCAAACTGAAAACCCTTGCACCGCAACGCAGTAGCTCGACACGATTGGAAGGACACCCAGCCGAAAGAGGCGCGAAGCCTGCATCGCCCACATCGCCGGATCCTGACTGGTTATATCATCTTAATGAGACTGAAATGCAAATCCTTATTCTATTGTCACAAGGCTACTCTAACAAGGAAATCGCAGAGAAGGTTTGTGTGGCTGAACAAACAGTAAAGAATTACGTCAGCGCTTTATACACTAAGCTGGATGTGCGTAACCGGGTGCAGGCATCCCTACTTGCTGTAAAGGCCGGGCTCAACCGACGCGACTGGCA
>JAAYRV010000165.1 GCA_012518595.1 Bacillota bacterium
CAATAAGTTTTGCTGCACACGGCTTGTCAGGCCACCCCCCGAGAGTGAGGAGTCCTACCAACCAATAGAAAGGCCGTATCATCGTGGTGCTCATGCGGACACTGGAGGTAGGATGTTTCATGTAGTAAATTACCGCCATCCGGCCACGCTCGATTTCTCGTTTTCGGATAGCAGGTAGCTTTGCAACGGAAAACTCGTGTTTTAGGTGGTATCCTGCAGGCTTATCAGATCTCATGACTCGAAGCCCGAGCTTTTTTAACCGCTGACCAAGCTCTAAGTCTTCCCAACCGTATTCTATGAAGTCCTCGTCAAATAGACCTGCTTCCAGCAGCCACTTGCGGGCAATAGATACGTTTCCACCGGCAAAGAAGGCCATTGATATATCAGAGATTCGCTTTCTTGTGCTTGTGGGATTGTCAAGATCCTCAGTATAGATAACGCGCCCATGCACAATGGTTTTATCTTCAGGGGAGAATTCACCAACGGAAACCTCATCACTCTGAGTTTCGTAAGCCTGATCCAAATGCGCAAGCACATGGGCTTCGATAAAGTCAGGCAATGTCACGATATCACTGTCCAAGAGAATCACCAGGTCACCGGAAGCCTTGCGAATTCCCCGATTTCTGGCTGCTGCTGCCGAGGTGTGCTCCTGCCACTCGTAAATCAACCTCACAGGCCTGCAGGTTGAGTAATGCTTAACCCCACGCCCACACTTAGTGTCAGTCTCAGCCCTAGTCCTAGCCTCGGTCTTGGCCTCGGTCTCCGACTCGGTCTTATCCTCAATCTCCGCCACAGGCTTAGCTTCTCGTTTGGCCTTAGCCTCAGCCTTAGCCTCGGTTTTGCCCTCGGTCTCTGCCTCGGTCTTGTCCTCAATCTGCGCCACGGGCTTGGCTTCTCGTTTGATCCTGGCCTTAGCCTCCGTCATGATAGCAGACTGTTTCTCGAGCCCATGTTCTTCTACCAGCCTACCCATTATTTCACCGGTTCCATCTGTGGAACCGTCGTCTATGACAATGATTTCGTACTTGTCATGACGATATGTCTGTGCAAGCAAGGCAGAAAGACACTTCTTGAGGATTGTTTTTCTGTTATATGTAGGGATTATCACGCTTACAAAGGGGTAGTCCGTACTTTCGAACCACGGATAAACCCTCAAGGTCTCCAAAACCATAGCCTACCTTTTCTCTATCTCGGCTATGTGCGTGTTTGTCGCTCCGCCCCGGGTACACACATCTTTGCCGCCTGATACTTACGTCCCCGACTCAGGCGCACTTTATGCATGCGGGCGCTTGTGTCATGTCGTGTCCATGAATGGACTTCTTAACAAGCTGAATTACAATGAAGGACGAGGATGGTTGCGAGACTCAAGCCATTGCTCCAGGAGAATGAGAACCCCGTAGGGAACAAAGAAAAATGGAAGCATGTCCCCGGAATTCAAAGTGATATCAAACTGAAGATGGGTAAGGATGGCAGCGAATATCGCAAGAGTTGTTGCCGGAAGGCTCGATGAAGACCCTGCTTTGATAAGACCCCTGATTCCTCCGGATATTCCAAGGACTGCGATAACCACAAACAAGATAAGGCCGGGAATACCTGTGGTAGCTCCAAATTCAAGAAAAACATTATGGGCCATGTACATGGATGTGCCGAATCCCTCCGGGTGCTCATACAGAGGATAGAAATTGACAAAGTTATTAAGGCCTACACCCAACACAGGATGATCCCTTATCATTAACAAAGCCGTTCTCCAGATTTCCAGTCTGTCCTTGTTTGCCATGGGGTTTAAGATCCTCGCATAGCGTTTGGCAACAGACGGACTGATTTTGAAGACGAAAGCCACCACAAGTACAAGACTTACCAGAGCAACTACTTTCAAAACCAGACTGTGCCTTGATCCGGCGCCCAGTAAAAGAAACACTATGAACCCAACTACAAAAGCAACAAAAGCACCACGAGACTGAGTTACCATAAGAGCAGATGTAAGAAGAAGGATAACAGGAACCATCATGAGCTTACCGCGACGATCCGCGCTACGAAAGCAACCTAAGGCTATCAAAATAGCAACACAGAACACAGTCCCTGCTGCATTACAACCAATAAAAGGGAGTGCGGCACGATAATATCCCCGACCTTTGGACCAGGCCAAAATGTAATTGGTTACAGCATGTATCGCACCTACACAGGATGAGCCGAGAAACACTCGAACAAGATTTGCTCCCAGGTTTTCGTCATTCATCATAATCCCGTACACAGCCCCCAGGGTTACCCATCCCGAAAGCGCCATCCCGATAGCCCCACCCAAGGCGGAAAAAGGTCTTATGGCAGGTATTGCCGATAACATCATCCATACCGTCAATACTTGGAGGATGGTGGTTATTGACCCAAACTTGGCTTTCCTGGATCTCGGATCCACGATAAATCTATGTATCCCAATTACAAGCAGTATTACCTGGGGAATCACGCCATGTCCCAAGCCAAGTCCGACTGCGCCGGCATAGAGGGCTACACGCTCTATACGCTCTTGCCAAGGAACTGAACGAACACAACTTGCGCCCTCATCTCCGGATTCATCGTTAGACACAATCTCTCTTTGAAGACTACTAATCTCTTGCTCCTCCCATCCCATGCACACTGTGACACAAAAATCATGTCGTCAAAATCATCCTGCTTTCTCTTTCTATTCGCCTGTTACACGGCAAATCCTCCTCCTGCACAGTTACAGCAATGATTCCCTGACACAAAGAAGGAAGAAATTGTGGTAGAATAGTGGCGGTCTTTCACATGTTAAATAAGCTGTGAAGAACACTGGGAATAGGAGGATACCGGATGCCTGCCGTAACCCGAGATCAGAGCGCCTTACTAAAACCTGACCATGCCGAACATCACTATGACAGCTGTGACTCAACTGAGACAGACGATCGCACCGGGCAAAGTCTACCGCTGACTCTTAGCTTTGTGGTGCTTACCTATAACACCAGAGACTTTCTCAGGGACTGCCTTAACAGCGTGTTGGAAGAATGCCGGAGTCTGACTTCAGGCCTCGTATCGTGCCAGGTAGTCGCAGTTGATAATGCTTCATCTGACGGAACCTGTGACATGGTTCAAGACGAGTTTCCATCCGTGCGCCTGATAAAGCATTCCGAGAACTTAGGGTCAGCCAAAGGATTCAATGCAGGTTTAGTCCAAGCTCTTCCTGATTCTGATATCATCGTAATAATGAACAGCGATATCATAATCTTGCCTGGGACAATCAGTAAGATGCTTGCGTTTCTCAAAGAGCA
>JAAYRV010000166.1 GCA_012518595.1 Bacillota bacterium
ACCGCGCCATACACGTCTCCTTTAAGACGCAGGTGACAACCGACAAGCACGTTTTCCAGAACGCTTTGGTTTTCGAAAAGCCTGATGTTCTGGAATGTCCTAACAACGCCTAACTCGGCAATTTTGTGAGACGGCATATGGGTAACATCATTACCTAACACTACAATCCGACCTGAGGTGGGATTCACTACCCCGGTAAGAAGGTTAAATAACGTAGTCTTACCCGCTCCGTTCGGGCCGATTATACCTACCACTTCACCGGGCTTAACACTGAAACTAACCTCGGATACAGCTGTCAGTCCGTCGAAGTAACACGTGACATCACAAATCTCAATTGCCTGCCGAGTCCCAGCCGGCGACATTCTCATCTCGCCGGCTCGGTCTCCGGGTTTCAAAGCGGCAAACCCACTTACCCTCGCCCTTCTATCTACACCCGGCCTTCTCAGCATACTATTGAGAGACGCTGCAATAGCAGTTGCGCTTTGCGGAATCAGCCCTTCCGGCCTGTATATTGCAAGAAGCACCAATGCAACCCCGTATATCAACATCCGGTAAATGCTGTAGGCACGCAGCATCTCAGGAATGATGATTAAAACCAGGACACCCAGCATAATACCGGGAAGGCTCCTTAGGCCACCCAGCACTACCATGCAATAGACAGTGATAGTCTCCTGCATTGTGAAGTTCTGAGGAAAAACCGCCCTCTGCCAGGACGCGAACAAGGCGCCGGCAAGCCCTGCAAGGGCAGCTCCCCACAAGAATGCAGCCACTCGGTACCTGGCCACATCAACACCCATGCATGATGCAGCCACAGGATCCTCCCGGATAGCAGACCAAGCGCGTCCGACACTGGAGCGCACTACTCGGCTGACAATCACAATTACAGCCACCGCAACTATCCATATAAGGACATATGACATTTCCAGAGAATCAAAGCTTATCCCAAGGATCCTAGGCGCGTCGATAGCTACTATCCCATTGGGCCCGTTTGTGATGTTGATTGGGCGATCCAGGTTATTTAGTAGGATACGGACAATTTGCCCGAAACCTAATGTCACCATTGCCAGGTAGTCGCCTTTTAAATGAAGCGTGGGAATGCTCACGAAGAGCGCAGCCACAGCTGCAGCAGCTATTCCGCAAGCTGCTGCAGGGAAGAAAGGCAAATGAAGTCCGAATTGAGGAGATGCAAGTAGAGCATATGTGTACGCCCCGATCCCATAGAACGCAGCATACCCAAGGTCGAGCAGTCCTGCCTCGCCTGCCACGATATTCAGGCCTAAGGCAAGGATGAGATAGAGCGCGACCGACCCTCCCACTCTCATATAGTAGAAGTTCCCTGTGCGCAGGGGGAGAAATGCTAAGACGGCATATCCTATGTATATCATCCACGGCCTGCCTGGAAATCTCACGCTACGATTCATGGCTCCCTTCCCTCCCCCACTTACACTTTCTCGTCTACAGGTTTCCCTAAGATTCCTTGGGGTCTTAGTATCAACACTGCAATGAGCACTGAAAAAACAATGACGTCTTTGTATACCGGCGCCAAAAACAGAACCCCGAGGCTTTCCGCAAGTCCGAGGACAAGCCCGCCTGCCATGGCGCCGCGGATATTTCCGATGCCGCCCAGCACCGCGGCGGTAAAAGCCTTCATGCCTGCGGAAAAGCCTATCATGAAGTCCACCTGCGTATAGTAAAGTCCTATCATAACACCTGCGATCCCCGCCAAACCTGATCCGATGACAAATGCAGCTGAGATTACTTGTTGCGTCCTGATCCCCATATATTCCGCAGCTTCTCTGTCCTGGCTCGTAGCTCGCATTGCCTTGCCCAGCATTGTGTGGGTTACCGCATAATCCATAGCCAGCATCAGCCCAATTGATACACAGATTATGATAAGGCGTGTCGCGGATATGGTAGCCCCGAGCGCGCCAATTGCCCAGTCAGACGAAATGACAAGTTCAGTCTGATAAGCCTTCGCGCGTCCTTGCGTCAGAAGCATAGCCACGTTCTGCAAGACTATCGACGCGCCAAGGGCTGAAATAAGAGTCGTAAGTCTTGATCCTTTTTGAAGGGGACGGTAGGCAAACCGCTCAATTGCACCTCCCAACACCGAGGTGGCGATCACTGCTCCACATACCATGGAAACCAGCACTAATCCGGATCTTGCCAGAGTAGTCCCTTCCTCGATGAATAACTGGAGAACTCCCCATCCTATCAACGACCCGACCATGAAAACATCACCATGGGCAAAGTTGAGCATCCTCAGGATCCCGTAGACCATGGAGTACCCCAGAGCCAAAAGGGCATAGATACTGCCTAATGTGAGACCGTTTATTACCTGCTGGGGAAGCTGAGCGAGCATCTCATTCATTTACTAAACCTCCGCAGGATACTCTTTGACCTCTTTAAAATCTCCATGTTCCACCTGATATACATAGATACTGGCTCCTATTACGTCGCCTTTCTCATCAAACCCTATGGGGAAACCCATTATGCCCTTGTAGTCGCGTATATTGTGGACCGCATCCAGTGCCTTGGCCTTTGTGAGACCTTCCGGATTGTCGCCTGCAGCTGTCCTTAAGGCTTCAATGAGGATCTTCGTAGCTTCGTAGCTCTGGCCGGAGAATACGCTCATTGCGCCGTATTTGCCTTCGAACTTCTTGATGAATTCACGTGCAGCAGGAACTTCGGCAATGTCGCGTCCGATTGCAGTGACATACATTCCTTCGGCTGTCCCTCCGGCGCCTGCAACCAGTTGATCCTTCTCCTTCATGCAGTCTCCCCCCATGAACCCGGCGGACAGTCCAAGACCTACAGCCTGCTTCATGAGACCTGCGGCCTGCGCCGGGTTTGAAAGTCCAAGATAGACAAGATCCGGTTGGGCAGCTTTGACCCGGGTAAGGATAGGTGAGAAATCCCGGTCTTCGAGGGTAATCTGCCCTCGCGTCACTTTAACCCCTATTTGGTTTAAGGCGGCTGCCACCTGGTCAGCCAGCCCCTGTCCGTAGGTGCCTTTGTCATCTATGATATAGACGTTCTTTGCTTTGATTTCCTCTGCAATGAACCTGGCAGCTGCAGGGCCTTGGGCATCATCCCTCGGACATATCCTGTGCATGACACGGTACCCCCGTTCACTAAGGTCGGGGTTCGTGGCCGACTGGCTGATTATCACAAGGCCTGCCCGATCATATGCGGGAAGAGCAGCGCTGACAGTTGCACTATTCATGGGGCCGACGATGCCAAGGACGTTCTTGTCCATGCCGAACTTCTCCGCTACCAACACTCCCTTGGAAGGGTCTCCCATATCGTCTCCGATTGCAACTTCAATCTTCCGTCCGCTGATTCCCCCTTCGGCATTTGCCTCTTCCACCGCCATCTGAATGGCGTTTAGCGCATCCAGCCCTATCTTGGATAAGTCTCCTGTAAACGGTCCTGCAGCGCCAATCTTGACAGGCGGAAGCTCCTTACCGTAGACAAAACCCGCTCCGACACATAGAATAAGCGTCACCATAGATACGAACTTGACCAGATTCCGCATTTCATCAAACCGAAGCCTAAACCTTCTCTTCATTTCATTCTTGCCTCCTCGCTTCTCATTTTTGATGTGCTACTGCCCATTAACACGGTGAGAATTCTCTGAGTGTCATCGCCTTTGATTAACCTACTGGGC
Source organism: Bacillota bacterium (assembly GCA_012518595.1). Lineage (GTDB taxonomy): Bacteria > Bacillota > SHA-98 > UBA4971 > UBA4971 > UBA4971. The sequence continues at coordinate 3,671 of JAAYRV010000166.1, forward strand.
ACACCCTGGAAAAGGATACAAAAAAACCCGCCCTCTCTCTGAGGACGGGTACTTACCGCGGTGCCACCCCAATTAGTCGGGACAAGCATCCCCATGATCCGGATGGGAGAAACTCACCTGACTCTCTCTCCAGGTACGGGAGGATTAATCTCCTTATACCCTGCCCCTGTAACGGGAGGAACCCGGTAGGCCCTACTTGACTTATAGTTCTTTCCGGCCCACTGCTCCCAGGCCCATTCAGTCGTGCTTCCCAGCGCCAGGCTTACACTGTCCCTGACTCGCTTTGCCGGTAGTGATACGCTTACTAGCCCTAATCATCGCAAGCAATTATTCTAATTGCCCCGATATTATCATGTCCGGGTAGTAGTTGTCAATAAAAATACGTTGGAAAATCCGCTGCAAAGCCGATAACAACATTCTCATCGACAATTTGACAGGAGTTGAGGACTTCACTGTAGTTTCTTAAATCTGAAACCGGTCTAATGTTAGGCATTCTCGCACCTCCGGGGCTTGCTGTCATTATTATGTGCTAATACCTCATAACATTCAACGTTAAATATTACAGCTCGAGCAATTGAAAATGCATCTAAATCAGCGCTTTAAGATCCTTTCCATAGGCTTCTTCAATCAGTTTCTCCACCGTAGCAGCGGACGGAAGAGAAAGCGCCTTTTGCGCTGTCTCTGCAAGCTCCGAATGAGACAACATAGAAATCAAATAGCGGGTGCGAAGCAAAGTGCCTGCTGCCACACTGAGTTCGTCCACACCCATGCCAAGTAATAGTGGCATAATCTTGTACGAAGAAGCTATCTCACCGCAAACTCCCACCCATATCCCGGCTTTATGAGCGCTCTCCACGGTAAACTGAATCAGTCTGAGCACAGCCGGGTTTAACGGATTATAGAGGTTTTCTACGCGATTATTGCCTCGGTCAGCAGCAGTGACATATTGGGTCAAATCATTGGAGCCAATACTGAAGAAATCCACTCTTGATGCCAAATGATCCGACAAAACTGCCGCTGCGGGCACCTCAATCATAATTCCGGTTTCCATCTGCTCATTAAAAGGCTCTTGTTCTTCTCTCAGCTCCTCCTTTACCTCAGCCAGAATCGCCAAGGCCTGTTCAAGCTCTTCCACACAGGAAATCATCGGAAACATCAGCTTGATATTGCCGAAAGCGCCGGCTCTCAAAATCGCCCTAAGCTGCGTTTTGAACAATGAGATCTGTCTTAGGCAAATACGAATTCCGCGATAACCTAAAAGCGGATTATCCTCCTTTGGAAGCTGCAAAGAAGACGCATCCTTGTCGCCCCCGATATCAAAGGTACGGATAATAACAGGACATCCGCTCATCCGTTGGGCTACCTCCCGGTATACGGCAAACTGTTGTTCCTCTCCCGGCAGATCGTCTTGGTTCATATAGAGAAATTCCGTTCTGAAAAGCCCGACGCCCTCCCCATCCTGCGCCAGGACCTCGTTTACGTCCGCCAAGCCTCCAACATTGCCTAGGAGCCGAATGTGTTTGCCTGTCCTGTCAGAAGTCCCAACGCCGACCATGCGCTGATACGCATGGCGCAGACGCTCTTGCCTTTCTTTTCCCAGGCGTAAAGTCTCGAGCGGTTCAGCTGCAGGATCAAACAATACTGTTCCGTCTTCCCCGTTCATTGCGATTGTCATGCCGTCCTCAGCCATCTTGCAAGCTTCTTCCAGCACCACAACGGGTATGGACATCGATTTTGCCATAACTGCTACATGAGAGGTTCTGCCTCCCCGCTCAAGAATAATTCCCACCACGCTTTCGTGATCCATCCGTGCCATTTCTGAAGGAGAAAGCTCATCTGCCACCAGAATGGTTGGGCTTTCATAAGCTATGTTCTCCGTTATGTCATAACCCCGCAGGCGCCCGAGCAACTGAGAAATAACGTCTCGAACATCTTCAGCTCGTTCCTTGAAATATTCATCATCCATCTGCAAAAACATCTGCGCGAAGTGTTCTCCAACTGTTTTTACTGCATATTCTGCGCTGTTTCCTTGCATAATTTCTGCCTTTATTCCTTCGATCAGTGCTGGATCTTTAAGAATCATCGCGTGCGCGTCGAATACTGCGGCAGCTTCTTCACCCATGGTAAGTTTGGCATTGCGATTAAGCTCCAAAAAATTGCTTCTACATTTTTCTATAGCACTTTCCAGTCTTACTAGCTCTTGCTCGGGCTCACCTACGGATACTTTAGATTCAGTTTGAACAGGCGCGTTCTTTATAGCAGCTATTCCAATGGCAATACCCGGCGAAACACCTATTCCCTCTGGCACACTTATTCCTCCTGCGCTGCATTATCTATGGGTTTTGACTCGTTTCAATAGCAGTTGTCATTGAGCCTGTTTCTTAAGGGCTTCAACAATTGATTCATACACCACTTGAGGGGAATCCGTTTCTTTCCACAGCGCTCGTAGGTCATCCTCCAAAAACAACAACGATATGGCGGAAAGCATTTCGATATGAGCGCCTTGCGCCCTTTTATCTTTCGGGATTGCAAGCATAACAACGAAGCTTACAGGGTCTTGCTGAGAATCATCCCAGTAGAATTCCTCTGCGCGAGCAAAACACACAGCCGGC
>JAAYRV010000167.1 GCA_012518595.1 Bacillota bacterium
GTAGCCCTACTACTTCCAGCACCATACTAAGCATGATCATTCCTGCGCCGGGCACTCCCGCTGTCCCGATAGAAGCCAAGGTTGCTGCGATTATGATCATCAGGTACTGGGAAAGACCCAGCTTTATACCGAAAACCCCTGCGATGAATACAGCGCATACACCCTGATAAATAGCGGTTCCGTCCATGTTGATAGTGGCGCCCAGAGGTTGGACGAAGCTGGATATTTCTTTGGACACGCCGAGGTTTTCCTGGGCACAATGCATTGATATAGGAAGTGTCGCAGAACTGGAACAAGTACTGAACGCTACTGCCATAGCTTCGAAGAATCCCTTAAAGAACTGGGAAGGACGCATTTTCGCCCAAATATATACCGCCCCGGAATAGACGATCAGCGCATGAAGGATATTAACAAAATATACCACGAATATCACCCGAGCCAGGGGAAGCAACACCTCGGCTCCACTTGTGCCTACTACCCAGGCAATAAGAGCAAATACACCAATAGGGGCGAAGTTCATGATCATACCGACAATCTTATACATAATCTCAGCTATACTTTCAAAGAAAGCAAGAGCCGGCTTGCCTCTTTGACCAATAAGGGAAATCGCTATTCCGACGAATAGCGCAAATACGATGATCTGTAGCATGTTGTCGGTAACCATTGCATTGAGGGCATTGGTAGGCACAAGATTCAAGATGACGTCAGCCGCCTTGGGCATAGGTTTTGCTTCGTAAATGCCGGCCTGCTTGAAGATGTATCCGCCGGCCGGGTTAAAGATAACAGCAAATATAATTGCAAGGGTAATGGCTATTGCTGTTGTGGCTAAGAAGTATACAATTGTCTTTCCCCCTACCCGCCCCAGCTTTCTTAGGTCACCGATACCGGATGCGCCCACCACAAGCGAACAGAAAACCAAGGGAACGATGAGCATCTTAATGAGCCTTATGAACAGGTCACCTAATGGTTTCACAACCGCAATGGACGGCCCGACAATCAAACCGACAACAGCGCCTATAGCAAAACCGATGAGAATTTTGACCCATAATTTCATATATGATCTACCCTCCTTTCCCTGTGGATTCGACGCATACTTACATATCAGACGCAGCCATGGAATCGCCTTCCATCACCTCCATTCTCATCATTGTGTGCTCTTGGTCCCGGCAGCATTTATCTGCCTACGCCTATTAAGATTATTACTCTCATCTGCCGGATATGACTAAGAGGGTAGGTCGCTTAGGTAAGCGTGGAACTGTGAGGCGAAAACATGAAACTTGTAAGCAGTTGATCAGTGACAGCTGTAACCAAACGAAAAAAGAGCAACCTGCAAGAACAAGTCGCTCCCCAAGATACTTCTGCAAATATCGTAATGAATTAAAATCAGTTTAAGGTCTCAAGAGATATCTTTTTTACGCGGCTGAAATTTTCATAAGGATCGGCATACGCTCTATCCGAAACGTCCTCATGTCACTGCCGGCGTCACCTAGGCAGACCTCTGCTTCACTCAACCCGTCAACGTGGACCTCCCCGTACTTGTTCCCCAGATTGAGCAGGGCGACATAAGATATGCCTTCACCGAGCCAAGTGAGTTTAACCACACCTTCTGCCAGCTCCCGGACGGCGAACTTCGTGCACACACTCTTGATGTCTTTGGCAATTCCTAATACCTCCTGCATGAAAGACATGAGCTCAACGTCTGCGTCTTTCCAGTTTACCGGGTCCTTCTCAAAAAGGTTAGAGGTCTTCGTAGCGCCGATTTCCTGCCCGGCATGGACAAGTGTTGCCCCTGGAAGTAACGTGTAGAAGACTGTCCAGTTCAATAAGGAGTCACGGCCCCTGATTACATCGGCTGCGCGCGGATTATCGTGGTTTTCCAGGAACCTAAGCTTGACTGCGTCTTCCGGATAAAGCGTCTCCTGGATATACAAATGATTGAGATAATCGCTAAGCGGACGCTTCCCCTGAAAGTAATCTTTGAGATACTCAAACCCATCGTAGTCATAAGTCAAATCAAACGCTGCATGGAGTTGAGGATCTGCATAAGCTCTGTAACCTCTATCCCGCATATACTTAACAAAGGACTTCTCTATGCTCTCTGCAAGCCAAATAACCTCTTTCTTGTGGGCCAGCCTCTCACGGGCAGTACACCAAAAATCCAGCGGAACAAGGGGGGCGACGTCACAGCGAAACCCGTCAACACCAAAGTCAACCCATTGCTCGAGGGTTTCTATTTGATACTTCCAAAGGTCAGGCCGGCGGTAATCGAGGTCGTACACATCCCACCAGTCAGGCACCTTAGTTATGAAGTTGCCTTCCGAGTCCCGCAAGAACCATTCCGGATACTCCCTAAGGAGAACACTGTCCCTGGATGTGTGGTTATACACCACGTCAATTACTACCTTCATGCCCAGAACGTGCGCCTTATCTATCACCATCTGTAAAGTTCGCGGATCGCCTAGTTCAGGGTTGACAGCGCGGTAATCCCTGACAGCATAAGGACTGCCCAGGGTTCCTTTGCGCCCGGCAATGCCTATGGGATGGATAGGCATTAGCCATAAGATGTCCGTATGCAGGCTCTTAATCCTTTCGAGATCGCCGAAAATATCCATGAACGTCCCGTCAGCAGAATGATTTCTAGGGAAAACCTCATAAATAACTGCGCTCTTTACCCAGTTTGAAGTATCAATAGCCACTGTAGTAACCTCCTGTCACCCATTACCAAAGGACGCACTGATTTGTCGTTCCATGACGTCTCTGGGTATATTTTCAAGCAATACTTCGAGTAGCCCTCAGCTTGTTCCTCCTTGGGCAAGGGAAATCCGGCATTACTTACACTCAAATTCACAGTGAGCATCCCGCCAAATTGCTCCGCGTAGATATTGTCGGGCCGATCGGCCCGCGGAACGTCTCATTTGACATGGTCCGACGGGCGGATTCTCTTACTCCAGTTAAGCGCATTATACTTCTTCATAACCTCAAGTAGCTGCTGGATGTCGATGGCATCACAAGTCTCATCATCCCGGCCTATAACTGTCGTGGCTCTCAGCATCGAGTTAATGACAGCTTCTTCTGTAGCCTCAACAACTGCCAAAAACAGCGCAGACATTGAATCGTTGGATACTACCTCAGTCTTAAGGGTCAAAGGGCTATTGTGTGGAATACGCTCCTGAGTGGAGAAGGCTATGAAGAAATCTCCTGAGCCGTTACTGCCGAAGAACCCGGTTCTTCCCAGTCCCAGACTTGCTCTTTTTGCCAGCCGCTGCAACTGTCTTTGATCAAGGGGTGCGTCGGTGGCCACGACCACCATTACTGATCCGTCGGAGCCTTCTGAGTCTTTGGTTTCAGGTATGTCATACGGCAGATTGCGTCTAAACGAATAGCGCCCCAGCTCGCGTCCGACAGGAGCGCCGCATATTGTGAGGATACCTCCGAAGTTAGTCTGAACCAGTACGCCTACGGTATAGCCACCAAGGTTAGAAGGGAGTACCCGTGACGATGTCCCTATGCCGCCTTTCCAACCCATGCAGGAACTGCCTGTGCCTGCACCGACTGCCCCTTCTTCTACAGGCCCTGACCCGGCCTTTCTGATTGCCTCGAATACATGCTCTTTCCTGACGTGGCGGCCTTGGATGTCATTGAGCGCGCCGTCGTTTACCTCACCCACTACTGGGTTCACTGTGCCTGTACTAATACCGATCTCAGGATTGTTCCTGATGGACCACTCAATCAACGCATCAGCCACAAGCGGTGCGTTGAGCGTATTAGTCAGCGCTATAGGCGTTTCCAGGTTACCGAGTTCGTTCACCTGGTGCAGCCCTATGGATTTGCCAAAGCCATTAAAAACATATGAAGCTGCAGGGACTTTCTCTTGGAACATATTACTGTCATGCGGGAGAATTACGGTTACACCGGTCCTTACAGGGCCTACGCCCGAAACTAGTTTCCCCTCGCCCTTTATCAGCGTCACGTGGCCGACCTTTAAGCCCTGGACGTCTGTGATTGCATTCCACCTGCCAGGCACAAATATCCCGATATCGATTCCGATGTCCCTGGCGCGAGGCCTGGAATTATCCATGTTTTCGTCCCTTTCCTTATCGCTGTCATAAAAAGTTATTCCTCAGTAGTAGGATAAATCCTTCTATTGCCTGGATTCTGTCAAATATCTGCCTTGACCTTACTGCTAACTGCTTTAAGTCAGGCCTCTTGTCCTTGCTATAGCCAAATGAATAGTTCCATCGCAGCTGTCACTGTCTACATACGGAAGGTTGGCTAAATAATTGAATTGTGCAATTACTTAATATAATAATAGTATAATCATGACCTAATTGCGTCTCTAATTAAGACAAGATGCCTGGATATCCGGTACGAAAGGGGAATTACTCAAATGAAGAAGAGCGTTGATTGTAACATTATCCATTTTCTTGTTATGGTTGTGGTTCTATCAGTTGCTTGTTCCTGTTCATCTCAATCCGTTGATGATATTACAGTTCAACAACTGTCACCGCAAAGTTATGCCGAAAAATCCATCCTACCATCGCAGGAAAGCATGGAGCCGACTATGCAGCCTGTTAAACAGAGGGACCTTGAAGGGACACCTAGGGTTTGGATGAATGTCTATTGTCCCGCGGATCTGGTGGACACCGGCAAATGGGAGTATGTGAGCGCCAATGTGGATACCGTTTCTTTGTTTATTGATTATTTGAATCAAACCGACAGTGATACAA
>JAAYRV010000168.1 GCA_012518595.1 Bacillota bacterium
AATACTCTCGTTCCGCCTGAAGTTGTCTCCGCTTCGACCTCGACTGCAGGCATAATACCGCGCTTCTCAGTGAATTCAGCAACAGCCTGCCGTATCGTAAACTCATTCCCGAAGTAAGCGAACCAACCCCTCCGGGCTTCCATCCTGCCTGACACTTGTGGCTCCTTGAGAGTACCGCTGAGCTTTACAGACCCGTATACCGGGACATCCATAATCTTAGTTCGCACCCTGAGGTCTCCTTCGGTGGCTACAGTCAGGGCTAAATCCGCGTTAAATGAAGAGCTTCCTGCAAATGACCATGTATCAGGCGAGACTATTGTCTTTAGCAAACTGATCCGTCCGGAGATTAGCGGATGACTGAAAGGTCCTGATACTTTCACGTCAGAAGTGACAAGGCTCCGAAGCATACCTGTATTTACCAGCGCGTCGTCTGTTGTCAGACGTAGATCCAAACCCAATCCTCCGGCCTCATCCAAAAATGTGACTTTACCCGAGATCTTGACTTCACCGTCGCCGACGAGGCACGAAAACCTCTCAAATGTCGCCTGAGTCCCTTCGAACTTCACTGAGCCGTCAATCTTTCTGAGCGTGTCAATAATAGGGGAGAGCTTTATCGTCCCGTCATTTATTTGGGCAGAACCATACAGCCTTGGAGCTACAACCGTCCCGGCAACATGAAGATCTATGTTGGTTTCCCCTTCCGCCCACTCAACTTCTTGAAAAAGCGTGGAGATAAGCTCAAGCTTTGCATTGGTCATCTTCAACTTTACGTCCAGCTCCTCGCTGGACGCATAAGCCGTTATCCCTATCGCTTCAAGACTCTCTTTGGGAATCGGCGCCTTCCCGAACATGGTGGCTTTGTGACGCCCCTGAAGTATCTCACCGTCATCAATGGTAATTACCCCGTCGCTGAATGTCATTCTCGCAGTCAAGAGATCAAAGCCTATTCTGTCCACACCGCCGTCGGCAATTCGAAGTGATAGGGTTACAAACGGGTCCCTGAGCTCCCCCTCGGCTCTCACGGCAAGATCGGCATTACCTTTGAACGGGTACTTCCACCCCAACACAGATGACAAGGCGCTGATATCAAAGTGCCTTGCTGAAGCTGTGAGGGATACCGGACCATCCGTCGCCGCACTGCCATTAGCCTCGAAGTATCCGCCTCCTGCCTGGAATAGCTGCAGAAGCTTCACGTCAACACGATTCCCTGCTACTCCCGCATCAAGTGAAGCGCTTTCAAGGGGGATCCCCCCCAGAGACAGGTGACGCGTATCAAGTCTCAATTCGAGCGCAGGATGAGACCGGCTCCCCTTGATACCGACTGTACCGCTGATTCTACCGTCGATTGGATCCTTCTTTCCGGGGCGCACAATATTAAGAACCGTTTTTACGCAGAGGTCATCGGCAGTGAGTGTAAGGTCCCAAGGGTTCCCGTTATCGAAGCTTATGTCTCCTTCAGCGATTACCGTGCCGGTTCCGTCATGGATCACCGCGCGCCTTACATGCAGCGCCTCTCCGGGAATCCACTCCAGATCACAGGTTACATCAGGCAAAATTGCATCCATAACCAATACGTTCCTCGCTACAATTCGCCCTTCTGCGTGTGCCTTGTCAAGCTCCCCTGTTATCCTGCCGTGAAAACCTGCTGTCCCTCTCTTAACAGGATTGTTCGGGATTTCCACCGGAAGTCTCGAGAGATCGAAATCCCGGACATCAACATCAATACTAAGTTTGCCTTCGCGCGTTACACTCCCGGACGCGATAATCCTGACAGCGCCTATCCCGATGCTTAAGTCTTCTATATTCGCAGTATCTGAGGCATATGTAAAACCTGTGGTGGCGTCATCCAGCTTTATGCCGGATATCTCCCCTTTTGAGAGCCTGGCTTCTCCTTTCACCTCCGGGTTCGTTACCGTCCCTGTAACAGTCACCTTCCCGGAAAGCTGCCCACTTAAAGGAAGTTCGTCGATTCCCATAACAGACACAAGTTCGCCCACAGGCAGCCCTGTAATAGTCGCTGACAGATCCAAACCAGGGTCTTTGAGGCCTAATTCTATCACGCCACCAACCTGACCTGCTGCGTCTCCCTGGGCCACCAGGATATTTGAAAGACGGAGCTTGTCGTCTTTAAAAGCAACCCTGCCTGCCACTGAGTCTAACTTAATCCCATAGATTACGGGATTTGTGATTTCAACAAGCCCGTCCAAGGAAATTGCCTTAGCCTTACCGGAGACAGTCCCCAGAAAACTCCCGGCGCCTGTGATGTCATGATAATCAAAGGATTCTCCAAGCTTCTTGAGGTTGAAGTCTTTTGCGGCCACCTGCACTTCAAAATCAGAGTTGTCATGAATCGTGCCTCTTGCAGTTAGACAGCCGTCAGGGCTTTCTGAGGTCAGTTGGTCAACTACTATTTGACCTGTCTCTGCTCTGAACTCCGCTTTTGCAATGTCAAACGAATAGCCCTTGACATTGCCTGATTCTATGCTGCATGACCCTTGGACTCTGTAGAAGCCCTTTTCAACTTCCAGCACGACCTTGGCTCCTAAACTTCCGGAGGCAACTATTTCCTCGTCGGTGAAGTAGGATACTGCTTCTTTCGCTGAGATCCCTTGGATATCAAGGGACAGCCATGTCCACGGATTTACATGAGGTTCACCTTCCGTCTTTTTAAGGAGCGTGACACCGCCGGCATTAATCTCTCCGCCCATGGTAAGAACCTGGATGTCAGTAAAGGTTATTGCGTCGTTGCCATAGCGAAACTTCCCTTGGGCCTCACTCGCCATAAGTGGTTTTCCTGAGACTTCAAAAGAGAGGTCTGACAGCTGGAAATCACCTTCTGTCCAAAGCTCCTCAAGAGACCCGGTAAGACTCAAAGAGACTCTTCCGCGTCCTTGTATGTCACCTGCGATATCCAAGTCAAACATTTCTTTGGCATGACTCAATTGGATATCACCGAAGGACGCATTAATATCAAAATGGGGATTGGAAAGATCGGTGACAGACCCTTTAACCTCGACAGGAGAGTCACTGAAGATCATTGTCAGCCGCTCTGAGCTTATGCCGTTCCCGAAGAGTTTGACCATACCTTCAACATTTGAGGCAGGTGATTTCAATTTAGCATGTTCTATCTCTACACCGGATAATAATATTTGTCCGCTCAAATCCAAATCCGGATAGAATCCCTTAACCCCGACATCCAGCATGGAATCGCCTGACATATTAAGAGGCGTGCCTGCCACAGTGATTTCTCCCAAATCTTCCAATGCCAGATACTTGCTTTTCACCCTGATGTTTATCTCGGGCTTCTTACCGAAATGTAAATAGCCGGACGCTTCAAACCGGGACTTCCCGAAGTTCCCCGTCATTCCCTTAACATCCAAGGTTTCCTGGTTAAAACCTACCTCAGCAGCGACATTATCAAGTCGTGCGCTGATGGCATCAAGACTTAGGATCCCTTTCGTCACTATGACTTCCCCGCTGTACGCCACGTCACCCTCTTCGGATCTTTCGAATGCCAATTGAGCAACACCGTTTCCGCTAAGCTCTTTGATTCCTGAATAAACCCGGCCTGCTGCAAAAGAGACATTTGACAGGTTAGCTATGCCTTTAAACTGAAAAGGACCGTCCGGGCAACTTGCAAACTCAATCGTACTCTCGGCCTTGCCTACCATGCTCCGGACACCATCGAAGATACCGGATGCACTGAAGGAAGCGTCACTTACCGTAAGCGTGCCTTGATAAGTCGGAGCTGTGGGAGCTGTACCAAAACCCCCGGAGAACGATGCTTCGAGGCGGGATGCGCCTTCAATGGACTCGACTCCTCTTATTATTGGACCTGCCTTGAGTGTCCCCCCTGAGATAACTGCATCTCCTTTGAAAGACCCCTCGCTTATCCCCGCGCCTTGGAATTTCACATTTGCGGCTATGTCACCGTCCATATGCTCAAAGCCTTCAATCCCATCCTTAAGAAGGATTCTGCCGGATGTGAGCTCTAGAAATCCCTCATACCTAACCCCTTCGTCGCTGCTTCTGAAAGAGAATTCAGATGTCACGTTTCCATCGAGATTCTCAAGACCCGGATAGATCCTCTCTGTACTAAGACTGCCTTCATATATCTTGGCCTTTCCGTCATAAGTCAGATTACCGTCACCGGGGGATGAGAACCGTAAGTCGACAGCAGCAAGGCCTCGGGCTTCTACCAAGCCGGGTATGACTTCATCTGCCACAAATGCACATCTTTCCATCGTGGCATTCCCAAAATATCCGGCAAGCTTTGTCCCATGGGTTAGGAAGTGAATTTCTCCCATAACGTCACCTGCAAGAGATCTCATGAAACCTTCAATTTCGCCTACCTCGACAGCGCACCCTAAAGCAGTTATGACCCCATCTATCACCGGTTCTTCCAAGGATTTGCCTTTGAAATTCAAAGCACCTGTAACCGGGCCTCCAAGGCTTCGTATACCTTCTGCAATTTCTTCGGCGACAATGTTGCCCCGCTCTATGTGCCCGCTGCCTTCGTACTCAAGGACGTCGTCTCCTCCGCCTCGAAATCTGACATCCAGTGAGCCTTCGCCGGAAAACTCCGTTATTCCGCCGGGTGCGTTTGACGCTTCTATCGCAATTTGGGCGACTTTTAGATCTCCGCTGTACATGAGCTCGCCTTCGGAATTTCCAACGACATCCACATTACTTGAAATCTGACCTTCAGCCTGTTTTAGCCATGCAGGCCCATCCTCAATTTTAGCTGCTCCTCCCGCCAGACTAATCTTTGCGCCATATTCCGTCTTGCCCGGTAATTCCCCGCTGACGACGACGCTTCCGCGTACCTCTCCTTCTGAGATTCGGAGTTCGGCGGTTTCAGTTGCACCTGATATCTCTGCCACGCCTTCCTTGAGATTGAGGGCCCCCCCAAATTTAAGAGCCTCAGGGAACTCGCCTTCAAATTCCACTCTGCCGTCTGCAATGCCCTCGGATAATCTAATTTCTCCGTAAAGGTCTCCTCCGGGAGAAGACTCAACCGGTTGAAGCCTATGGTTCAAAGCCAGATGAGCCTCGCGGATATTGATAAACCCCTTATACGTGACAGGCGCGGTTTCCCCACCCGAAAAACTCACGACTCCGGTGAAGAGTCCCTTGAGAGACTCAATGCCTTGGTCGGGGTAGGCCGCATCACACCACCCTGAACTCAGCATTGCCTGCCCCTCATAGCCTGTGAGGACGCCTCCTCGGCTTGTGAAAGCGAGAGAAGCTTCAATATCCCCGGATACTTCCTGTAATTCCGGCAATATGTTCTCTGCAGCCATCATTCCTTTATCCATTTTCAAGGTGCCGCGGGCTTCTATGCTGTCCCATGACTTGCCGGCAAACACCAATTCAAAACGGGCAGGACCTTCTACCTGTAAGGCGCAGTCCCTTGGTCCTGCTGCCTTCTTGAGCACTTCTCCCGCTGCCAGATGAGGCATATCGAGAGTTGTGATTCCCTCAAAAGACAGGGATTCATCGTCAGGGTTCTTCCAAAACTCAACTGCTGCCTCACCCTTTGCAGAAACTTTCTGGAAGCCAAACTGACTGTCAATCCATTTCACATGCCCAATAGATACTGAACCTTTCCCCTGACAGGCAAGGCCTGCTTCATCCAATTGGAAGTCTAAAGCCAAATTCAGGCTGCTCTCAAGATCCGTAAATTGTCCGGCGCCCTCCAGGAAGTCGCTTGCGGTAATACGGGATGCATTAAGGGCAGCCCCGGCTATACTTGCTTTCCCGCGAAGCATCATCCCGGATTTAGGTTTCGGCCTTACGTGAGCTTCTATATCTACTATTCCGCCTTCCAGATTCACTGTGTTAATGCTGCTTAGAATCCTTCTTATGCCCAAAACAGTCTCTTCGCTTACCCCGAGACTCTCCGGTGTGACGGAATCCGCGATACTAATCAGGTCTCCTAACCAACCACTGGGTATCGTCCCGGTCAGGCCGGCGTCACATTTGATGGCTTTTGTCTCTCGGTCATACCCACCTGTCACCGCAATACCGGTCCGCTTTTCAGCATCTAAGAAAAGGCTGATACGTCCTCCCACGCTTGTCCCGGTACACGAGACTCCGCCGGTTAATCCTGAAACCACAAGAGGTCCTGCGAGTCCGGGAATCCCGGAAACCTTTATTGTGCCGTCTCTCACGGAGACAGAACCCAAAAACTCCTCTAATACATCGACTGCCTGCCCTAAGTCAACACTCTCTTTCTCCGGGGAAAACCCAAAATCAGGCGGCAGCTCTATGAAGAGTTCCGGCTCAATGAAAACCGCGCCTGTGATGGCTTCGGCTATGTCCTTACGTTTAGTGACGATATCGAGTAATGAGTAACTAACCTCTACATGTTTGGCAAAAAGAACGGGGACATCCGCACCGGAACGAGAGGCAACAGACAAGTCAGATATTACCACTTC
>JAAYRV010000169.1 GCA_012518595.1 Bacillota bacterium
AATTTGTCCACAGGCATCCTTGCGCATGTCCGAAAATTAACTACTTGTCCCAACGCATGCACACCGGCATCAGTACGACCTGACGCTGTCACATGTGAGTAAGCTTTTGTGATTCTTTCGATAGCAGTTTCCAACTCAGCCTGGATCGTGGGGAGATTCTTTTGACGTTGAAAACCATAATACCTGGTTCCGTCATATTGCACGACCAGTTTTATATTTCGCCCGCCATACGCGTGCCCGGTCCTGCTTATCTTATCGCCTGCAGGTCTTTGCCTTTGATCGCTGCCATACCCAGTACCGCCTATGTTCCCGGCCTTCATTATTACACTGCCTATACGCTTTTCTGCACTATCATGCCGTGTAGCATCCACGTTGTCGGCTCTCATTTCAGACCGCCTATCCGCTCCTGAGCCCCATTGTACCTCACAAGTATATGGCTATGGCAACCATTCCCGCAGTAACTACCATACCGGTCAATACATCGCCTGCGGTAAGCTTCATCTGCTTCATCCTGGTACGCCCTTCGCCTCCTCGATAGCATCTGGCTTCCATAGCCATGGCAAGCTCATCAGCACGCCGGAAAGCATTCACAAACAGCGGCACCAGAAGCGGAATGAGACTCTTTGCCCTCTGAAGAGCATTGCCCGTTTCAAAATCCGCACCCCGAGCCATCTGCGCCTTCATAATCTTCTCTGTCTCCTCGAGCAGAGTAGGAATAAACCTAAGAGCTATCGTCATCATCATAGCAAGCTCATGAGCGGGAATCCCTACGCCTCTCATAGGTGAAAGAAGGCTCTCCAAACCGTCAGTCAGCTCTATCGGCGATGTGGTCAACGTAAGAATTGAGGTGCCGAGGACAAGGAGCACAAGGCGAAAAGCCATCGTGAAACCTTTGAATGCCCCTTCATACGTAGCGACTAACGGGCCTATGGAAAACAAAGTGCGTCCTTCATTCATAAAAAGATGAAGCCCAAAGGTCAGCACGATGATAAATAACAGGGGCTTTATGCCGTATAAGACGAATCTTACAGGAAGACGCGCCACTAATATGACACCTAGAATGAACAGAAAAACAAGGCCGTAACCTGTAAACGTGTCAACCATGAATAATATAGTAATGACGACAAGGGTCAGAAGGATCTTTATCCTTGGGTCAAGTTTATGCACAAGGGAAGTCCCAGGCATGTACTGACCAAGGGTGATATTACGAAACACGGCCTTCACCCCCAAGGACCCGAAGAATCTCGCGCTTTGCCTCCTCTACAGTGAGGATATCCGTCCTCACCTTCATGTTGCGTCTGGCAAGTTCTTGCATGAGCCTGGTTACTTGTGGCGCCTCAAGACCGGCCTTACTCAAGACATCTTCCATGCCGAAAACATCCCTGGTAGACCCGTCTGCGATTAGCTTTGCTTTATGAAGCACCATTACTCTCCGGGCAAGCTTGGCTACATCTTCCATGCTATGTGAGACAAGAACAACAGTGAAACCAAATTCCTGATGCAACTGTTGGATTTCAGCCAATACCTGGTCACGACCATGGGGGTCCAGACCGGACGCAGGTTCATCCAGGACGATTACAGAAGGCTTCATAGCAATCACCCCGGCCATCGCCACACGCCTCTTCTCCCCGCCGGAAAGCTCAAACGGGGACCGGTCACGCAAGGCTTCAAAATCCAGCCCTACCATTTTCATAGCTTGCTCCACTCGTCTATCAACCTCATCGTCGGGCAGGCCGATGTTACGTGGCCCGAATGCTATATCTTTGAAAACAGTCTCTTCAAAAAGCTGGTGTTCAGGGTATTGAAATACAAGGCCGACCTTCTGTCGTACTGTCTTGAGATGCACGCCTTTTCCCCAAATATCCACCTCATCAACAAAGACCCGGCCACCCGTGGGTTTCAGCAAGCCGTTGAAGTGTTGAATCAAAGTCGATTTTCCCGAACCGGTCTCTCCGATAATCGCTACGAATTCCCCGTCCTTTATCTCAAGGGTCACGTTGTCGACAGCGCACCGCTCAAACGGAGTGCCGGGATTGTATGTGTGACTCAGGTTCTCTACCCGGATAGACACAGTATCTTACTCACTCCCCATATGAAGCTACAGCGCTTTCTCTATAGGATCCTGACAGCGCATCAGCCAACTCCTCCACTGTCAGCGCATCCTCTGGAATCGTCACTCCGGACTTATTTAACTCATGCGCCAGTCGTGTGACCTGGGGAACATCGAGATGGAGTTGTCTTATAAGTTCTACCTGGCTAAAAATCTTTCTCGGAACATCGTCCATGACAATCTTCCCTTGATCTATAACCACTACCCGGTCACCAAGAGCGGCCTCATCCATGAAATGAGTGATCAGGACAACGGTAATACCTTCTTCCTTGTTAAGCCTCTTCACTGTATCAAGAACCTCTCGTCTGCCTGAGGGATCAAGCATAGCGGTAGGCTCGTCAAGGACAATGCATTTAGGCCGCATGGCAAGAACACCGGCTATGGCTACGCGCTGTTTCTGTCCGCCTGACAAAAGGTGAGGAGCATGACGCATGTACTCGGACATACCCACCCATTCCAAGGCTAAATTGACTCTTCTGCGAATCTCGTCAGGTGGAACCCCGAGGTTTTCAGGGCCGAATGCGACGTCCTCTTCAACTGTTGTAGAGACTATCTGGTTATCCGGATTCTGAAAAACCATACCGACAGTCTGCCGAATTCTCCAGAGATTCCGGGGGTCTTGCGTATCCATTCCGTTTATGCGGACTGTGCCTGAGGTAGGAAGAAACAAGGCGTTGAAGTGTTTGGCCAACGTTGATTTGCCTGACCCGTTACGCCCGATAATTGCCACGAACTCCCCACGGGCAATTGACAGATTAACCCCGGCCAAAGCCTGCATTTCTATTTCTTGATCTTCACTACTGTACGAATAGACCAGATTCTCTGTGATGATGATTTCGTCGCTGACTCGATTCAACCTCGAAACCTCCTATAACCTGCAAAAAGTGCGCATTAGCGCACTCATGCCAGGTTCCTGAGAGAGGCTATAGTCAAGAATGCAAAAACCGCACTCTCATACTAATTCCATTATCACCTCAGGCGCACCGTCACCGCGGCGCTCCCCAAGCCTAATGATGCGCACATAGCCACCTTCCCGCTCCTTGTACCTGGGAGCTATATCATCAAACAGTTTCTTTGCGACCTCAGGATCAATAATATAGGCCTCTACAAGTCTGCGTGCATGCAAGTCTCCCCGCTTCGCCACGGTTATAAGTCGTTCCGCTTCAGGTTTGACCTGCCTTGCCTTGCCCAAAGTAGTGCGGATCTTCTCATGCTCGAAGAGCGAGGTTACAGAATTTCGGAACATGGCTTTCCTGTGCGCGCCCGTTCGTCCCAGTTTTCCGCGATTCACTGCTTAATCCCCCCAAAATCCCTTGACACCTTTACTCCTGATCGTCTAACGGACGGAGGGCAAGCCCGAGTTCGTCCAGTTTCGACTTGACTTCCTCCAGTGATTTCTTGCCAAGGTTTCTTACTTTCATCATATCTTCTTCTGTCTTCTTAATGAGTTCTTCCACGGTATTAATACCTGCTCGCTTCAAGCAATTATAGGAGCGTACTGACAAATCCAGCTCCTCAATGGGCATATCAAGCACCTTGTCTTTGGTGTCTTCTGTCTTGTCTACCATTATCTCCACATCTTGAACCGCCTCTGTAAGGCTGGTAAACAGGTGAAGATGGCTGGTAAGTATTTTAGCTGACAAGCTCACGGCTTCCTTAGGAGATATGCTTCCGTCAGTCCAGGCTTCAAGAATCAATCTGTCATAGTCAGTCACCTGTCCGACACGGGTATTCTCCACGACATAATTCACTTTTCTCACCGGTGTGAAAATCGAGTCTACAGGTATAATCCCGATAATCGGTTCCAATTTTCGTCTGTCAGCAGGTAAATAGCCTCTGCCTTTCTCTACGATGATTTCCATGTAGAGTCTGCCGTCTTTGTCAAGTGTAGCAATGTGAAGATCAGGATTCAAGATCTCCACGTCAGCATCGGCAATAATGTCTGCGGCTTTTACCTCGCCTTCGCCTTCCGCCTCAATTCGGAGGGTCTTGGGTTCGTCAGTATGCAACTTAACCAAGAGCTCCTTGAGGTTTAGAATTATATCTATGGTGTCCTCAACAACCCCGGGTATTACCGAAAACTCATGAAGGACACCGTCTATCTTGACAGAAGCTACAGCAGCGCCCGGCAAAGAGGACAGCAATACCCTACGCAAGGCATTCCCTAGGGTTACCCCGTACCCTCGCTCGAGAGGTTCCACCACGAACTTTCCGTAGGTATCCGTGAGCTCTTCACACTCAACTCTGGGCTTCTCAATTTCAATCATACAAGTCTCCCTCCTGGTCCCTGCAGTTGGTATCTGATACAGAGAGTACAGACCAAATCACACAGATTACCTCGAGTAGAGCTCAACCACCATATGTTCTTGGACAGGAATGTCAATCTGATCCCTTGTCGGCAGATTGACAACTGTTGCTGTAAGACCGTCTTCATGAAGAGACAGCCACTCGGGAATGGTGCGATCTCCCGCTGTCTCTAAAGCCTTCCTAAACGGAACAAGCTCACGGCTCTTTTCACGGACTTCTACGACATCCCCGGCCTTCACTAAATAGGAAGGAATATCTACCTTTTGTCCGTTAACCGCAATATGCCCATGCATCACCATTTGACGCGCTTCAGGCCTGGATGACGCAAATCCAATTCTATACACAATATTATCGAGTCTGGACTCAAGGATCTGAAGAAGCGCTTCCCCGGTAATCATGCCACGAGCCCTGGACGCCATATCAAAGTACCTTTCAAACTGTCTTTCAAGAACGCCATACGCACGACGTAGCTTCTGCTTTTCACGCAGCTGCAAGGCGTATTCTGAAGCTTTCTTGCGCCCTGTCCCGTGCTCCCCGGGAGGATAAGATCTCTTGTCCACCGCGCACTTTTCAGTATAGCATCTATCACCCTTGAGATATAGTTTGAGCCCTTCGCGACGGCATTGTCTGCAAACTGGGCCGGTATACCTTGCCATATAAGTTTCCACCTCCAAATGGAGTCTTCATTAGACTATACTCGCCTGCGCTTAGGCGGTCGGCACCCGTTATGGGGAATCGGAGTGACGTCACGGATCATATTCACTTCGAGGCCTGCTGCCTGAAGCGCCCTGATCGCTGCCTCTCTCCCTGAACCAGGGCCTTTTACCAGGACCTCTATCTGACGCATTCCATGATCCATTGCAGTCCTGGCAGCAACTTCGGCTGCCGTCTGTGCAGCGAACGGAGTTCCCTTCCGTGACCCTTTGAATCCTGAAGTGCCTGCGCTTGCCCAAGACACAACCGAGCCTTGAGAGTCGGTTATTGTAATAATAGTATTGTTAAATGTTGAGCGAATATGGGCTACACCGCTCTCTATATTCTTTCTTTCACGCCTTCTAAGCCTTGTTGATCGCCTTTTAGCCACACTCGGCGCTCCCCTTTCTGACTACTGCTTTTGACTTTTTCCCGTCATTCACGGGTATTTGCCCTTCTTTCTGCGGCCTGCCAAGCATTAACATGCCTGCCTAAGATCTTGCTCTACGAGCGCCGACTGTCTTCTTAGGACCTTTTCTGGTCCTTGCGTTAGTCCGCGTACGCTGGCCCCTGACAGGCACGCCTCTACGATGGCGAAGTCCGCGGTAAGAGCCGATATCTATAAGCCTCTTTATGTGAGCGGCCTGCTCCGCGCGAAGCTCCCCTTCGACCTTGAGGTCTCTATCGATAACCTCCCTAAGGCGGTTTATCTCGTCCTCTGTGAGATCCCGTACTCTGGTATGGGAATCCACCCCTGTGCTCTCCACAATTGCCCTGGCAGTGGACTTGCCTATACCGTAGATATAGGTTAGAGCTACCTCAATTCGCTTATCCCTCGGAAGGTCAACTCCTGCAATTCTAGCCATTTATGCGCTTCACCTCCACCCTAACCCTGACGCTGCTTATGTTTGGGGTTTTCGCAAATCACCATTACAGTACCCTTACGCTTGATTATCTTGCATTTGTCACAGATCTTCTTCACAGACGGCCTAACCTTCATAAGAAAACCTCCCGGCGCCACAGCGCCACAACAATAAAAAGTAGCTTCAGGCTACTTGAACCTGTATGTTATCCTGCCTCTTGACAGGTCATATGGGGACAACTCCATAGTCACCTTGTCTCCGGGCAAAATTCTAATGAAATGCATGCGCATTTTCCCGGACACGTGAGCGAGAACCCTGTGCCCATTTTCCAGCTCCACCCTAAACATTGCATTGGGCAACGCCTCAATAACGGTTCCCTCTACCTCTATCGCGTCCTTCTTAGCCATGAGAACAGTCCGTCCTTTCTACCTTGGCTTTACATTTTATCTTCAAAGCTTCACGTACCTCCTCATTTGTTACGTCTATCCCTCGGAGGAGTTTCTCACTGAGAGAGCTGTGTATAGTCCGCGTCATCATAAGATGCCTCAGGTTTTTCTTTTTGGGGTTTGAAACAGGCCTGTACATCCCGTCAGTCACTGCGACAGTGTTACTATCAAAAATTCGCGTTACTATATAACACCTGCCTCTGTCCCTGCCTGCTGCCGATACCACCAGTTGTCCCAGTCTAGGTTCCATCCCGGGCTGTCCTCCCACCAGAACTAGAGAGCAGTGAGTATTACCGGCCCTTCGCGGGTCACGGCAACTGTATGCTCAAAATGCGCGGAAAGCGATCCGTCGCAAGTAACTACTGTCCAGTTATCACCAAGCGTCTTCACATCCGGGCCACCTGCATTCACCATAGGCTCTATAGCTAATGTCATTCCATCAGCCAACACAGGCCCGGGTTCACCACGAATCACAAAGTTGGGAATTGCAGGCTCTTCATGGAGTTTACGCCCCACCCCGTGCCCTGAAAGGGCTCTGATAATCGAAAACCCTTGAGACTCTACATAACTCTGTATCGCTCTGGATATGTCAGCTATCCGCATGCCAATTCGTGCCTGCTCAATGCCGCGGTAAAGAGACTCCTCAGTCGTTCTCATGAGCTTCAGAGCTTCCCCCGAAACCGTGCCCACAGGAAAGGTCATTGCGCTGTCACAGTGAAAGCCCTCGACTTCCGCGCCTACATCAATACTGACTACGTCCCCTTCCACCAGCTTCCTGTTGCCGGGAATGCCGTGAACAACCTCTTCATTTACGGATACGCACGCGCTGGCCGGAAATCCATATAGGCCTTTGAACGATGGATTGGCGCCATGACCCACAATGAACTCCTCAGCGAATTTGTCAATATCCAAAGTGGTAATCCCAGGCTTCATGAATCTGCCGAGCTCTCTGAGAAGCTCTGCCAGAATCGCACCTGACCTTTTCATAATATCAATTTCTTCAGGGCTTTTGCAAATAACCAGCGGAGTTATTTTTCTCAACATTATTGCCTTCCTTGAATCATCGAAATAATTATCTCAAGGACCTCATTTGCGTCCTTTTCGCCGTCGACCGCTTTCAGGATACCAAAACCCTTATAATAGTCAACCACAGGTTCTGTCGAGGCCTTATAGACCTTTAACCTCTCACGCACAGTCTCTTCCCTGTCATCCCCGCGCTGATAAATGCGGCCTCCGCATCTTTGGCATTTACCGTCCTCAGGCGGTGGGCTAAATGATATGTGATACGTAGCCCCGCAACCCTCACAAACCCGCCGGCCTGAAATACGCTTGACAAGAATATCAGGCCCGGCATCGATGTAGACAGCTGCGTCCAACGGGACGCCGAGAGTCTTTAGGATCTCGTCCAAGGCTTCAGCCTGAGCCACATCCCGTGGGAATCCGTCGAGAATGAACCCTTTGGCGCAATCAGGATTCTGTAACCTATCCCTGACAAGCCCAATGGTAATTTCATTGGGAACCAGCTTTCCGCAGGCAATATACTCCTTCGCCGAAAGGCCTATTTTCGTCTTCTTTGCCAATGCTTCCCGAAACATATCCCCTGTCGATATGTGTGGCACATCAAAACGCTTACTAAGTCTTACCGCTTGAGTGCCTTTTCCAACCCCTGGCGGGCCCAGGAGAACAAGACGCATATCTCTTCCTCCTACTTCATGAAACCTTCATACTGCCTCATCAAGAGCTGGGCTTCTATTTGTTTCATAGTATCAAGAGCTACTCCAACCATGATAAGAAGCGCCGTGCCCCCAAAACTCACTCCACTGAGTTTTGTGACACTGGTCATGATATTAGGCAATATCGCTACTATAGCAAGGAACAAACCACCGACAAAAGTAAGCCTTGACACTATACGCTCCAAGTATTCAACAGTAGGCCTCCCTGGACGGATGCCGGGGATAAAGCCTCCGTACTTCTTCAAATTGCCTGACACCTCCACGATATCGAAGGTTATGGCAGTGTAGAAGTACGTGAACCCAATGATCAGCAATGAGTAAACGATCATATACGAAACACTGTCACCCCGCAGCCAATCAGCCATGAAGGCAAGTTTAGGCACGAACTGTGCGAGTGTAGCAGGAAACGCCAGGAGCGACGACGCAAAGATTACCGGAATTACCCCGGCCTGGTTTACACTAAGGGGAATATGCGTGCTCTGCCCCCCGTAAACCTTGCGCCCAACAACACGCTTTGCGTATTGGACAGGGATCCTACGGCTTGCCAGAGTAACCATGATTACTGCAACTATTGATATCAGGCTTACAACGACATACAGCAAAACACTGATTATTCCAACTCCGCCCTGGCCTACACTGGCGAATAAGGTGCGGAATGTCGCAGGTAACCTTGCGATAATACCTGTGAAGATGATAAGGGATATTCCGTTTCCTATTCCGTTTTCAGAGATTTTCTCCCCCAGCCACATCAAGAATGCTGTGCCTGCAGTCAACGTTACTATGATGAGAAGCACTGACATGCTGCTTGAATCATCCAATGCCCCTCGTATCCCAAACGTAATTGCCGTACCTTGGATGACTGCAAGGATCACCGCACCGTACCTGGTCCACTGCGCAAGCTTCCGTCTGCCTTCCACTCCGGCTTTTGCCATCTCTTCAAGACTGGGTATCACTACCTGTAACAACTGGATGACAATGGACGAAGTGATGTACGGGCCTACACCCATAGCGAAAACTGTAAACCTCAGGAGGGCGCCGCCTGCAAACATGTCCAGAAACTGGAACAGTCCGGTCTCTCCGAAAATCTTCACAAGTTGCGCAACATCCACCCCAGGGACAGGGATAAACGAAGCAATACGGTATACGGCGAGCAGCCCTATCGTATAAAGAATCTTCTTCCTGAGTTCCGGGATCCTAAAGGCGCTGGCAAGTGCTCCTAGCAACCTATATCACCTCGACTTTGCCGCCTGCCTGCTCAATCTTAGCCACTGCAGACCGGCTAAATGCATGGGCCCTGACGGTAAGCGGTTTCGTTATGTTACCTTCACCCAGGATTTTTACACGGTCATGAGCCCTCTTGATCACACCGGACACCTGAAGTGTTTCAGGCGAAACCACCGCATTCTCTTCAAATATCTCCAGATCCCGCAGATTAACGGGGACGAATCTAACCTTAAAAGGATTAGTGAATCCTCGTTTCGGCACTCGTCTGACTAAAGGCATCTGACCGCCTTCAAACATGGGGCCTTTGGTCCCACCGGACCTGGCTCTTTGTCCCTTGTGACCCCGACCCGAAGTTTTGCCACGACCACTCCCAATCCCTCTGCCGACTCGTCTTGGAGCTCGTTTCGCGCCTTCCGGCGGGGACAGTCGCTCAAGTCTCAATGGAGCCACCTCCTATTTCGTGACTTCTTCCGCATCCACCAGATGGGCAACTTTCTCAATCATCCCTCTAACAGCAGGGTTATCAGGAAGACAACGAGACTGATTGGGCTTCCTAAGCCCAAGAGCTCTGACAGTTGCCCTCTGGTCTTTTGGTCTGCCTATGGTGCTTCGTTTCAACGTAATCTTGAGCATCCCTTTTGTCTCCTGATTGTCTTTGGCATCAGCGTTTCCAGACATCTGCCACACCCCCCTAGCCAAGTATATCCTCCACAGATTTTCCTCTTCGCTTCGCTACTTCTTCCGCCGTGTGCAGCGATTTAAGCCCTTGCTCTGTGGCACGAACAACGTTATATGGATTGGCAGATCCTAACGACTTCGTAAGAATATCGCGAATACCGGCTAGTTCTAAGATTGCCCTTACCGGACCGCCTGCTATTACCCCTGTACCAGGTGAAGCAGGTTTTAGCAGAACTCTGCCTGCGCCGGCTCTCCCCAGAACCTCATGGGGAATGGTGGTTTCAACAATGGGAACGTCAAACATGTTTTTCTTAGCTTCGTCGACTCCCTTGCGAATGGCTTCTGAGACCTCAGCCGCCTTTCCTACACCTGTCCCCACACGCCCATTGCCGTCTCCTACCACCACGAGGGCACGAAAACTCCGAGTCCGTCCCCCTTTGGTAGTCTTAGCCACAGGGTCTATATTCACAACTTTTTCCTTAAGCTCCGGACCTTCGAAATCCATCATAATCTCATTCACCCACTTCCCCGGACCTTAAAACTCCAGTCCGCTTTCGCGAGCTCCCTCTGCTACAGCAGCAACTCTACCATGATAAAGGTTGCCTCCGCGATCAAATACCACCCGCTTAATACCTTTTTCTTGCGCCCGTTCGCCAATAAGCTTCCCTACCAGACGTGCAGCTTCGACATTACCGCCGTTCTCTGCCTTCGCTCTTATTTCCGGGTCAAGGCTGGATGCAAACGCCAAAGTAGTCCTGCTTTGATCGTCAATAACCTGAGCATAAATATGCTTTAGCGACCTGGCCACCGCAAGACGGGGGCTGTCCGGAGTGCCGGCTATGCGTTTTCTTAGGCGGCGATGTCGTTTAGCTCTCGCAACCTTCCTGTCTTCACGCTTAAACATGACTTACTCCACCCTCCATACCTTCCACTACCTGGCGCCTGCGGCCTTACCGGCCTTGCCGGCTTTCATGCGGATTCGCTCGCCTTCGTACCTGATACCCTTACCCTTGTAGGGTTCCGGCGGGCGAACGGCTCTGATGTTAGCCGAAATCTGACCAACCAGTTCCTTATCTATGCCTTTCACCACAATTCTGGTGGGTGAAGGGACTTCTATTTCAATACCTTCCGGCGGCACCATTTCCACCGGGTGTGACAACCCCATCCCCAGGACTAGCTTGTTCCCTTGTTGAGTTGCCCTATAACCTGTCCCGGAGATTAGAAGGGTCTTCTGATAACCTTCAGTTACGCCTTGTACCATATTCGCAATGAGGGTCCTAGTCAATCCGTGAAGAGATCTTGCTTCTTTCCCTTCGTTGGAACGGCCTACAGTAATATTGCCATCCTCTATAGAGACACTGATCTTTGGGTTAATGCGCCTCGTGAGCGCCCCCTTAGGCCCCTTGATCTTAATAGTGGCGCCTTCTATCGTTGCCTCTACTCCTTTGGGAATTGGTATAGGCGCTTTCCCGACCCTGGACATTACCTCTCACCCCCTACCACACATAGCAGATTACTTCTCCGCCTACGCCTTCTTGTCTGGCAGTTTTATCGGCCATGATACCTTTGGGGGTGGATATGACCGCTATACCAAGGCCTCCAAGGACCTTTGGAATATTATCCTTATTAGCGTAGACCCGAAGTCCTGGCTTACTTATGCGCTTCAGACCCGTAATCACTTTTTGTTTATTGGGACCATACTTCAGATAGAGACGTAGGATTCCCTGTTTCCTATCGGCACTTACCTCATAGTCCCTGATATATCCCTCTTCCTTAAGGATCTTCGCGATGTCGCGCTTCACCCGCGAGGAGGGGACCTCAACGACGTCCCTCGTAACGGTATTAGCGTTCCTTATCCTCGTGAGCATATCAGCAATAGGGTCCGTCGTTACCATTCACATCGACCTCCTCCATATGCGGAATTGCTTGGCACTGCCCATCACCAGCTCGCCTTCCTAACTCCAGGGATTTCGCCCTGCGAAGCAAGCCTACGGAAGCATATCCTGCACATATCAAATTTCCTCATATATGCTCTAGGTCGTCCGCATATAGGACACCTGTTATAATTTCTTACACGGTATTTCTTGGGCCGCCTCTGTTTCTCCATGAGACTCTTCTTAGCCAAAGCTATCCCCCTTCCGTTACCGGATCCGAATTCACTCTCTGGATTTATCCTGAGAAAGGCATTCCCATCGCTTTCAGAAGCTCGTATCCTTCCTCATCCGTTCCGGCAGTAGTAACAATAGAAATATCCATCCCTCTGAGTTTATCTATCTTGTCATAGACTATCTCGGGAAATACCAATTGCTCTTTGAGACCCAAGGTATAATTGCCTCTGCCGTCAAATCCGTCAGGAGATACTCCCCGAAAGTCTCTGATCCTAGGTAGGGCCACATTAAAGAGCTTATCCAGAAAGTGGTACATCCTCTCTCCGCGCAGTGTGACCTTGCATCCGATAGGCATTCCTGCCCTGAGCTTGTAGGATGCAATGGACTTCTTCGCCCGTGTAACTATGGGCTTTTGTCCTGTGATTGTAGTAAGATCACCGACTGCGGCATCGAGCGTTTTGGGATCTCCTACTGCTTCCCCTACCCCCATGTTTACAACAAGCTTGTGGATCTTGGGAATCTCCATGACACTGGTGTACCCGAACTTATCACGAAGAGCAGGTGCAACTTCATTAAGGTATTTCTCCTTTAGCCTTGCCGCCACTTTGGCTCACCCCCGATACCTATACCTACTTATCTATGTCGCGCCCGCACTCCTTGCACACTCGCACACACTCGCCATCCTCAGTTCGTTTTTTACCGGATCGAGTAGGCTTGTTACACTTCGGGCAGACCACCATTACCTTAGACAGCGGCATTGACGCTGCCTTCTTAATGATGCCTCCCTGCGGGGCCAGCTGTGTTGGCTTCGTGTGGCGCTTCACTTCATTTATGCCTTCCACAATTACTCGCCCTTCGCCGGCAAGCACCCGTAGGACTTTTCCTCGCCTATCCTTGTCTGTACCCCAAAGAACGACTACTGTATCGCCCTTCTTTACATGAGGTTTCATTGTCCTTAAAACACCTGCCTCTTCGCAGCCCTAAGGTTTCTTTTCAAAAAGTCCGCTATAGAACCTCAGGCGCCAAGGAGATTATCTTCATAAACTCCTTCTCTCTGAGCTCCCGTGCAACGGGACCGAATATTCGCGTCCCCCTGGGGTTATTCTGCTCGTTGATTATGACCGCTGCATTTTCGTCAAATCTGATATGAGTTCCGTCAGGGCGCGATACCGGCGCCTTTGTTCTGACAATGACTGCCCTGACTATATCTCCCTTTTTAACAACTCCGCCCGGTGTAGCTTCTTTCACACTGGCAACGACAATGTCGCCTATTCCTGCGAACTTTTGGTTGCCACTGCCTAGCACCCTGATACACTTTATCCTCTTACCGCCGGTATTATCAGCGACATTCAACATTGACTCTTGTTGAATCACCTGGCAGTCCCTCCTTGTCAAAGAGCGCTTCATGCGCTCTGGCTAATCCTGTACGGGACTACTTCGCCCTTTCAAGGATCTCTACCACACGCCATCTCTTACGCTTACTAAGCGGTCTGGTTTCCATCAGTCGAACCCTATCCCCCACTTTGGCCTGATTATCTTCATTGTGCGCCATAAAGCGCCCAGTTCTCTTCATCCTTTTGCCGTAAAGCGGGTGGGCGACTATTCGTTCAACAGCGACAACCACTGTCTTATCCATGTTATCGCTTACGACTGTACCGATGCGCATCTTACGCGTTCCTCGCGCGTCCACCGCACAACCCCCCTTAAGACTACTGGCTAATGCCGAGTTCACGCTGGCGCAAGACTGTCTTGACGCGCGCTATGTCCTTACGGACTTCGCGAACACGCATGGGATTGTCAAGCTGACCGGTGGCAACCTGAAATCGAAGGTTAAAAAGCTCCTCTTTCAGCGAATCAAGCCTCAGGTTGAGTTCATCGCTGGAGAGGTCACGTATTTCTCTAGCTTTCACCGGCCTCACCGCCTATCGTCATCCTCTTGACAAACCTGGTCTTTATAGGAAGCTTAAACGCTGCCAGACGCATAGCTTCCTGCGCCACGTTTTCCGGCACACCTGCAATCTCAAACATTATCCGTCCGGGCTTCACCACTGCAACCCAGTGGTCCGGGTTACCTTTTCCTGAACCCATACGAGTCTCAGCCGGCTTTTGGGTAACCGGTTTATCCGGAAAAATCCTGATCCAGACCTTTCCGCCTCTCTTAATATACCGGGTCATGGCAATTCTCGCTGCCTCTATTTGCCTGGCTGTAACCCATCCGGGCTCTTGAGCCTGAAGTCCGTATTCACCCATGGTCACCTCGGCGCCACCGGCAGCTTTGCCTTTCATTCTGCCGCGCATGACCTTACGGTACTTAGTCTTCTTTGGTTGTAACATTCTTACCGGCCTCCTTCAGCGGCAGCCTTCTCAGGAAGCACATCGCCCTTGTAAATCCACACCTTAACGCCAATTCTGCCGTACGCGGTGTGAGCTTCCGCAAAACCATAGTCTATGTCAGCTCTCAGGGTATGGAGAGGAACTTTCCCCTCGCTGTAACCCTCTGTACGGGCAATCTCGGCCCCTCCTAATCTACCGCTGACCCTTACTCTCACGCCTTCAGCGCCTTGCCTCATTGCTCGTGACATTGCCTGTTTCATTGCCCTCCGGAAGGAGATCCTCCGTTCTATTTGGGAAGCAATGTTTTCTGCGACCAATTGGGCGTCCAGATCCGGGTTCCTGACTTCAATGATTGCCACTGAGACGTGCTTGCCTGTCATGGCTTCAAGATCCCGCCTGAGTCCCTCCACTTCCTGACCGCCTCGACCGATTACCATTCCGGGTCTTGCTGTGTGAATATTAACCTTTACCCGGTCAGCCACTCGTTCGATGTCAGTCCTGGAAATCCCGGCATTATAGAACCTTGCTTTCACAAACTGCCTAATGTGGAGATCTTCATGGATCAACTGGGAGTAATTCTTATCATCATACCACTTCGCAGCCCAATCCTTGACTATTCCTAGCCTCAGACTATAGGGATGAACCTTCTGTCCCAACCTGTCATCCCTCCTTTTCCCTGACAACTACTGTAATGTGGCTGGTTCTCTTGAGAATCGGCGCAGGCATTCCCCTCATCCTCGGACGCCATCTCTTCATGGTGGGACCTTCATCGATTCTCACATCTGCCACATATAAGTCATCCTTATCAAGCTCCAGGTTATGCTCGGCATTGGCCACGGCAGATTTCAGGACCTTACTGACAAGCTCTGCCCCTCTTTTACGGGTGTGCCCCAGTATGGCAAGGGCCTCTTGGGCGTCCTTCCCTTTAACCAATTCCACAACCTGCCTGGCTTTTCTCGGAGCAATCCTGACATAACGAGCTATAGCTCGAGCTTCCATCATAGCCATAGCAAATATCCCCTCCAGCCCCCCGACTGCCTACGTCCCGCCTTATTTCAGCGAAGTAGACCTAGAAGTATGCGCTCCATGTCCCCTGAACGTTCGCGTCGGGGCAAACTCACCTAACTTGTGACCGACCATATCCTCACTGATATATATCGGCACGTGCCTTCGGCCATCATGCACCGCTATTGTGTGACCCACCATCTCGGGGAAGATGGTTGAGGCTCTTGACCACGTCTTGACTACTTCCTTACGACCCTTTTCATTCAGGTTTCCAACCTTTGCCAAGAGCTTCGAGTCAGCATAAGGGCCTTTTTTTAACGATCGTGACATTAGCCCAGCTCCTTCCCCTCTTACTTCCGCCTTCTAACTATCAGCTTATCAGAAGGCTTTTTCTTCCTGGTCCTGTAACCGAGAGTCGGCTTACCCCATGGTGTCAGAGGTGATGGCATTCCAATAGGAGCACGGCCCTCTCCACCACCGTGAGGGTGATCTACCGGATTCATGGCTTTACCCCGTACTTTCGGCCTGCGACCAAGATGCCTCATCTTGCCTGCCTTACCTATGGTGATAATCTCATGCTCTACATTGCCCACCTGTCCGATAGTGGCTTTGCACTCCAGCCGCACGAGCCTTACCTCGCCTGAAGGAAGCCTGACGTGAGCGTAGTTTCCTTCCTTGGCCATAAGCTGAGCCCCTACTCCCGCCGAACGAACCAGCTGTCCGCCTCTCCCGGGAGTCAGTTCTATATTGTGGATAATCGTGCCTGTGGGTATATCACGCAGCATAAGAGCGTTCCCGGGCTTAATATCCGCGCCGGTGCCTGACATAACGACATTACCCACTTTCAGCTCGGTAGGCGCAAGAATGTATCTCTTCTCTCCATCAGCATAATGGAGCAACGCAATCCTGGCAGACCTATTCGGATCGTACTCAATACTTGCCACCCTTGCCGGAACCCCGTCTTTTTCCCGCCTAAAATCTATGATTCGATAGCTTCTTTTCGCTCCGCCACCCCTACGCCTGGTGGTAATCTTACCATGCACGTTTCGGCCGGCAGTCTTCGGATTCGGGCGGAGAAGCTTCTTTTCCGGTTTCTTCTTAGTCAGCTCAGAGAAGGTTGGTCCGCTCATGAACCGCCTTCCCGGAGTAACCGGCTTATGTCTCTTGATTCCCAACTCTTACCCCTCCTTTATCTAACCACATTGCTGCCAGAGGGGAGTTCACTCCAGCCGCTTCGCCTTGTCAACAACTTATACGCCCTCGAAGAGCGGAATGTCATAACCTTCTTCCAGGGTCACCACGGCCTTCTTCCACTCAGGAGTCTTGCCTTCAAATCGTCCCATCCTTCTGGTCTTGCCAGGCATCCTCAAGGTGTTTACGTTCTTGACCTTGACCTTGAAGGTCTCTTCCACCGCTTTCTTAATCTCAACCTTAGTAGCGGCGATGTCTACGATAAATGTATACTTATTTTCTTCGAGTCCTCCCATGGTCTTCTCAGTCAAAATCGGCCTTCCAATAATATCCCTTGCGGTTCTCATTCGCCAAGCACCTCCTCCACTACATCCGCGACCTCCTTGGTAAGGAGAAGCTTGTCGTAGTTGAGGATATCGTACACGTTAAGCTCAGAAGGAGTAAGCGTCTTGACGCCGGGAATATTCCTAAGGGACAACTCCACGTTGTTATCGGGTTTTTTCAAAACTACAAGCGCCTTTCCGCCGGCGTCCAGTTTGCTTAACATGTTCACCATGACCTTCGTCTTTGGCTCACTCATGGACAATTCATCCAGAATCAGGACTTGCTCATTTTCAGCTTTCGAAGATAACGCTGACAACAGCGCAGCCCTTCGTGCCTTTTTAGGCATCTTATACCCATACGTCCTGGGCCTCGGGCCAAACGTTATCGCTCCGCCCCTCCATATGGGAGATCTGCGGCTGCCATGCCGTGCCCTTCCGGTTCCCTTCTGACGCCAAGGTTTTGCTCCGCCCCCGGCTACTTCACCCCGGGTCTTTGTTGACGCGGTACCAAGACGCTTTGAGGCCCGCTGCATAACCACAGCTTCATGGAGAACATGCCGATTGACAGGCACCCCGAAGACCGAAGCAGGCAGCTCGTAGTCGCCTATTCTCTCGCCATTCATGTTATATAGAGGCGCTTTTGGCATCTAGCTCACCTACCTCACTTCTTGTTCTTTGCCGCCCGGCTCTTCACTGCTTCTTTGATAATAAGCAAAGAGCCTCGTCGTCCGGGAACCGAACCTTCTACAAGCATCAAGTTGCGCTCAGGATCTACCCTGACGACTTCAAGATTTTGGATCGTTACGCGCTCTCCTCCGAGGCGGCCCGGGAGTTTCCTGCCCTTTAACACGCGCGCCAAACCGGTTGCACCAAGGGATCCCGGACGGCGATGGTACATAGATCCATGACTCATAGGACCTCTTCTGAAATTCCATCTCTTAATGCCGCCTGCGAACCCTTTCCCAATAGATGTCCCAACAACGTCAACACGGTCGCCCTCTTGAAATACATCAACCTTAATCTCAGAACCTACCTCATGGGGCAAGTCTTC
Organism: Bacillota bacterium; assembly: GCA_012518595.1. Classification (GTDB taxonomy): domain Bacteria; phylum Bacillota; class SHA-98; order UBA4971; family UBA4971; genus UBA4971. The sequence goes on from JAAYRV010000169.1 coordinate 18,067, forward strand.
CGATGCCCTGATCTCCCTGAGATAACGCTTTGGGCTAACCTTACTACGCTTGAAATGACCCATTTCCGGTTTATTCACCAGTCGCTCGCGAATATCGCCATATCCAAGCTGAATGGCGGAGTAGCCATCTTTATCCACGGTCTTCTTCTGAACGACTACGCATGGGCCGGCTTCTATTACTGTCACCGGGATTGTATGTCCTTCATCAGTAAATACTTGTGTCATTCCGAGCTTTTTTCCTAGTATCCCTTTTGCCATTTACCTCGCACCCCCTTCGTTCTCACATTCACGCTATACCCGCTCGGGTCACGAGGCGAGGTTAAAGCTTAATCTCAATGCCCACACCTGCAGGCAAGTCCAGTCTCGTAAGATCGTCAATAGTTTTCTGGGTAGGCTCGATGATATCAATAAGCCTCTTATGAGTCCTCATTTCAAACTGCTCTCTTGAGTCTTTGTCCACATGGACGGATCTTAACACCGTGAATACACTCCGTTCAGTCGGCAACGGAACAGGACCTGAAATCCGTGCCCCACTACGCCTCGCAGTTTCTACGATCTTCTCCGCTGACTGGTCCAGCAGTCTGTGGTCAAATGCTTTTAGCTTGATTCTGATTTTCTGTTCAGCCATGGCCTTAATTCCTCCTCGCATTCGTCTGATCCGGTTTGCAGACTCGCTCCCCCGGAATTCCCATGCCAAAGCACGCAACCTCCAGGTTCATAGCTCGTAGCAAGGGGCCGGGCACGCGCCAGGTTCAGCCCGGCCCATCTATTCCTCATTCGTTGGGTAATGCATATCTTTACTCAATCAAAGATGATACAACGCCTTTACCGATTGTACGGCCGCCTTCACGAATAGCGAACCTTAGACCTTCCTCAAGAGCGATAGGCGTAATCAGCTCAATGGACATTGTGATATTATCACCGGGCATTACCATTTCGACTCCCTCAGGAAGCAATGCATTGCCTGTTACGTCCGTGGTCCGGAAGTAGAACTGCGGACGATATCCTGTGAAGAACGGTGTATGTCTTCCGCCTTCTTCCTTAGACAGAACATAGACCTCGCCCTTGAACTTCGTGTGGGGCTTGATGGAACCCGGTTTCGCGAGGACCTGACCCCTCTCAATTTCATCCTTCTCAACACCCCGGAGCAGAACGCCGATGTTATCTCCTGCTACACCTTGCTCAAGAGTCTTACGGAACATCTCTACACCTGTAACCACTGTAGCCCTGGACTCCTCAGTAAGTCCGACAATCTCCACCTGTTCCCCTACCTTGACTGTTCCTCTCTCCACCCTACCCGTGGCAACTGTGCCGCGGCCGGTAATTGAGAATACGTCTTCAACAGGCATAAGGAATGGTCTGTCAACATCACGCTCAGGTGTGGGAACATACTGATCCACCTCATCCATGAGCTTAAAGATCTGACCGCACCACTTGCAATCGCGACTTCCGCAACCACACTCTAACGCCTTCAGGGCGGAACCTCGCACAAATGGAATATCGTCTCCCGGGAACTCGTTCTTGGAAAGAAGCTCCCTGACTTCCATCTCAACGAGGTCTACCAGTTCCTCTTCGTCTTCCATTCTGTCGCATTTGTTGAGGAACACAACGATGTAAGGGACGCCTACCTGCCGTGCAAGTAGGATGTGCTCCCTGGTCTGAGGCATCGGTCCATCCTCTGCGCTTACCACGAGAATAGCTCCGTCCATCTGCGCTGCGCCGGTAATCATGTTCTTTACATAGTCAGCGTGTCCAGGACAGTCAACGTGAGCATAGTGTCTATTCTCCGTCTCATACTCGACGTGATAGGTAGAGATGGTGATACCGCGCTCCCTCTCCTCAGGAGCCTTGTCAATGTCTTCAAACTTCCTATAGTCCGCCAAGCCCGCTTTACTCAGAGTAAGCGTAATCGCTGAAGTCAACGTCGTCTTTCCGTGGTCAATATGTCCGATAGTCCCGACATTGACATGGGGCTTTGTCCTCTCAAATTTCTGCTTGGCCATTCCTGTCATCCTCCCTTGGAATTGGTCTTCTTCCTATCACCATTTTTTATCTTCCCCAAGCTATCACATTTTTCGCAATAGCTTCGGGCACTTCCTCATAGCACATGAAATGCATATCATATGTCCCTCGCCCTTGGGTCAGGGATCTCAGATCTGTAGCGTATCCGAACATCTCTGCTAAAGGCACCTGGGACTTAATCACATGGAATGGTCCTTCCCTCTCCATACCTTGGACCTTACCTCGCCTTGCGCTTATGTCAGCAAGGACATCTCCGGCAAACCCGTCAGGAACCATCACTTCAACACTCATGATCGGCTCAAGAAGACGCGGGTTCGCCCGCCTCACCCCATCCTTGACAGCCATGGACGCTGCAATTCTGAACGCCATCTCTGATGAGTCTACCTCATGGTAAGACCCGTCAACAAGTGTCACTTTTATGTCAACCATGGGATAGCCTGCCAACTCCCCTGCGTCCATCGCGTCTTTTACGCCGGCCTCGACAGATCGAATAAATTCCTTTGGAACCACTCCGCCTTTTGTGGCGTCCTCAAATGCAAACCCTTCACCGGGAGATTGAGGCGAAAGAGTAAGGACAACATGCCCATACTGCCCTTTGCCCCCTGACTGTCTTATAAACTTCCCGTCGCTTTGCACGCTAGAAGTAATGGTTTCTCTGTATGCCACTTGCCGTTTACCTACATTAGCGCTGACTCCGAATTCCCTGATTAATCTGTCTACGATAACCTCCAGGTGCAGCTCGCCCATACCTGAAATAATTGTCTGCCCTGTATCAGGATCTTGCTTTACCTGGAATGTCGGATCTTCTTCTGCAAGCCGAGCCAGAGTTGTGGCCAGCTTGTCTTCATCTGATTTAGTCTTTGGCTCCACTGCCACAGATATGACAGGTTCCGGAATAGCCATCGTCTCAAGAATAACAGGGTTGTCTTCATCGCACAGGGTGCTCCCGGTAGCGACCTCCCTGAATCCTACCGCAGCCACTATATCGCCTGCATAAGCGCAGTCAACATCTTGACGGTGATTGGCATGCATCTGCAGGATGCGAGCAAGCCTTTCCTTCTTGTTCTGGCTGATGTTATACACATACGAACCTGCATGAACAGACCCGGAGTACACCCTGAAGTATGTTAGTTTCCCAACATACGGATCGGCTGCAATCTTGAAAGCCAAAGCACAAAATGGTTCGTCTTCATTGGGCAACCGCTCTTCTTCTTCTCCGGTGGACGGATTAATTCCGACAACAGGAGGAAGATCCATCGGAGCAGGCAAGTAGTCTACCACTGCGTCCAGCAAAAGTTGGACTCCCTTATTTCTGAAGGCTGAACCGCAAAGTACCGGTATCACTTTGGCGGACAACGTCCCTTTCCTAAGCGCAACCTTTATCTGCTCCGGAGTAACGGTTCGCCCCTCGATGTAATTTACCATAATAGTGTCGTCTACATCAGCAAGGGCTTCAATCAGCTCTTCCCTGCGCTTCGCGGCTTCTTCCCTGAACTCATCGGGGATTTCCGTTTCTTCTCTCTTGATTCCGAGATCATCCATGTACACAATGGCTTTTTCATGGATGAGGTCTATTATTCCGCGAAATTTCTCTTCAGCGCCAATGGGAATTTGAATCGGCACACCGTTAGCGCCAAGCCTATCTCTTATCATCTTCACGCATCGACCGAAATCCGCGCCGACCCTATCCATCTTATTGACGAATATAACCCGTGGCACCCTGTACCTGTCCGCCTGCCGCCATACAGTCTCGGATTGGGGTTCCACTCCACCTACAGCACACAATACAGTGATTGCGCCGTCTAATACACGGAGCGACCTCTCAACTTCCATTGTGAAGTCCACGTGTCCGGGAGTGTCTATAACGTTGATTCGATGGTCGCGCCAGTAGCAAGTGGTAGCAGCAGCCGTAATTGTAATTCCACGCTCCTGCTCCTGTACCATCCAGTCCATTGTCGCAGCCCCATCGTGAACTTCTCCGATCCTGTGAACCCGACCTGTATAGAAGAGGATACGCTCGGTGGTGGTAGTTTTTCCCGCGTCAATGTGTGCCATTATACCGATATTTCTTGTCTTTTCAAGTGAAAATCTTTCGGCCACCTTACATCCCCTCCTTCCTTCGGAAAACTCTGACCGGAGAATCTAAAAAACCTAACAACCTACCCTACCACCTAAAATGAGCGAATGCTTTATTTGCCTCTGCCATTCTGTGAGTATCTTCCCTCTTCCTTACTGAAGCCCCTTGACCTGCTGAAGCATCAAGCAGTTCAGCAGCTAATTTCTCAGCCATAGATTTTTCAGACCTGGCTCGGGAGTTTTCAGCTATCCAACGCAGCGCCAGTGTAGTGCGTCTTTCTGCCCGCACTTCAATAGGCACCTGATAGGTAGCGCCTCCGACCCTACGCGGTCTGACCTCCAGAATAGGCATGACATTCTTTACTGCCCGTTCAAATACTTCTATTGGGTCTTTCTTAGTCTTTTCAGCAATAATGTTCATGGCATCGTAGAAAATTGATTCAGCGACACCTTTCTTACCATCGAGGAGCAGCTTATTGATGAGTTGAGCTACTAACTCGTTACCATATACCGGATCCGAAATTACTTCTCGTCTAGAGATTCTGCCCCGCCTGGGCATCCGCACACCTCCTTCCTTTAAGGAAGCCATTCTCATTTAGTATTTACTATTTCGGCCTCTTGGTTCCGTACTTTGATCGCGCCTGTCTCCTGTCTGCTACCCCTGCAGCGTCGAGGGTTCCCCGCACAATATGATAACGCACGCCCGGAAGATCTTTTACTCTGCCACCCCTGATAAGGACTACAGAGTGCTCCTGAAGATTATGTCCTATCCCAGGAACGTATGCAGTTACCTCGAGGCCGTTACTAAGTCTGACTCTGGCAATTTTGCGCAGCGCAGAGTTAGGCTTCTTAGGGGTTGTTGTCCTAACAACTGTGCAGACGCCTCTCTTCTGCGGTGCCCCACCGGTGTAATGAGATCTCCGGGTACGAGAATTGTAAATCCACCTAAGAGCTGGAGCAGACGATTTCTCTGTCATTTTCTTGCGTCCCTTACGCACTAGTTGATTAATTGTGGGCACGCTGTTTCGCACCTCCTTCCCCAAATGAACTTACCCTTACACATAACATGCCCCTTCCACCTCGAGGTGCAAGGGGCACCGTGGAACGTCGTATTTCAACCGTTACAATCCTGGTCTTAACCGACTAGAATTGCTACCGAAGCAGCTCCAACCTCAATGCCACATGCTTTCCCGAGTTGCGCCATGGTATCAACATAGATGATTTCAACGTTATTTGCCCTGCACAACTCTAATACACTTGTAGTAATCCTCTCATCGGCATCCCTTGCCAGGTAAACAGTCTTGGCTTCTCCCCTTTCCAGAGCTTTGATGGTCTGCTTTGTTCCTACGGCTTTACGCCGCGCCATCCTCAACTCATCGTGGGACATATCCTGTTTTCTCTCCTCCCTGGATCTCCTCGTCACGTCAAAGCGCCGAAAAAGCAAGGAAATCGTACGCCATCACATTCTAGCATTGTGTTATGACCGTTGTCAAGAAGTCGTGAAAACTCTTCCCTAGGATAAGATACCGCCAAGTGATTCTCGAGCATCTTCCACCGGAGAAGCAGACTTCTGATATTCATCAGTATCCCCATGGTTATCAAGGACTTCTGCATCCTCGTCCGGTCTCTCTTCCTCACCTGCAGCTGCTTCCGCCATCGGAGTCATGGGAACAACGTTTCTATACCGGCTCATACCTGTACCCGCAGGTATGAGTTTACCTATAATTACATTCTCTTTCAACCCAATCAGAGGATCCACACGCCCCTTAATTGAAGCGTCCGTCAATACTCTCGTTGTCTCCTGGAAGGAAGCTGCTGACAAGAAGCTGTCCGTTGCCAGTGAAGCCTTGGTAATTCCTAAAATTGCAGGCTTGGCTGTAGCAGGGGATTTGCCCTCTTTTACAGCATTTGCATTTTCCTCCTCAAATTCAAAGACATCTACCAGTCCGCCGGGTAGAAGCTCCGTGTCTCCCGGATCATCGACTTTCACCTTACGAAGCATCTGCCTGATTACCACTTCAATATGCTTGTCATTGATCTCCACGCCCTGGGACCTGTATACATCCTGGACCTCCTTGACAAGGTAGCTTTGAACCGCGCGGACGCCTTTCACTCTGAGAATGTCGTGGGGATTCAGTGAACCTTCAGTAATCTGATCCCCCGCAGTTATCATCTGGCCTTCTCTGACTTCGAGCCTTGCGCCATAGGGTACGGTATAAGATTTCTCGTCCCCGTCATCAGACTTGACCAGGACTTTTCTTGTGCCTTTTGATTCCGCTACGCTGACACGACCGTCAATATCACTGATAACTGCTTGCCCCTTGGGTTTTCTGGCTTCAAACAGCTCTTCAACCCTGGGCAAGCCGTGGGTAATGTCATCACCTGCTACGCCACCGGTATGGAACGTCCTCATAGTAAGCTGCGTGCCCGGCTCGCCTATGGACTGAGCAGCAATGATACCGACGGCTTCACCGACCTCCACAAGGTTTCCGGTAGCCAGGTTGCGTCCGTAGCATTTTACGCACACCCCGTATCTGGTCCTGCATGTCAGAGGGGATCTTACCGTTACCTCTGTTATTCCTGCCGAATCTATCTCTTTCGTGTGTTCTTCAAGGATTTCCTCATTTGCCTCTACAATAACCTCGCCTGTATCAGGGTGAACAATGTCTTCACAAGCAACTCTGCCGATAATCCTCTCTCTTAACGTCTCGACCTCTTCGTCTCCTTGACGAATTGCAGAGAGGCGTATCCCCTGATCTGTTCCGCAATCATCCTCTCGCACAATAACATCCTGAGCCACGTCTACAAGGCGCCTCGTAAGGTAGCCTGAGTCGGCTGTCCTAAGCGCTGTGTCAGCAAGGCCTTTTCGCGTCCCGTGTGTGGAACTGAAGTACTCAAGCACTGTCAATCCCTCGCGGAAGTTCGCTTTAATCGGAAAGTCGATAGTCCGCCCTGACGGGTCAGCTACAAGGCCTCTCATCCCCGCCAGCTGGCTTAACTGCGAGACGTTTCCACGAGCTCCTGAGGTTGCCATCATGTAAACAGGATTGAGTTCATGAAGGCTCTTTAGCATTGCATCCTGAACCTTCTCCTTAGCTTCAGTCCATCTGTCTATCACAAGCTGATATCGCTCGTCATTAGTAATAAGGCCCCGTCTGTGCTGCTGTTCAATTTCTTCCACTTGTTTTTCGGCATTTTCTATAATCTTCGCTTTCTCATCCGGTACCACAACATCCTCTACCCCGACAGTTGTCCCGGATTGAGTGGCGTACCTGAATCCAATGGTCTTCAGATTGTCAAGGATCATCGCTGTTTTCGCGTTCCCGTATCTCTGGTGACACATTGCTATAAGCTCCACAAGGAATCCCTTTTTCACAGGACGGCCTGTGGGGGCTTCTTTCACTATTTCTTCTATGGAACGATCCCTCTCGGAATCGATTACTGCACCGGTTAGGACTGACTCATCCACTGGGTCTTCCACTGCATCATTAATATAGGGAAAATCATCAGGGAAGATCCTGTTGAAAACAAGTCTGCCTACACTCGTCACAAGGAGTTTCCTCTGTCTATCCTCGTCAGTGAATCCGACAACATGTTTTTCCTTAGGCATTCTCACGGCAATGAGAGAGTGAAGGGTTATACAGCCTTCCTTGTACGCCATATACGCCTCGTCA
>JAAYRV010000170.1 GCA_012518595.1 Bacillota bacterium
ATTACTGAGCAAGGCGCGAAAGCTAACATATATTTCTGCAACGATCCTATGAGAATTGCTGAAGCTAATACTGATGCGGTTGTCGTGGCAAATGTTCATAACCGTGAAGAGATAAAGTCTATTCTTGAACCGGTTACAAACAAGTGCATAACTCTTCAAAGCATGTGTAATACACCTCCCGGCCCATGGTCTGAATGGGGACTTCTCGGAAGCAACATGTCCTCCGGAGACAGGCTGAAACTTGCTCCGCGCAATTCAGATGAAGTGGCTGAGGAGATACAAACCAAAATCGCCGACAACCTGGGAATAAGAATAGAAGTATTAGTCTTTGGAGACGGCGCTTATCGCGATCCGTCAACCGGCATCTATGAACTGGCAGACCCAAAACCTACTTTCGGCATGACACAGGGGCTTGCCGGAAGGTACCGCGAAGGACTGAAATACAAGTACATCGTTGACGAGATGTGGTATCAAGGCACCGAAATCCCTGACATTGAAAACGCTCTAAAAGCGAAGGCAAACGAACCTATAGATAGGCAAGCAAGAGCCACAGAAGGCACTACTCCGAGAAGAATCGAAGACGTTATCGCAAGCCTGGCTGACCTTGTCAGCGGTTCAGCAGACGCAGGCACGCCAATAGTGCTTGTGAAAGGAATTCTATAATACCACATCCTTATCCGGGCTAACCAGGCATTCGCCTGGATATATTTAGGTGACATAGTCCTATCTTTACCAGTCCTCCGATCGCCGGAGGCTGGTTTTTTTTGGCCGGCCACGCAACAGCGACTATGCCCCAATCGAGGGACAGGTCAGAGGAATCAATCGGATGATTGAAGGGGATAGGTATTGCATTGACATCTTGAACCAGATAGCCGCTGCAAGGGCTGCTCTTGGTAAAGTCGGAACAACTATTCTAAAATCCCATATGCAAGGATGCGTAACTTCCGCGATAAAGGAAGAACGCAGTGAACAAGCTATAGACGAACTCATGGATGTCCTCACGAAATTCATGCGGTAACTCAGGGGGTGTGTATCTATGCGCCCGAACATTGATAAACACGGAAAAGAGCAAGTATTCGAAATCACCGGGATGAGTTGCGCCTCATGTGTCCGCCGTGTTGAGCAGGCCCTGGAAAACACGGCAGGTGTCATCAGCGCAACTGTGAACCTTGCAACCGGCCGAGCTACAATCACCTATGCTCCTTATGAAACGTCAGCCTCTCAAATAATACAGACTATAAAGGATACAGGATATGAAGCAGAGGAAGTAGGCCGGGCCAAGGAGCGAGAAAGCGACAAAGATAAAATGGAGACCAGGCGCGAGGAAGAGACCAAAAGTCATTTCGCAAGGTTCCTCTTCTCCGCCATATTCTCGCTTCCGCTTATATCGCTGATGCTCTCTCATTTGTTCGGAGTAAATCTCCCAACCTGGCTGGAAAGTCCCCACTTCCAGTTTGTCATGGCCACACCTGTCCAGTTCGGCGCAGGATGGCAGTTTTACCGGGGGGCGTTTTCCGCATTGCGCGCCAAAACAGCCACCATGGACACACTTATAGCCATCGGCACCACTGCAGCCTACGCTTTCAGCGTCTATCACACCTTCATCTCTCCCGGCCACGTGTACTACGAGTCATCTGCGGTCATAATAACCCTGGTCCTCTTGGGCCGTTACTTTGAAGCCCGCGCCAAAGGAAAGACCGGAGAAGCCATAAGGCACCTGATGCAACTTGCCCCTCAGAAAACCCATGTCGTTCGGGAAGGAACTGAAGTCCAAGTGGATACTGAGGAAGTTGTCCAGGGGGATATTGTCGTCGTGCGGCCTGGAGAGCGCATACCGGTGGACGGTATAGTTGTCGAAGGGATGTCCATAGTAGATGAGTCTATGTTGACAGGCGAGAGCATACCGGTGGAAAAAGCGCCGGGTGCCCAAGTCATAGGCGGCACTATCAATAGGCACGGCACCTTTAAGTTCC
>JAAYRV010000171.1 GCA_012518595.1 Bacillota bacterium
GTAGTTGTAGTCTCTGAAGGTATTAAGTTAGACGGTATTCAGGATGACGCAGAGGAAGAAGTTGACGCTTTCGGTCATGTCCGACTAGGACTTCGTGGAGTAGGGCATGTTGTAGGTGAAGAGATTGAGAAGAGAACCGGGATTCAGACCAGGGTTGCAGTGATTGGCCACATTCAGCGTGGAGGTTCCCCTACTGTCACTGATAGATACCATGCCACTCGTTTAGGCATGGCAGCTACGGATTTGATCCATAAAGGTGAATTCGGTAAGATGCCTACTTTCATCGGGGGAGAGATAAAAGTCGTCGATTTGGCAGAAGTGGCAGCGAAGATTAAGACAGTGCCTGAGTCATTGTATAAAGAAGCGATGACATTGTTTAAGTAAGCCATAGGCTCCATCGGAGGACCTACGTTTCATTATGAATCTGATTTGCATTGATGAGTTTTGCTTTGAAGATAGATGAATAGAGATCTGAAGCTATGTAAGCAACGAAACGATGGTGCTATTCAACTGATATGTCAGGTGATTCGTCGAGAGCAATGATGCTTATAGGAGCAGGGTTTTTTCTCATGGCCGGCGGAGTTCCCATCTCATCGCCGGCCATGTTTGGTTTTCTTGCAAATGCAGCGAAGACGAGTGGCTGGTCATGGCTATTCTCAGGGCTGTTTGTCAGTCTCTTTACTGTAGCCGGTCATGCAGTATGTTATGCAGCGTTCAGGCAATTCGGACCTTCTGTTTGGAACGCGATAGTCAAGCGTTATCCAGGTATCTCAACGACTCTCTCTCGCATCAGAGGGTTGATTGTCCAAGGCAAACCCTTTAATCCCGCTCTCCTCCTGCTTCGCTGGATTGGCGTAGGCTATAGCCAGGTGTTTTGGGTGCTTGGCCTATCCGGACGTGACGCCTCCGGCACGCTACGAATTCTTTTCCTTGCTGACATCCTCTGGGCAAACGTATGGATGTTCGGCCTCACAAAGCTATTGGTGGATGCGCCTCTAATAAGTAAATACCTCACTAGATTCGGCTGGGCTTTGCTCCTTCTAAGCTTGGCAGGATATGCCTTAAGACACTTTCTTGGTCAAAAGAGCAGCTAGATCCCTGCAAAGCTATGACCCTTCGCCCGAACCCCCGAACAATAGTGGATAATTCACCATAGTTGTGGTAGAAAACCTTACACTCAATCCAAAAAAGCGGATGTGAGACAACAGATGAGAAATTTACCCTACTGTTAGGAAGGAAATTAGGCAGATAACGTAGAAAATTCCAATGACTAGCGATTGATATATAATTGCATGAAAATTCGGAGGTGACAGTCTTGGAGATTCAGGGGTATTTGCTTCCGGATGACCTTTATTATGATCGTAATCACACTTGGGGCAAGGTCGAAGGGGATATTGTTACAGTCGGGCTCAATGACTTCGCACAGAAACTTGCTAAGGATTTTGTTTCTGTAGACCTGCCTCTTGAGGGAAGAAACGTAATACAGGGCAAAGCCATTGCATCAGTGGAATCAGGCAAATGGGTGGGTAGGATATATGCGATAGTCAGCGGAGAAATTACGGAAATAAACGAAGCTTTAGAAGATGAACCCACGCTCTTAAATACAGATCCGTACGGAGAAGGCTGGGTTTTGAGGATCAGAATGGATGAGCCGGATGAACTGGCCAACCTCCTGCAAGGAGAGGAAGCCGTCAGATGGCTGGAGGAAGAGATCGCGAAACATGCTTAGTGACAGTTGCTTTCAACGGGAAGGAGGGCTCTTGGAATGGAGTCTGTCCGGAGGAAGGATGTACCCGTTGTAACCGTCCTGGACCCCAAATTCAAGTATGAGGTTGCGCGGGAACCCGGCGGAGAGAATATCAAGTATTGCTTCCAGTGCGGCACATGCACTTCCGGGTGCAAAGTAGCAGAACTTGATAGCAAGTATAACCCCCGCAAAATAATCAGAATGGTCATCTTAGGGATGAGGGAGAGGGTTCTTTCAGGTGATTTCATCTGGTTGTGCGCTACGTGCTATACATGTCATGAACGATGTCCCCAAGACGTGAGGATACCTGAAGTCATGAATGCCTTAAAGAACATCGCTGTAAGGGAAGGATATATCCACCCCGCTTTTCGTGCGCAGGCTGAACTCATTGCAGGACATGGCAGGTTGTATGAAGTTGATGGATTTGCCAATGAAAAGCGGACTGATTGGGGCCTTACAGAGATTCCCCAAGGTTGCCCGGAGGTTGCTGAGATATACGGGATAACCGGGCTCCACGACCTACTTTCCGGCGGGGCAGGTGGTAAGGTATGAAAATGGCGGTATTCTTAGGCTGCACAGTGCCTGTAAGGAACTTGAGTTATGAGCTATCCGCCAAACGAGTAGCCGGAGAGCTTGGACTTGAGCTTGTGGATATCCCGGACTTCAGTTGCTGCGGGTATCCTGTAAAATCCGTCCACCACGAGACCGCATATCTCTTGGCAGCCAGGAACCTGGCGCTGGCAGAGGAGAGAGGATTGGACATATGCACTCTCTGTAGCGCATGCACATCTGTCCTAACTGAAGTGTCTCGTGAACTTGCCACAAATGAGATCTTGCTTGATGAAACCTGTAAAAGCTTAGGGATGCTGGGCAGACAGTACTCAGGCAAGGTCAAGGTTAAGCATTTTGTGCGTGTCCTTTATGAGGATATCGGACTTGGCACAATCGAGAAAGCGGTGAAACGTCCCCTGGATATGTTTCGTATTGCGTCTCATTATGGGTGTCACTATCTGAAACCCTCAAAAATATACGATGGGTTCGATCATCCTGAAGCTCCGGAATCTCTGGATCGACTTGTAGCTGCAACCGGCGCTTTTCCAGTTGACTATCGAACAAAGAAGGATTGTTGCGGCGGAGCTATCCTTGGGGTTGACGAAGAGACAGCGCTATCCATGGCCAGAGCAAAACTGGACGACATCAGTAACAGAGGGGCAGATGCCATTAACCTTATCTGTCCTTTTTGCTCTGTAATGTATGGGGCGAATCAGCGGAAGATCGGAGCCGGCTTAAACGTCAAATACGACTTGCCTATCCTCTATTATCCGCAGATTCTCGGACTTGCAATGGGAATCAGCCATGAAGAACTGGGACTTATGCAGAATCCTATTAGGCCCAGGGCATTGATTGCGAAGATTTCATAAGGGCGGTGCATGCTAAGCATGCTGCAAGACACAGGGAAAGAGCCGCGAATAGGCGTTTACGTTTGCCATTGCGGTCTTAATATTGCAGGTGTGGTGGACGTCGAGGCGGTGAGGGAGAGCGCAAGGTTTCTTGAAGGTGTAGTAGTGGTACGAGACAACCGCTACACGTGTAGTGAAGTAGGCCAGAAGGGCATTGCCGATGACATTCGGGAATTTAAGCTCAACCGTGTAGTCGTCGCCTCGTGTTCACCAAGGCTGCATGAGAAGACATTTAGGACTCTTTTGGAGAAGTCAGGACTTAATCCCCATTTGCTCGAGATGGCGAATATCAGGGAGCATTGTTCGTGGGTCCATTACGATAACCATGAGGCCGCCACCGGAAAGGCTAAAGACCTTGTGCGTTCTTCCGTGGCAAGGGCGAGGCTGCTTCAGCCCCTCGCGCGGACCAAGGGACGAGTGCTGCCTGAGGTAATGGTTATCGGCGGCGGTGTGGCAGGCATCTCTGCCGCCCTCTACTTAGGAGGCATGGGAATAAAGACCTATCTTGTGGAGAAAGAACCTTCAATTGGCGGCCACATGGCGATGCTGGATAAGACCTTTCCCACTCTTGACTGTAGCCTCTGTATCCTCTCGCCTAAGATGGTAGAAGTGGCTGAATGTGAGAATATCAAGATTTTGAGTTACTCCGAGGTTGAGAAGGTTGAAGGGCAAGTAGGGGACTTCAGAGTCCAGGTAAGGAGAAAGCCCCGCTACGTAAATGAGGAGAAGTGCGTCGGGTGCGGTGACTGTGCAGAGAAGTGTCCTGTTAAAGTGAAGGATGAATTCAATCGTAATATGGGAACACGAAAAGCAATCTACATCCCGTTCCCACAGGCGATCCCCCCGGCTTATGTGATTGACGAGCACAATTGCAGATACCTTACGCAGGGTAAATGCAAGATATGTCAGGCGGTCTGTGAGCGAGGGGCAATCGAATATGACCAGACTTCCTATGTAGAGACAATTGAAGTAGGGGCAATCATTGTTGCAACCGGGTTTCAACCTTACGACCCCAGGGGCTTACCTCAGTACGGGTACGGTAGATTCCCTAATGTCATAACCAGCCTCGATTTTGAGAGGCTTATTTGCGCTGACGGTCCTACTTACGGCAAGCTAAAGAGGCCGGGAGACAGCACGGTTCCCAAGCGGGTGGCGTTCATCCAGTGTGTCGGGTCTCGCAATGAAGCTTCAGGTGGCGCAGAATACAAGATTGATATTGATGAAGAGATGGGCTCATCGGCGGGATCAAGAGATCCTAAGGCTTATTGCTCCAGGGTGTGCTGTATGATCACGGCGAAGCAAGCGTTTATGGTGAAGGAGAAGTATCCTGACGCTGAGGTTTACGTTTACTACATAGACATGAGAACCGCAGGGAAAGGGTTTGAAGAGTTCTATCAACGCGGGAGGCATGAAGGTATTGTGTTTCTCCGCGGCAAGCCAGGTGAGATTGAGGAGCAGGAAGACGGGTGCCTCAGGGTTGTCTCAGAGGACCTTGATTCCGGGTGTATCCTTGATCTCGTTTTCGACATGGTAGTTTTGGCGCAAGGTCTTACTCCTCCTGAAGGGCTTGTGGAATTCGCTCAAAAGATGAACCTCTCCCGTAGCGAGGACGGATTCTTAATGGAAGGGCATCCTAAGTTGCGTCCTGCTGAGACCGCAATTGACGGAATCTATCTTGCAGGATGCGTACAGTTTCCCAAGGACATTCCTGACAGTGTGGCTCAGGCAGGTGCGGCAGCAGCTGCGGCTGCGGTCATGTGTTCCAAAGAGAGTATTGAAATAGACCCCCTTGGTCCGGTGATAGACGATAAGCTATGTATTGGGTGTAAGCTGTGTGAAATGCTCTGTCCTTATGGCGCGATAAAGGTGGAACTTACTGACAAAGGCCCTAAGGCTAAATCCATTGAAGTAGCCTGCAAAGGCTGCGGTGTGTGCGGTGCCTCCTGCTCCACTAAGGCAATTACCATGAAGCACTATACAGACAGCCAGCTCACTGCACAAGCCAAGGCTATCCTGGAGGTGGTCTAGGTGGGGGAGCAGGCAATAGGTAATCTCAATAAGCTTGGGCCTCCGGGATCAGGTCCTCCAGGATCAGGTCCTCCGGGATTAGAGCCTGTGGGATCAAGGCCCCTAGAGGCTTTTGAGCCTGCCATAGTTGGGTTCCTGTGTAACTGGTGTTCGTACGCAGGAGCGGATCTTGCAGGCACGTCCAGATTGTCGTATCCCACTAACCTCCGGGTTATCAGAGTTATGTGTTCCGGGCGGGTTGATCCCGGACTCATGCTTGAACCGTTTCTAAGGGGCGCAGACGGCGTTATGGTGTTAGGATGTCATCCTGCCGACTGTCATTATTTGACAGGCAATTACCAGGCGGAGCAGCGCGTCTTCTGTGTTCGAGCGGTCCTGGATCACCTGGGAATCGATAGGGGAAGGCTGTGCTTGGACTGGGTATCCGCAGCTGAAGGCGCAAGGTTCGCTGAACTCGTCGCCGAATTTGTCAGGCAAGTGAAACGGCTTGGCCCCATAGGGTGCGCAGAGTCGCAGGAAGGATTGCCTAAGCGGGAGTTTATCCGCCGAGTGGAAGTAGCGAAGCGGGTGGTAGAAGGAGAGAAATTCAGGTGGCTTGTAGGACGGAGAAAAGCCTTGCTCGAGGAGGAGAATGTCTATAAGGAACATCTATCCGGCCGGAGGTTCAATGATCTTATGCGGGCAATAGTCGCTGAAGAATGTCTCAGAGCTGCTATAGAGCTCCTTACTGAAGCAGGTCCTGTGTCTGTCAAAGACATGGCGAAAATATTGGGAGTGTCTGCCGGGAAGGTTTTAGAGCACACCGCTTATCTCAAGAAATCCGGAATCCTTGAGCTCCATGATGTCTCAGGATGCAGTCCGCGATATGTCTCCTTGA
>JAAYRV010000172.1 GCA_012518595.1 Bacillota bacterium
ACTATGTTTCCATGGGTACGCTCCAACAGATTTGGCCTGTTAACCCTGATGAAGTTCGGGATGTTCAGCCATAAGTATGGATTTTGCTTTATAGAGGGAAAGAAGACATCCTGGTACAGATCCCAATGCAGCAATCCGCATCGGGAGTACGTAAGCCTCCGAAAACGATCTAAAGATTGAGGAGGCATAGGAATTATGCAAAGCGTCATGAAGACGAGAAAAGGCATATGAACAATGCGGCAAATGGCAGAATATGGCGGGGGGGGGTATTAATTGTAAAACGAGGGAGTAATATGAAAAAGCAATTATGCCAAGCAGGATCTGTGATATGTCAGCTTGCGAGAATAGTGCGTTTATTATTTTGCTGGCAAGTGCAATCATTCTGTTAACCTACCTAACTATTTTTACGTCTAGTCCACATTGCCTTCGGAACCTGCATTTCGCGAAAATCAAGCGAAAGCTAAAGGATAGAGGACTAAATGGGAAATCCATCCAAGATCAATTCCAATATTCGACACTATAATGCAAAATCCTCTCAACTTCTATATCGGCTGAGAAGTTCGTAGGGTTTAGTGGGTTTTTTAAGAGATACATGTCGAAAAGGAAGACGGGACAAAGATCAGCTGATTTTGAATATGCTTACCGCATCTGTGAGCTTTGCTGCCATGTTAGCCAGCTCCGAGGCAGAAGAGGCTATTTGATCGATGGATACATTAACTTGTTCAGCTGATGCCACGATTTCTTCGACAGATGCAGCAGTCTCTTCTGAGACAGAGGCTATGTTATCTATTGCGTGCTCAACTCCTTCTGCACCTGCAGCCATCTCTTCAGTGGCAGCAGTGTTTTCCACTGATATGTTGACAATCTCATCCATGGATTGAGATGCGTTGACGCTGGCTTCCGCAAGGCTTTGACCCAATTGCATAAGGTCTGCTATGAGTGTATCAATGTGATACGCATTCTCAACGATCTCTTCGAGGACAGTCTTCGCCTCTTCTGTAAGGGTGTTTCCTGCTTCCACTTGTTCGCTTGCAGTATTTATGGCTTTTACCGCTTCATTGGAAGCTTGTCTGACTCTCGCTATTAAGTCAGCTATTGCTTTTGTCTCCACAGAGGAACGTTCAGCGAGTTTGCGCACTTCATCTGCGACGACAGCAAAGCCTCTACCGTGTTCACCTGCTCTGGCTGCTTCAATAGCTGCGTTGAGGGCAAGGAGGTTTGTTTGATCCGCTATGTCATCAATGACTTCCAAGATTTTTCCGATGTCTTGGGAGTGGGAATCGAGTTCGCCTATGGCGACCGCGACTGTATCAGCTGCTTCCTTAATCTCTTTCATGCCGGTGATAACGTTGTTTATGGATTGACCGCCACGTCCTGCTGATTCCGCACTCTGCCGAGATGCAGAGTTTACTTTTCGCAGGGCCTCTACCGCGTTATCTATGGATTTCTTCATGGTATCCAATACGCCGGAAGCCTGGTGTACGCTTTGCGCCTGAGATTCGGCGCCATCTGCTACCTGCGTTATCGCCTCGTGAAGCTGATGTACTAGGCTCACTGTCTCATTGGTGCTTGCGGTCTGTTCCTCGACACCTGCTGACATTTGACCCATTATGCTTGAAATCTCGTATACGGTCATGGATGACTGTTCTGCGGAGGCAGCCAGTTGACGGCTTGCTCCGGCTACAGTGTGAGCGGATAGAGTGGCTTCGGCAATTACATTCCGTAGGTTCTTTATCATTTCACCGAATGCTTGCATAAGATTACCGATTTCGTCGGTTGTCGTTGTTTGGATATCTTCGGTAAGATCCCCTGACGCAGTCTTGTTCATTACCCTCACTAGCTCTCGGACAGGCCTGGAGATGTCAGTTGCAATACGAACTCCTATTCCGAGGCCGACGACTGAAAGGACTATGAGGAGGATGATGATGGCCAGCCGCCCTGACGCTGCTGCTTCCATAGACTGATTTACCACTTCATCTGTGTAGGATTCTATTTCCGTGACAAGTTCATCGAGAGTTTCTGCTAATCTGTCTCCTGCATCTGCCCCTTGTTTACGGTAAGCTTCCAGAATCTCAGATGATGCTCCGCTTCTTGATAAAGTAATCAGGTTATTCATGATACTCATGAATTGCCCCTGATACTGCGCAAACAATGAGTCATATAATTCCCGGCCGCTTCCGGTGACCAGAAGGAGTCCTAGGGCTTCCAAACATTCCTGTCCCTTTTGTCTGGCTGCGTTAAACGATGCCTCGTGCTCTCTAAACTCTGCTTCTGTGCCGGATAGCATATGGCGGGTTACAGCTAATCTGAGGTCTCCCAGCTCTCCCCTGAACCTTCCGATAAGCTCTGTTTGGGGGAGCGCGTTTTCTCTCAGATTACCGGTATTATCAGCGATAAGCTTCAAGTTCAGCACGGAATATATACCGATGACCCCGGTAAATATGACAAGTACCGCTACCAGCAGTATGATTTTTGACCTTAAGCTCAGGTTTCCAAGGAATTTCGTAATCATGAACATGAGTCCCTCCTGTTACCACATTCCAGGTATGAGCCATGGATATAAAATCCATTCAAGGTTAATTGTTACATTCTGTATAATGCGACAAAATCCTTCTGTGTTCGGTAACTATTGGAAGGATTCTTAATGTTGGAGAAGCATTTCCCCGGAATCTGCCTTCATGAGGCAGAATTCGGTACAATTTCGGTATTTAATGTGCTGAATCGACTTTCGGTCTTTTTGCAAGAATGCAGAGAGGAAATCCGCTCTGTATGGAGAAGATGAAATCCTGAAATGAAAACTGCGCCCGTTCCCGGATGCACGGCCCCGTTCGGTTGCTGTGTCCCCTTCCACGCCGGACACAGCGTTGCCGGGGCCGTCTTTCACGTTACTCTATGTCTTTCGGCTGCTCGGGATCTTAAGCTCCAATGCCCAAGTGAAGCCTATGTCGGACAGACAGTGTCCGAATATCCGGACAGTCATTTTGTCGAAGGGCGTTCCAAGTCCGTCTGTTATCCCCATTAAAACCCAGCAACAACCTATTTGCGACCAAAGTCTACAGGATCATCGTGTTTCGGCATGGATTTTGCAACTCTTATAGCGAGTGGAATGCATAGGCAAGCCCAAACGCGCCGCGCCCGGAGGCTGATGAGCCTATCGCCAATGGCTTTCAATGCGTTCGGGCACGCGAGCCGGAAGAGACGAGGGCAGGTAAGCGAGCCTGAAGAGACGAGGGGGAGGAAATGATAAATCGCGTGTCAACAGTTCTTGTGACAGGTTGCCTTCTTATGGTTTTCCTAATGCCTTTGCAGGTTTTCGGGGACGGGGCCGTATTCGGGGCTGAAACCACCGACACTTATGTAACCTTGACTGTGCTTGGAGATATCAAGGGCACACTGAAACTGGGCTTCAGTCACGAATACGAAGGCCTTCCGGTTACTGCTGAAACTGTCGGGACAGCCTGGAATTTCGGCACGATACTTCCCCAGGAGGACGCATTGGGGAAAGATGGATTTCCCGGTGCAGGCATATGCATTGAGGGATATGTATGGATTATTGATTATCAGTCCAATTCGTGTACCCGGTGCGTGCAAGAAGTCGCTGAGGTGAATGGCAACGATATTTCTCTCATCCAGCCGTTTCTTTGGTGGAGGACATGGAGAGAGTCAGGTTTTACTGATTATTTTCAGTCAGGACCGGAGTATTCAGCAGGTGACACTTTCCCTCCGTCTTACGGGGATGTCAGGACTTTCCCTTGGGGTTTTAAAATCCACATGCCGGAGCAGGAAGACTATACAGGCGCTAACCCCTGGTCCATCAGAGCCGGAAATCACAAAATGAAAATAGTCAGCAAGTGGTCTCTATGCCCTCCCGGTGATGACAGCCCACCTGAGGATCCTGTTGTTACCGGCGTAGGTTATATGGATTTGACTGTTGCAAACGTGATTGACAAGGCGCTCGGCATCGGTATTGGGCAGTCCCTTGAGACGAAACCGGAGAGCGGCACATATCAAGACCTCGAAGTCGGGGAGGACTGGGTAGGTGCAGTATACCCTTGGGTTCTTGATTACCGGTCAAACTCAGATTTTCTTATGCAAGCAGAGATTCCCCCCATAACATTCCAGGGAGATCCATACGCTTTCGATATACGGGAGTATATGGAGTATTACGGTTGGAGCGATCCAAACTTAGGGCCTACAGGCCATAACATGTATCCGCCCACGGGAGGATCCTACCTCTTCAAGGACACAATCGCGGCTACCTTGGCGCAAGTGATTAGCTTTCCGAGCAAGATGGAACTTGATCTCTCAGGAGGCGGTGACGCAGACGGCGCGCATCGTTGGAGGGTTCCGGCGGGTGTCTATAAACCTACCGGCAATATCTGCGTTAGTTTTATCTTCACGGCACTGCCTCTTGAAGACATCCCGGCTCACACTTTCACGATCAGACCTGATGATTTCAAAGTATGCGTTCCTCAACGACAGGCCGGATACCGGTTGCCTGAAAAAGGCAGGTTTTCGCCGGAGGACGGCATTAGGCCTGAGGGGATAGGCTTCTATGAACATACCCTCAATTGTTACCAGAACCATGATCGCAATGTTGAACTTACTTGTAGATGGTCCCATGAGAAGGCAGGGGAAGGACAAATTCACTGGAGCTTCTTCAGGGAAAGGAATGTGGAGGGGGATGCCCGTCCGGACGGGCAAGGCTGGAAAGGGATATTCAAATATAACCCTGAAGGCATGGCAAGTAAGCTTGGATACATTTTGACTTATGAACCCTGCTGGACTGACGTGCCCGGCGACAAGGAGCTCATTATCACTCTGAGCCATTCCCCTACTGTGTAGGCCGGGGTATGAGTTTACAGGAGATTAGGCAAAAAGCCTCGCCTATGGGAATAGACGAGAATGATGTCAATATTCGGCAGGCATATAACCTAAGTAGATCACCATAAGTGATCGTCAGTTTTAGAGAGTGTACGTACTGTACGGGGCCACCCAAGACCTGGGAAAACCAGCGAAAATTAATTAACTAGTACTTAGATTGAATAGGGTAGGGGGGGTCCAAAATGGCGCAATTTAGAAGACGTAGTCAGGTGATGTGTTGTCTGTTGCTTGTGACCTTCGTTTTGTTAGCTTTTCCCGGCATAGCCTATGGAGCCGGCATAACCCATGGAGCCGGCACAGCCTATGGAGAGGGAATTCAAGTTGAAGCCAGCCCTCAAGTAATCACGAAAACAGTCTTCCGGGGAAATGTGAGTTCCGTCAAGGTCAAGGTCACTAACAGAGGTTCCGTTCCGGTGGAAATAGTGCCTGAAGTCTGTGACCTGTCCATTGATGAACAAGGTTATAACGTGGAAATCCCTGACTGCGTGGATTATGCCTGGGGACTTAGGGGGTTTATCTCAGTCTCTCCTGGAAGGTTCACGTTAGAGCCGGGAGAGGAGCGTATCGTAGATGTTACCATACACGCCCCCGGCTCTATTTCCGGAGGCAGATACGGGATACTATATTTTGCTGCGTCAGATCCCTCTGCAAAAGGCAGAATCGCAATGGTGATAAGGTGCGGATCCCTCCTATTTGTTACGGTTCCCGGGACTGAAACGTACATGGGACGAATTCGGGATGCGAGATTTATTCGCCCTCAAGAACCAGGCGCATCTGCTGCTGTTTTCGAAGCGGTTTTCGAAAATACCGGTAATATCCACATGTCTGCTACAGGTCACGTTACGATATCAAATGCACGAAAGACTCTCGTAAATGCGGCTCTTAAAGGAGGCACAGGCACGATACTCCCTGGCGGGGTCAGGCTCTATAGGGCTGACTTTGAGGACGTCATGCCTGATGGCGTGTACAAAGTGAAGGTGACTTTCGCATTTGAAGGAAAGAGCGTGACCATGGAAAAGGCCTTCAGAATCAAGGGCGGGCAGGCGTCGTTTAAGTGACTGCCGAAGCCAAGAGGCGTAAAGGGCAAAGAGCAAATACATGGCGCCTCCCGTGTTTACATCCGGGGCTGACAGGTGCAAAGCGTCACGCCGTGCTTTTCCGCGTTGTATTTATGGCGCTTGCGGCGGTGCTTGTGGCTGTGACTGCCTCTTCAGCGCTAATCCTCTCCGGCAGTTCCACTGCTATGGCAAAAAACCCGGAGGCGCGTGCCGTTTCAGTCCAATACTCGCGTGAAGCCGGTCTCACAGGAGGCATGGGCATAAGGCCGGGTTCTGAGTGGAGCGAATGCGCCGCTATTGATTTTGGTGAAGTGAGGCCGTCGCTTTCTCCTTACGTGGCTCCTATGGCATTCCAAATTACGGGTACAAGCAGGGAAAATCCAATTCAGGTAACGATTAAAGGTGACGATTTAAGGCAAGTGGATTCCATGTTGGATCCCATAGTAGATTCCATGGAAGATCGTATAGGGGATTCGACAGAAGCTCGTATAATGGATCCCATAGGAGATTGTGTAGTGGATCCTGTAGAAGACGGTATAGTGGATTCGATAGAAGATTGTATGGTGAATCCCTTAGTGGATCCGAAGAATACCCGGTTAGCGGATCTAAAGAATATCCGGGGTGAGCC
>JAAYRV010000173.1 GCA_012518595.1 Bacillota bacterium
ACAGTTGATGTTATTGACGACATGAGTGATTTTGTGACAAAGGTTAATGGGGGGTAGAGCACAAGGTGTTTGATTCTCGTCTGGTTCAAATTGTCGCCAACAGTCTGGGTGAGACTCTCTATATGGTCGGGGTGTCTTGTGTGCTTGCCGTGGTTTTTGGATTGCCCATCGGAGTTATCCTGGTAATTACGGAAAAGCGAAACATCCTGGAGAATCCCGGTGTAAACCAGGCCTTCCAAGCTGTGGTCAATATCGGCAGATCCGTTCCCTTTGTCATCTTGATGGTAGCAATAATGCCTTTTACAAGGCTTCTGACAGGCACCTCCATCGGCACGACCGCTGCAATCGTCCCCTTGACTATAGCTGCGATTCCGTTCGTAGCAAGAATGGTTGAGACGTCCCTTCGCGAGGTTGATCCCGGTGTGGTTGAGGCAGCTCAGGCCATAGGCGCGTCTCCATGGGAGATCATAACGAAGGTTTTGATTCCTGAGGCGAAACCTTCACTGATACTAGGGGTTACAATCACCGCCATTAACCTGGTAGGCTACTCCACCATGGCAGGCGCCATAGGTGGCGGGGGTCTCGGGGATCTTGCAGTGCGGTATGGATACCAAAGGTTCCGCGGTGATGTAATGCTAGTCACAGTCATCATCTTGGTGCTCTTAGTCCAAGGGGTTCAAATGTTAGGCGGCGCATTGGCAAGAAGGGTCGGGTATAGGCGAATGTGATGTCGTAAGCCTTCCTAGGAAGTGGCTCAAAGGTTGGCGCCGTATTGATAAGAGATGGAAGCAAGTGTTCAGCGATTTCCGTTTCCGGGCAGCGTTCCGTAGGGTGCTGTCAGGGAAGGGGCTGCTAAATACAGGGACACGAAGAAGAAGAGGAGGAAGAAAGTATGAAGAAGGAACTCAGAAGCAAGAATACTTACCCGGTGATCCGGGCAAATTTGGTAGCCCTCGTGCTCATGTTGGTCTTGTGTGGCGGAGCAGCGAGTAGTGAGGCTGTGGCGCCTACGAAGCTGAAGGTGGGTGCGACGCCTGTTCCACACGCAGAAATCCTGGAGCTCGTGAAGCCCATTCTGGAGGATGAGGGGATCTTATTAGAAGTCATTGAATTTACCGACTACGTCACCCCGAACCTTGCGCTAAATGACGGAGATATCGATGCCAACTACTTTCAGCATATCCCGTATCTGGAGGAATTCTCTGAAGACAGGGGTCTGGATGTTACTTACATTGCCCGGGTACATATTGAGCCGATGGGTGCGTACTCAAAGAAAGTAGAAGACTTGAACGACCTGAAAAACAAGGCCAAAGTTGGAATTCCAAGTGACCCTACAAACGGCGGGAGAGCGCTTCTGCTTTTGCAGAGAGCCGGTATTATCAAACTTGATGATACGGCCGGTATCACTGCGACCAAATATGACATAATCTCAAACCCGAAGAACATTCAGGTTATTGAGCTTGAGGCAGCTCAACTCCCAAGATCCCTTGAGGACTTGGATCTTGCCGTAATAAACTCGAATTATGCCCTTGAGGCCGGACTTGTTTCAACAAGAGATGCGCTTATCATCGAGGATGAGAATTCTCCGTATGTAAATGTCTTGGCAGTGAGGACAGAGGACATGGACAACGCTGCTCTGAGAGAGCTTGCGAAGGCTTTGACCTCTGATGCAGTGGCTGAGTTCATAAGAGAGAAATACCCGGGTTCAGTTGTGCCTGCTTTCGGATTGGAATTCTAGTAAGCTTTGGTAGGTGAATTGACAAACAGGTAAACTGACGATTACGGACTAAGTAGATCACCACGAAACCGTTGAACTTCTCCAGTAGCTGCCGGTTTCGCCGAAGACGCCGACCAGTTCTTGCGATTCAAGCGAGCTGCGTTAACATAATGTGGGAGAGAACAACGGTCTCATGAACTCATACTTAGTGGACTAGACAAAAGGCAGCTAGACGAAAAACAGCCTGTAGGCAGGAAATTGATGCTTACAGGCTGTTTCTCTTGTTCTTGTGCGGAGCTATCTGTGATTAGCAGATGGTCTCGTCGCCGCGCCGTATCCATAGCTATGTTGTCTTTGACTGACAATTGCATTGCTTCTTTGGGGCGTGGTTCTTCTCCCAGATATCGTCCGCCACTTCACCCCATGCTTTTGCATATCCATGAAGGGGCTGGCAAAGAGCAGACGCAGTCAAGTTATCGATTTGAGTCGGATATGCGCCTGACACCTCTACGAGCTGCTGGAGTTTCTCAGGGTTATCAATCATAGGACATGGCCTGAGGAGATTCTCATTAAACGGTATGGAATCTTGATATGCTTTGAATAGAGGGGATTTCAAGGCCTCTAAGAGTGTCGTATCTTTGATGTTGACATTCGCGTAATGGATAAATGCGCAAGGCTCGACTTCCCCTGTGGCGTTAATATGGAAGTAACACTGTCCGCCTGCGATACACCCGCCCGTCACCCAACCGTCGTTCCAGAAGTCCGCTATGAAGATGGGTTTCTCCGAGCGCCATCTGTTGACTGTCTTATACATGTACTGTCTTTGCTCCGGAGTTGCCATGTACTCTAAGTCCGCTTGTCCCCCAACTGGGACGTAAGTGAACAGCCAGCCAAAGATACAGCCTTTGTCCACCATCAAATCTATGAATTCATCGCTACCGACTGAGTCCGTATTCTCTCTATTGTAAGTAGCTGAGAAACCGTACACTACGCCTGCTTCGCGTAGGTTATCCATAGCCTGCATAACCTTATTAAATACTCCCTTACCCCGCCTGGCGTCTGTCTCTTCTTCAAAACCCTCTATGCTTAATGCGAACGTTAAGTTTCCAATATCCGCACATTTCTTTGCTGTTTCTTTGTCAATCAAAGTGCCGTTTGTAAACACATGGAATACCAGTTCATCATATTTCTTCGCCAAAGACATAAGGTCGTCCATTCTGACAGTGGGTTCGCCGCCTGAGACTACTATGAAGCGAATTCCGAGCTCTTCGGCTTCGCCGATAACCCTGTCCAAAGTGGCATAATCCATGTCTTTGGTGCGATCATATTCTGCTGCCCAACAGCCTTTACATCTGAGATTACATCTGCCTGTAGGGTCAATGAGCATTGCCCATGGTATGTGTACACCATGCTTCTGCTCAGTACGCCTGCGGTAAGTAGGAGCTAATATACCGGCGTGGACAAAGAAGTTGATGCCGCTCTTGTCGCGGACAGTAGGAGAAACCTGATTAAGGGTTCTAACAGCGAGTCTGCGCCAGTTATTATCTTCATCTTTCATAGCCTCAATCCATGCGCGGGCATACTCTTTGTGTAGAGGTTCCCGGGCCAAGGTTTCTCCCCATTGAAGGATCTTAACGAGGTTTTTTTCGGGTTCGTTTGCCAGGTACTTAAGCATCTGCTTAACAACGGCTTCACCAAGCATAGCCTTTGCGCCTTCAAATGCCATAATATCTTCCTCCCTCACGGAATACCTGTCCTTAACAGGTCGTTTATGAATATTGAAATAACACACTATACGTCATACATCAAGCGTTTTTCCGCGGATCAAGCGGATTACTGTAAAGTAATACACAATTACTATAAACCAAACATATGTTTTCCTTCGAGAAGCATATCAATAAGGTTGCGTACCTCTTCCAGGAGCGAATGGTTCATACTGCACAGAGTATACTTTCCTTCACGACGCAACCTGACCAGGCCCGCCTCCTGGAGCACCTTCAATTGCTGGGAAATAGCAGATTGGCTGACCCCGAGTTGCTTCCCGAGTTCCCCGACACTGAATGCTTTCGATGAAACCAGGTCTAGGATCTTAAAACGTGTTTCTTGGCCAAGCGCCCGAAACGCCCGAACCGGATCTCTCGATCGTGCTATAGACCCCACCTCCCTGTCCCTGACAGAGCAGCCATACATAGACTCATCACCAATGAATCCAGTCTCTGCAAACATAATTCCGTCATATTCTGCCAGTGAAATCATATTACCATTTGCTAATATGTTAAACCGCATTTTCAGTCTTGTCAATGTTGCGGTTGCAAATTCAGGTAGAATTGTCCTAGTCCTCGGGTGATGTTATAATTACTGTTGGATGTGGCCGAGACTCTCGTTCTTTAGGCCACATTTGCTTGATAACACGGAGGTGCGATATCTTTGTGGAGTTCCACTATAAGAAATTTCTGTATAATTGCTCACATAGACCATGGAAAGTCGACGCTCGCCGATAGGATACTGGAAGCTACGTCGTCTATTTCTCAGCGTGACATGACCGATCAGGTTCTCGACAGCATGGATCTTGAGCGGGAGCGGGGTATTACCATTAAGGCCAAAGCAGTACGCCTCACATATGAATCTCCCGACGGCAACGAGTATGTTTTTAACCTTATTGATACTCCGGGGCATGTGGACTTCGGGTACGAGGTCTCGCGCAGCCTTGCGGCATGTGAAGGTGCGGTGCTGGTGGTTGACGCATCTCAGGGGATTGAAGCTCAAACCCTGGCCAACCTCTACCTTGCAATAGAGAATGATCTGGTGATAATCCCTGTCATAAACAAGATAGACCTGCCTAACGCAGATCCGGACAGAGTCATGCGGGAGCTTCAGGATATTATTGGGTTCAACCCTGATGAATTCATATTTGCCTCTGCGAAAACAGGTGAGGGTGTACAAGAGGTGCTAGAGGCTATTGTCCAAAGAGTTCCGCCACCACGCGGCGATGCCAAGGCCCCTTTGAAAGCCTTGATCTTTGATTCGCACTTTGATCCGTATAGAGGGGTCATCGCATATACGAGAGTCATGGATGGTCATCTTACCACCGGGCAAGAGATAAAGCTGATGGCAACGGACAAGGAATTTGAGGTAACGGAGTTAGGGGTATTCAAACCTGAAATGGATGAGACTGAATCCCTGTCCGCAGGTGAAGTAGGATATCTTGCTGCCGGAGTAAAGAATGTCCAGGATATGCATGTTGGTGATACAATCACCTCCGCCAAGCATCCCGCAGATGAGCCTCTTCCCGGATACAGGCGGGCCACGCCTATGGTATTCTGCGGGCTTTATCCTATAGAAAGCAGTCAGTATGAAGACCTTCGGGATGCCTTGACTAAGCTTCGGCTAAATGATGCTTCTCTTGTGTTTGAACCTGAGACGTCAGTGGCTTTAGGATTTGGTTTTAGATGCGGGTTCCTTGGGCTGTTGCATATGGACATAATTCAAGAACGCTTAGAACGCGAGTTTGACCTGAACTTAATAACTACAGCCCCAAATGTGATATATCGGGTTCAGATGACTTCCGGAGAACGAATAGAGGTTGATAGCCCGTCTAAGCTGCCTCCAACGTCTAAAATCGAGGCTATTGAAGAACCATATGTCCAGGCCAGTGTTATTGCTCCTGCCGACTATATAGGTCCTATAATGGAGCTATGCCAGGAAAGGCGGGGCCAGTACAAAGATATGGAGTACTTGAGTGAGAACCGGGTAAGGCTTGTCTATAATCTACCTCTTTCAGAGATACTTTTGGACTTTTTTGACCGGCTTAAGTCGCGGACCAGGGGGTACGCGTCCCTGGATTACGAGTATATCGGGCATTTTGAGTCAGACCTTGTCAAACTGGACATTCTCCTTAACGACCGGCCTGTGGATGCGCTCTCATGCATGATTCATCGGGAAAAGGCGCAAGAGAGAGGGCGTCAGCTGGTGGAGAAGCTAAGAGACATTATTCCGCGGCAGCTTTTTGATGTTCCAATCCAGGCTGCCGTAGGGTCGCGAGTGATTTCCAGGGAAACGGTACGGGCAATCCGCAAGAATGTGCTGCAAAAATGTTATGGGGGAGATGTCTCACGAAAGCGAAAACTGCTGGAGAGACAGAGAGAAGGGAAAAGACGCATGAAGCAGCTGGGGAACGTGGAAATTCCTCAGGAAGCGTTCATGGCGGTTCTCAAGGTGGATTAGGTCTATATATCCACATACCGTTTTGCCTGAAGAAATGCGATTACTGCGACTTCAATTCTTGTGCCATAGACTCCTTTAATGAGCCGGCTAAGATGATAGACCGATACATGGAAGCGCTTCTTCTGGAAGCGCGAATCCAGTCTGCGCAAGTAAGAGGAGTGGGAGCTGAGGTCAGTACGCTTTATCTCGGAGGAGGCACCCCAACGTGTCTTCCAAAGGAGTTGCTGGGGTCTCTTGTGACTGAGACTCTCCGAGCCTTCCCTGTGGCGCATAATGCCGAAATAACAATGGAAGCCAATCCGGGGACAGTGGATCTTGGGAAACTTGCTTGCCTGAGGGATATTGGGGTGACACGCCTCAGTATGGGAATCCAGTCACTGGAGGACAGCCTTCTTGCGAGATTAGGTAGAGCGCACAGCGCAGAAGACGCTATTCGGGCATTTCATCTTGCACGAGACGCGGGGTTCGGTAACGTAAACGTAGATCTGATATATGGCATCCCAGGGCAGACAAGGAAAGACTGGGAGGAGACTCTGGATTTGGTGGTGGGGCTCAGGCCTGAACATATCTCAGCTTACGGACTCATGCTTGAAGAAGGGACTCCTCTATGGCATAAGGTGAAGTCCGGAATACTTCTGCCTTGTGATGAAGATCTTGAAATAAACATGTACTATTCTGCCAAAGAAAAATTGAATATGACAGGATACCGGCATTATGAGATATCCAATTTCGCCTTGCCCGGATATGAGTGTCGTCACAATATTATCTACTGGAGACTTGAGCCGTATATCGGCCTTGGGGCAGGGGCGCATTCATATATGAATGGAGAACGACGGAGCAACCTCACTGATCCTGAAGACTACCTGCGCTCAATCATGAGTTTAGGTTCTGCTGTTGCCGAAAGGGAGGCTTTTTCCAAGGCGGACCAGATGTCAACTGTAATGATTCTGGGGTTGAGAATGGCCGACGGCGTAGGCGAAGAAGACTTCCACAGGCGTTTTGGAATACAGATGTGTGATGCCTTCGGCAATGCTATCGAAAAAGGCGTAGCACAAAGGCTACTTGAATGGGATGGAGGAAGGCTCAGGCTTACCCGTTACGGCTTGATGCTTTCTAATGAAGCCATGCGGGAATTTCTGTAACAACTTCGGGTGATTTCTGCGCGGTTCTTATGCTTTTTCTGTTTGTCCAACGGCCTTCTGAAAAGGCCTGTAAGTATATGTGCGAGTATAAGTACTTCCGGATATGGAGACACCCGGCAGGAAACAGTTGAAGGAGCGGCGAAACAGAATATGGAAAGGAGGCCTGGCATATGGCAAAATTCGGCATAATAGGGGGAACGGGGTTTTATAAATTAGAGGGTCTGCCTATTATACGGGAAGAGGATGTCACCAATAAGTATGGTACAGCCCGTGTTTCTATTGCCGAGTACAAAGGTCAAAAAATAGCTTTTGTTCCGAGACACGGAGCATCCCATTCACTTCCTCCCCACGTAGTTAACTATAGGGCGAACATAAAGGCAATGAAGGATCTTGGTGTGAAATACATTATGTCAACAGCAGCTGTCGGCTCATTACATATGCTGCTGCCCCCAGGCGAACTCGTGCTGCTGTCCCAGTTCATAGACTGGACAAGACGCAGGATCGGAACATTCTTTGATGAAGAAGACCCCAATTTCAAACATGTTGACGTCACAGACCCTTTCTCCGGATTTCTCCGGGAGAAGATACTGAAGGCAGCAAAGGATAATGACATCCATGTTCACCCATACGGCACATACGTCTCAGCTGAAGGGCCCAGATTCGAGACGCCTGCTGAGATTTCCATGATGCGGATGGTAGGCGGCGATGTTGTAGGGATGACCATTGTGCCTGAAGTGGTGCTGGCTTGCGAAGCGGAGATAGACTACGCTACAGTGACTGTTACCACTAACTACGGCGCAGGCATGTTGCCTGGGAAGGTTCGCCACGAGGAAGTCGGAGATATCTTTGCTGAAGCCAAGGGGCGTCTGGAAAGGCTTTTCGTGGCTACTTTAGATCTCTTGCTGGAGGAGTGACGAATTTGACGTATGAAGCAAAAGTGAAACTTCCGTTTTTAATCCGGCCTGAGAATACAGCGCGATATGAAGATGGTGAAGTGCTTATTCTCGACCGTAGGGTCTACCCCTTCGAGGTCAAATTTGTGCGCTGTAAGACATATAGAGATGTCGCTCAGGCAATAAAGGATATGGTTACTCAAAGCGGCGGCCCTCCGTTTTGTGCAGGCTATGGTATGGCGCAGGCTGCGCGTGAAGCTGCCTCTAAATCTCGTGAAGGCATTTTGGAGGAGCTGGAAAGGGCTGCGAAATGTCTGGTCGCGACGAGGCCCACTAACAACAGTATCATCCTGATGACTGAGAGAATGTTGGAAGTAGGACGAAAGGCTGTCCAGGATGGACAAGATGTAGAAGATGCATTGGTCAAGGCTGTCGATGCCAGATTCGAAGCCAGGCACAAACGTGGATTAGCGCTGGGTGAAAACGGGGCAAGCCTTCTTGTGGACGGCGATTCAATTCTAAATCACTGCTGGGCTGAAAGTGGAATTGTCTATACCCTTTATGTAGCTCTTCAACAGGGAAAAAGGCTTAAGGCATACTGTTCCGAGACTCGTCCCTATCTTCAGGGCGCCAGGCTTACTGCTGACGCGCTATGTGATATGGGAATCGAAACAACGGTAGTCACAGATAACATGCCCGCCTACCTCATGTCGAAGGATATGATCTCGAAGTTCTTCACAGGCGCGGACAGAGTCACAATGGACGGCAGCGTAATTAACAAGATAGGCACTTTCCAGATTGCCGTGTGCGCTCATCATCTTGGTGTTCCGTTTTTTGCGTTTTGTGATGGGCCTGATCCAAAAGCTCCTACAGCTGCTGACGTAATCATAGAGGAGCGGGATCCTAATGAGGTTTTGGAGTGCTTAGGGCAACGTACTGCCACGCCCAAAGCAACGGGGTACTATCCTGCATTTGATGTGACACCGCCTGAGTTTGTCAGTGGCATAGTCACCGGGCGCGGGGTTTTTTCGCCCTATTCCATGATTAACTATTGGAAATGAGTATTAGTTGAGTAAGGATTAGCTCAGTAAGTATTGGTTCAGTAAGATTAGCCAACTCATACTTGAATAAGCTACATGTTAATTTGTGGCGTGCTTTTTAGGGGGCGCGGAAGATGGAATTTAAGGACCTTAGAATCCAGGTAATTGAAACAGCCATATCCATGTTACGATCGGGTTTGACAGTAGGCACAGGAGGAAACGTGAGTGTCAGGTGTCCTGATAACCGGACATTCCTAATTACGCCGAGCAGTTTGCCCTATGAGACTCTTGTACCTGAGGACATTGTAGTAGTTGACCTTGCTCGCGGGACTTATGAAGGCAGGAACAAGCCTTCCATAGAACTTCAGCTACATAGAGGTGTGTATCTGGCACGTCCTGATGCCGGCGCTATCGTCCATGCTCATCCGCCGGTTGCGTCTGCGCTTGCAGTTTCAAGGAAGCCACTCCCGCTTGTTATAGACGCATGCACATTTGCATTTAAAGACGAAGTCAAAGTCGCAGAGTATGGAGAACCCGGGAGTCTTGAACTTGCCGAAAACACAGTCAAAGCTCTTGGTGATAACACGGCGGTTATGTTGGCGAACCACGGGATTTTATGCGTAGGGGATAACCTTGAGGCTGCATTGGCAAGGTGTGAAGTCTTCGATAAAGCGGCCTTGACATATATCCTGTCATTGATTGTTGGGACGCCTACCTTCTTGAAACCTCGTTCTGACTGAGGCTGAGCTGAGGCTTAGAGGGTGCGATCCCTCTTTTGAAGTTGTGACAATTGCTGCGTGAAAGGCATACGATGTATGGTCCTGATCCGTAAATTGGTGGATGTATTATTCCTACTCAAGGAGGGCCAGGGCCATGCCTGCTTTTGAACGGCGAAACCCCAATCTTGTCCTTGTAGGCTTGGAAGAAGGGCGGCTCAGCCCGGTTGAGGCTATTCAGGCCTTGAGGACGTCTTCGGATTCCCATACGAAGAAGCGAGAGATAGAAACGGAAAGCCTTGCTTCCAGCGAATGGAGGCTCAATGAAGCCCTCACTGAACTGGATAGTCTAATCGGACTTACCGCAGTCAAAGCGCTGGTCCGTGAGCTTGTGGCGTACATCAGGATTCAACGGATCAGAGAGATGCGCCAACTCGCCTCAGAGGCTTTGGTCTTGCACATGGTTTTCAGCGGCAACCCCGGTACAGGGAAAACTACTTGTGCCCGCCTCATGGGGAAGCTTTTTCGTGAAATGGGTGTACTGGAAAAAGGCCATCTTGTGGAGAGAGAGCGAGCTGACCTCGTTGGGGAGTATATAGGTCACACTGCTCAAAAGACTCGGGATCAGATTAAGAAAGCCTTAGGCGGCATACTCTTTATTGATGAGGCGTATTCTTTGGCTACAGGCGGCGAAAAGGATTTTGGCAAAGAATCAATCTCTACATTGATTAAGGCCATGGAAGACAACAAAGACAGATTCATAGTGATACTGGCAGGGTATCGGGAAGAAATGGCAAAATTCATCCAGTCAAACCCCGGCATACGCTCACGCTTCCCCATTCATATTGAGTTTCCTGATTACACTGTGGAAGAGTTGATGCTCATTGCAGACCTTATGCTGAAGAAGAGGGATTACAGACTGGATCTTGCAGCCAGGGCACGATTGGAAGCGCATCTGAGCAGGAACTTAGGGTCTAACAGTGAGCATTCAGGCAATGCCCGCCTTGTCAGAAACATTATCGAGCGTGCGATAAGACGTCAGGCGCTCAGGCTTGTAGACAGAAAGCAACTGACTCGGGAAGAACTCATGCTCATTCGAAGGGAAGACATAGAAGGCAATCATGAAGCGGTGCATCGTTTTGGGTAAGCCGAACGTAGGCAAGACTCTTCTAGTCCTTAGACTTGCTGATTATATGAAAGTGAAAGATGTTGACATTACTTTTCAAGATCCGGGCGGTGCCAAGTATTCCAGGAAGTATCCAATGGATATAGCAGTAAGGGAGCTTGTAGGCGCCTTACCCCATCAAACAAAATGTCTTCAATCAGTGTCCATAGAGTTTAGGGCAGGGAAGGGCAAGAAAACAGTGGAGCTCATGGATACAACAGGGCTCATTGAGCAAATACATGATGATCCATTGACTCGGAAGGCCATGGCCCAGACTCTGTCTGCCTTGCGCGGCGCGCAAATCATTATTCATATAATCGATGCGCATCTTGCGGGTCATGAGGATGCAGTATCTGACCCGACAGAACGGGACTTGGATATGCAACTGGCAGCTTTTGCGGGGCCAAGGGGCGGTTATTGCATAGTCGCGAATAAAATGGATCTGCCAGGGGCAAAGCGTGGCCTTGCCAGGATACGGAGATTGTTTACAGGGTATAAGGTGCTTCCTGTTTCAGCAGCTACAGGAGAAGGCCTCAAGGAGGTAAGGCGACATGTCCTTCGTAACCTCTAGAATTCTTCCGGATCTTCTTGCAGTGGCGCTTGCCGGTATCACAATCAAGCTTCTTGACGATTTTTTAGACTATTCGATAGACGTAGCCTCAGGCAGTCCGTCTCTCATAGATGTCCTGGGTTTCGGAAGCGTAGTATATACCTTAGTTTTTGCAGTCTTGGCATGTAGTATTAACCTGAACTTGGCTGCGCCGCTTATGCTTTCAGCGTACGCTGTGGGTATGTTGAAAGATCCCCAAGAGATGCTTCCTTTAGGGCTCAGCGCATGGATGGAATCAGTGCTCGTCGCAATTGTCGCGTGGCAAATATTCGGGTGGCGCGCAACTATGGTAAGTGTCTTGCTTATGACAGCTGTTGAATTTGTGGACGACATTTTTGACTACTCTCGTGACAGCAGAGGATGTGCTACAAATCTTGTGCATGTAATAGGAAAAGGGCAACTCATTCTGCTTTCCCTTGCCGTTCTTGTTGCATCATTCATAATTGACCGCCGCACTACAGCGCTTGTTGCCATATGTGCCCCTGTTACTGCAGTAATTGCTGACTTCATCAGCCGCTCCTATAGGGGGAAGGCGTATGGCTCTTGAAGGGTGGCTGTTGCTTCTCGTTGTGGCCTTTCTCGTTGGATACATAGTCGGCCACAGACACGGCAAGGTAGAGGGGTTCAGAGAAGGCGCAGTGTTTGCGCCTATTGAAATGCGCCGCTCTACTTTAGAAAGAGGTAGGTGCATAATATGTGGGACAGTCGCAAGAAGACGAGGCAGCCGAGACTCTCTGCCTAAGGCCAAGGATCCCCCGGCTTCCGATGAAGATGACAGGACTCCGACGTCTTCCGGCGAATAGATGTGTGGCAATTGACTTAAGGTTAAGGAGTGAAAACACGATTGAATCACCGAGGGAATTTAGATATAGATCCTGATCTTGCGGAGCTGTTTAGAAAAGGCCGTGAGGCGGAGAGCGCAGGGCTTCTACGCATTGAGAACAACCTAAGGGATAACTTCATGAAGGTGCTGGAGGCTTTCAGGTCAGCGGGTATCAGCGACCAGGATTTCGCAGGGACTACCGGCTATGGGTACGATGATCGAGGAAGAGAAGTTACAGAAGAAGTATACGCCAGGGTCTTTCGGACAGAGAGCGCGCTTGTGCGCCACCAAATTGCCTCAGGAACTCAGGCCTTATCCCTTTGCCTCTTCGGACTGCTCCTCCCGGGTGATGAGATTCTCTTTGCCACCGGCAAGCCGTATGATACGTTACAGGCGGTAGTCGGCATGGACAAGCAGACCCCGGGATGCCTTGCCGAGCTCGGCATTACATGGAAGGTGGCACCCGGGGCAGACGGCGAAGACTCAGCCCCTATCGATGCTATTGCAGGCTCTGTCGGCAGCCGTACGAAAGTCGTGTTCATACAGCGTTCCAGGGGCTATTCATGGCAACGATCCGTGTCATGTCAGACCATCTCAAAGATTGCGCAAGCGGTAAAAGCGCGTAAGCAAGATGTAGTCGTGGTTATAGACAACTGTTACGGAGAGTTCACGGAGACAGTTGAACCCACTGAAGTCGGCGCGGATATCGCTGCAGGGTCTCTCATTAAGAACCCAGGTGGTGGCATCGCTCCTACAGGCGGATATGTTGTCGGCAGGAAAGACCTGGTGGACCGGATCGCGACAAGGTTGACTGCTCCGGGAATAGGCGGTGAAATCGGACCCAGCCTTAACACCTCCCGTCTTATGCTGCAGGGGTTGTTCCTTGCGCCCCAGATGGTAGCGGAATCTTTGTCAGGCACATGTGTCGCAGGGCATGTATTCCGGTCTCTCGGGTATCCGGTTCTTCCCGACGAAAACGAAATCCCGTCTGATAACGTGCTGGCCGTTAGGATGGGGGACGAAGGGAGATTGCTTACATTTTGTCAGGGCTTTCATGTTGCCAGTCCCGTAAATGCATTATACAAGCCTATAGCGTCACCTTTGCCAGGATATGCGCATGACGTGATAATGGCAGGCGGGACTTTTGTGCAAGGCTCCTCCTCAGAGTTGACTGTCGATGCCCCTATATGTCCCCCATATATCATGTACATGCAAGGCGGATTATTCCGCTATCACGTGGAATTGGCAGTGCTTTCCGGACTTACCGCGCTGAAGAAGCGTAATCTCCTGGAGCCTACGGCCTCTTGACTTTTCTCCGGGATTTGCTAGTATTACGTTGATCGGCATACTACCGACAGGAAGGGAGCGATTTGAAGGGAGGCGGGACTTTGGATGAAAAACATTCTTGGGCGCCATATCCTTATCGAGGCGTACGACTGTGACCCCGAGATCCTGGATGATATTAAAGTAGTAGAGGAAACCATGGAGAACGCTGCTTTACGGGCAGGAGCTGAGGTCCGCGAGGTAGCGTTTCATAAGTTCAGCCCTCAAGGGGTCAGCGGTGTGGTAGTAATATCCGAATCTCACCTATCTGTTCATACGTGGCCTGAGTTTGGATATGCTGCGGTTGATGTATTCACATGCGGGGATACGGTAGATCCCATGGTCGCGGTAGACTACATACGCGACGGATTTAAGGCCCGCCGGGCTTTGACATCAGAGGTGAAAAGGGGGATCTTTGATGAGCACTATATCGCAAAGATCTCCCCTGGGTAGGGTTACATGGAAGGCCGGATCCGGATCGCTTAAAAAGATAGAGTATCAAACAGGGAGCAGACTTTCTGTTCCCTGTTGTGTTTTTTATGGATCCAAGGATTTAGCAGGATAGTTCTAAGTCGTATAGAAGTCTTCTCAAAAGTATCGATACCTGGAAAAGAGGTTTGATACTGGAACTTTCGCTGATCCGGTGAAACAGACAATGTGTCGCTGGGATTAGGAGGGGTGACAATGCACCGTATATCATTTGCTTGTATACTTATTCTCATAGGCGTCTTGGTGGTTGCGCCATGTGAATGTGCTTTTGCAGGAGGAGGTGAACAAGTGGAAGGAGTGAGGTTAGAGGTCGGGACCGAAGCGAGAAAAGACCTATCCCTGACTGTCTACAATAGCGACCTTGCGCTCGTAAGGGACACTCGGATCATTCAGTTTTCCAGAGGACTGAATCTTGTGGAGCTTTCAGGCCTTGCTGCGAATATGGATCCTACTTCTATTTCATTCACTTCACTTACCGGTCCGGGGGATCTGAAAACCATTGAACATAATTTTGATTACTCGGTAGTAAGTAGACAAACTCTTTTGCAGAAATATATCGGAGAAGAAATCTGGTTAATTGTTGATGGCATTCGCATGCCTGCCCGACTCATATCCGTCGATGGACAAGGCAGGCTTATTGTTGATCTGGACGGGAGGATTGTCCTTGACCCACCCGGATCTATCGAGCTTCCTCCTTTGCCTTCCGGTTTCCTTACCCGTCCGACACTGATATGGCATGCCAAGGCAGAGTGGACTCGGGGACATGAGGTGGAGATAGCGTACCTTACTACCGGTCTTAACTGGTCAGCTGATTATGTGTGTATCCTTGACGATACGGACGAGTCATGCGCGCTCACAGGTTGGGTCACACTGAACAACAAGAGCGGCACAACCTATCGAGATGCGAAACTGAAGCTGATCGCAGGAAGCATACATACACTCCCTGTAACCCCGCCTGTCCGGGATGCCGTCAAGACTATGATGGTCTCTGAGGAACTGGCTGGAACGGGAATGATGTTAGAAGAAAAGCCCGGATTTGAGTACCATACATACACTTTATCAGGAACTACTACTGTCGCTAATAACCAGTTGAAACAGATACAACTCCTGACAGCTCCGCATGTGCAGCCTAAGAAATTATACTTTCTTGAGAAACCGACTTCGCGCTACATGTATGAAAGCAGCCTTTCTCCGGGCCAGAGCGAGACTATAAGCGCTAAGACTGTTCTGGAGTTCAGAAATGACGAAGAGTCAGGGCTTGGAATGCCTCTGCCTCAGGGTAGGGTGCGCGTGTATAAGGCTTTATCTGACGGGAGTATGGACTTTATCGGGGAGGATTCAATTTCTCATACCCCTCGGGACGAAGTAGTCAGGCTCTATATCGGCGACACGTTCGACGTCGTAGGAGAGCGGATAGTAACTGATTTCAAGATTGCTGACAAGAGTCGCGAAGAAGCGTATTGTATTAAGGTGAGAAACCGAAAAGATGAAGAAATTGACGTCGCTGTCGTGGAGAAACTTTACGGTGATTGGACTATCTCCAGTCCGGTGCCTTATGAGAAGCGCGACGCGAATACAGCGGTATTTGAGGTAAATGTGCCGTCCAATAGCGAGGTAGAGATCTTGTTTCGGGTACATACGAAATTTAAGTGACCGGATACGCTAAGCGCCAAGGAGGAACCTTAATTGATGCCTGAAGCATCCTTTGTCCCGGCGTGTGAGCTTCTTGGAGACGGTGATTACTATGTCGAGGAGCGCACCTTTTTTGATGTAAGCTTGCCACTTCCTTTGGAGGAACCTACGCTTCTTAAGAACCTGCAGGTAATGCATGGAGTGGGCCCTGTAACCGAAGGGAAGCTAAGGGAAGAAGGATATGAGGACGTGGAGAGTCTTGCGCAACACATTCGCTGGGGAGATCAAGCAAGATCCATTGCTAAGGCTGTTGAGCGCAAGGACGCAAGATTTTTCTTCAGAACGAAGGCGCCTGATTGGCAGGTGCTGGGCTTGTGTGCACCGGAAGAAATGGTGTTTCTCGATATCGAGACTTGCGGCCTAACAAGCACTCAACCGCTTTTTCTTGTTGGAATGATGAAGCAGCAAAGTAAAGGGGTCATGATCCTTCGGCAGTTCTTCGCCAGGTCATATGAAGAAGAGGTCGCCGTGCTTGACGCCGTGAAAAGCGAGTTGGAGAGCGCTGCTGTCATAGTGACATATAACGGACTCAGGTTTGATATGCCGTATATTCAAGATCGCATGGCGTATTATGGGACATGTTGTCTTCGTGATCACTTCCACTTTGACCTTCTTTGGACTGCGAGAAGGCTATTTAGGGAGACGCTTCCCAACTGCAAGCTTGTGACAGTTGCATCCCACGTCCTCGGCTATGAACGAGACGGGGACATCCCAGGTTATATGATACCTGAAGTGTATCATGAATTCGTGATGAATCCCTGTTCAGCCCTGATCCGTCCTATTCTGGAACATAATGCCATGGATATCCATGCAATGGCGCTTCTTGTTGCAAGGATTCTTCTTTGCGGCATTTTGCAATAACTTATACTCGCACGGGTTGCTGTGCTAATGGGAGGGACAAATGTAAATTGGATGATGCTCGAATCATGAAGGCAGTTAGAGAAATTCTCGAGGCTATCGGAGAGGACCCGGATCGAGAGGGGCTGAGAGACACTCCCGACCGGATTGCCAGGATGTTTCAGGAGATATTCTGCGGATTGGGCAAAGATCCGCGTGAAGAGCTGACGCCTGTCTTTAATGAAAACCATGAAGAGATGGTCATAATCAAGGATATCCCTTTCTATTCCATGTGTGAACACCACTTGCTTCCGTTTCACGGCAGGGCTCATGTAGCATATCTTCCCAAAGGAGGAAGAGTTGTAGGCCTCAGCAAGCTTGCCAGGGTCGTTGAAATACTTGCAAGAAGGCCGCAACTCCAGGAGAGGCTTACCAGTGAAGTCGCGGATATGATACATGACGCGTTGAAGCCTCATGGTGTAGTCGTTGTGGTGGAAGCCGAACATCTATGTATGTCGATGCGGGGAATAAGCAAGCCTGGCAGTCGTGCAGTGACTTCAGCTGTCAGAGGGCTTTTTAAGAAGGACGCAGCAGCAAGAGCTGAGGCGCTGACTCTAATAAAAGGAACGTGACAAGACGAATAATTGTCTCTCCCACTCATATACATTATTCTGAAAGCTACATGTGATATGGGGCCCAGGGGGAGGGACCGGGTATGGAAAGATTCGATATATTCCAGGATATGGCGACGAGGACCGGCGGTGATGTCTACGTTGGAGTAGTCGGTCCGGTGAGGACTGGGAAGTCCACGTTCATAAAGCGGTTCATGGACCTCCTGGTCATTCCCAACATTGACGACGTCTATGACAAAGAGCGATCTGTGGACGAATTGCCACAAAGTGGCGCAGGCAGGACTATTATGACTACTGAACCTAAGTTTGTCCCAAGTGAAGCCGTAGCCGTGACGATTCAAGACAATATCAAGGTCAGGGTTAGACTGGTGGATTGTGTAGGGTACTCTGTGGAAGGGGCGTTGGGATACGAGGAAGACGACGGGCCTCGAATGGTTATGACACCTTGGTTTGATTATGAGATCCCCTTTGAAGAGGCAGCTGAATTCGGAACGCGAAAGGTTATCTCCGACCATTCCACAATCGGTCTTGTTATTCTTACAGACGGCAGCATTACGGATATTCCCAGAGGAAGCTATGTTTCCGCTGAGGAGAGAGTTATCGGGGAACTTCATGATCTGGGAAAGCCTTTTGCTGCAGTGCTCAACTCAACGCATCCTTGGGCAAGAGAGACTCTGGATCTTGCGACGAAGCTTTCTATGAAATACGGAGTGCCTGTCATCCCAATGGACTGTCTCAAGATGGACATTGAAGATGTTTTAGGTGTTTTGCGAGAAGTGCTCTATGAGTTCCCTGTTCGCGAGGTAAGTGTGCGCCTGCCTGTCTGGCTTAATGAGGTTTCGGCAGAGCACTGGCTTAGACAGAAGTTTCAAGATGCTGTCGTTTCCGGTGTGAAGGAAGTTAAGAGGATTCGTGATATCTCAGGGACGGTCAAAGGCTTTGCAGAACAAGATTTCGTATCGCACGCGGATCTTACAACTCTGGACTTGGGTACAGGGCAAGTCATAATTGACTTGGATGCTCCAAGGGAGCTGTTCTTCCAGGTTATTCGTGAAGTCAGTGGGCTTGAGGTCGAGGGTGACCATCACCTTGTCAGACTTATGAGAGAGCTTTCCGTGTCTAAGAGGCAGTATGACAAAGTGGCAGACGGTCTTAGAGATGCGGATGAGCTGGGATACGGAATTGTTATGCCTCTCTTGGATGAACTGGATCTTGAGGAGCCTGAGCTTATTCGGCAGGGCTCAAGGTTTGGAGTGAGGCTGAGAGCGGCCGCTCCATCGATTCACATGATTCGCGCGAATATCGAGACAGAGGTCACGACATACGTGGGAACAGAGAGACAAGGGGAGGAGCTTGTCAGGAGACTGTCTGACGAGTTTGAAAAAGACCCTGAGAGAATTTGGACCACTGATTTTCTTGGGAAGTCCCTGCATGAGCTAGTTAAAGAGGGAATAGAAAGCAAGCTGTACAGGATGCCGGAAAATGCTCAGCAAAAGCTCCAGGAGACGTTACAGAAAATCGTCAATGAGGGAAGCGGGGGACTTATCTGCATTATTCTGTAGCATTACATAGGGGCGATCTCATAAAACCTCTTCGTTGTGGGCACTATACCTCCGAAAGGAGGATTGCGACATGACGAAGACGGAATTAGTGGAGAGAGTGGCAGCTAAAACAGGTTTCACGAAAAAGGACTCGGCCAAAGCCGTTGACGCAGTGTTTAACACGGTGACTGAAGCCCTTGCTGCAGGCGAGAAAGTGTCGCTTGTGGGTTTTGGCAGCTTCGAAGTGCGTCAGAGGGCAGCCAGATCCGGACGTGATCCGAGAACAGGAGCTGCGATCCGTATAAGTGCGCGAAAAGCCCCTGTATTCAAGGCAGGCAAGTCTTTAAAAGACGCTGTAAAGTAATGCCGGGTGGCGAGAGCCATTAAATAATCATGTTATAAGAGGATAATTGGAGAGTCCCATCGAATTCTCACCATGTCGTTGTATAAGTCGTAGCAAAGAAAGGTGTGACATACGATGGGATTATTGAGCTTGAATGAGACTGTAGAATCTGTGTCAGCTTCAGGAAGAAACAAATCACGGCTCCCGGTGGATGTTCTTTTGGCATCTAGTTTTCTGGCGGGGGCCTACATTGCTTTTGGCGCCTTTATCGCACTGGTTGCAAGCGCGGGATCTCCTTGGCCTCAAGGAATACCGGGCCTGCAAAAATTTCTTTATGCAGCGGTATTCCCGGTAGGCATGATATATGTGATTATAGCCGGCGGTGAACTTTTTACCGGAAATTGCATGTTCTTTACCGTGGCGTTGTTTAGGCGTGAGGTTCGGCTCCAGGATTTGCTCAGGAATTGGTTTTTGGTGTGGATCGGCAATTTTATCGGGAGCATGGCTGTAGCGTACCTTTTTGGACGTGTAGGCGGCGTGCTTATGACAGAGCCTTGGATGAGTTATGTGTACTCTCTTTCCCGAGGAAAATGCAGCCTGTCTTTTAGCGCGGCATTCTGGCGCGGGGTCGGCGCTAATTGGATGGGTTGTCTTGCTGTATGGATGGCTACTAAGGGTCATAGCGTAGTCGATAAGGCTATAGTCAGTCATCTCCCGGTTATGACCTTTGTCACTCTCGGTCTGGAAAACAGTGTAGCGAATATGTTTACTGTACCTGCGTGCCTTTTTGCAGTCGGTTCCACATCTCAGGTAACATGGGAAATTTTCTTGCTTAAGAACCTTCTCCCGGTTACCATGGGGAATATCGTCGGAGGTGCATTCTTTGTCGGAGGCCTTTATCTGTTTATAAGCAGGAGAAAAGAGCAAGCGCAAAACGCGATGTAGCGGA
>JAAYRV010000003.1 GCA_012518595.1 Bacillota bacterium
AAGCGGATACGAGGCGACGCATAATCATGTTTTCCCTCCCTTCATGGTTCACAATGTTTGGCGCTTTCTTCTCAATAGGATTCTACTGCACTTATTTGAGGCTTTCTACCATATTAAGGAATATCATTCTGATAATCATCCTTTGGGAGGATTTCCAGGGAGACGCGGCATTTGTAAATAATTTTCACGCTCAAGTGAAGGGTTTTTTATGAATACAGCGAAGTTATGACATAACACCGGATATCATACAGAAAATAATTTTCATGCCCATGGATTGGTGGTGCAGAGGTATACAGTGGATAGTTCCACATTAGGCAAGATCAGAGAAGGGAAACTGACATTTAGGGAATCAGAGCAGAAGGTCGCTGAATATGTACTTGCTCATCCCAGGGAAGTGGTGAATCTCCCCATTACTGAACTGGCTGAAAGGATAGGAGTCAGTGAAGCTACAATTGTGCGCATGTGTAAGCAAATCGGATTCCGGGGTTTTCAGGAACTTAAGATTAACATGGCTTTGGAGATAGTGAATCCTCTCCAAGCGCTTCATGAGGAGATACAAGAAGGCGATGACGCGGGTACGATTCTGAAAAAAGTCGTACAGGCTAATGTGAAGGCCCTCGACACTACGGCTAATGTCTTGTCGATAGGCGAGTTGAAGCGGGCAATAGGCGCCCTCTTTGAAGCTAAGCGGATCTATTTCTACGGATTAGGCGGTTCCGCACCTATTGCTATGGATGGTGCCCATAAGTTCACAAAAACAGGAAAGCCTGTGATCGCCTACAATGACCCACATATGCAAGCAGTAGCTGCAGTTCTTCTAGGCCCAGGCGATGTGGTGGTTGGGATTTCTCATTCCGGCAGCAACCGGGATATTATCGAAGCTTTGGAAGTGGCAAAATCCCAAGGCGCTACTACAATTGGGATAACACATTATGCCAGATCCCCTATTGACAGGGTTCTCGACATAAAACTCGGCGTCTATTCCAGCGAGACTCTATACAGAATTGAGAGTGCATCATCGCGTATAGCGCAGCTCACAATCATTGACGCGCTATTTGTCGGGGTATGTCTTTGCGAACCGGAAAAGGCCATTAACAACATAAAGGTGACCAGGGAAGTCATAGTTCCTAAGAGGTTTTGAATCTAGATCCATGATTTCCATATAGTTTCAGGTTTCAGTATGATCGGAGGGGAGACCGGTGCCAATTACAAAAGAACTTCTGTCCGAATCAGTCCGAAAAACCGTTGACTCCACTCGTATCGTTGATGTCCACACTCATTTGTATCCTGCTTCTTTTGGAGGCCTGTTACTCCGCGGTATCGATGAATTACTGACCTATCATTACTTGATTGCTGAGACTCTATGCTGTAAGTCAATAGGTGCAAAGGCTTTATATGCTATGAACAAGACAGAGCAGGCGGATCTTGTTTGGAGGACTCTTTTCCAAGAACGTTCTCCCGTAAGCGAGGCATGTCGGGGTGTTTTGACTACGTTGCAAGAATTCGGGCTTGATACGGGAGAAAGAGACCTCAACAGTTACCGGGAATTCTTCTTGAGCCTCACAATTGAAGAACATGTTGACATAACCTTTCAAAAAGCTAATATCGAAGCC
The DNA here is from genome assembly GCA_012518595.1 of Bacillota bacterium. Classification (GTDB taxonomy): domain Bacteria; phylum Bacillota; class SHA-98; order UBA4971; family UBA4971; genus UBA4971. The sequence continues at coordinate 1,614 of JAAYRV010000003.1, forward strand.
ATTGTCATGACAAATGATCCCTTCGACCAAGAAGAATACAAGTGTTGGGAAGCAGGCCTCCAAGGAGACTCG
>JAAYRV010000024.1 GCA_012518595.1 Bacillota bacterium
ATAGTTGTCGAAGGGATGTCCATAGTAGATGAGTCTATGTTGACAGGCGAGAGCATACCGGTGGAAAAAGCGCCGGGTGCCCAAGTCATAGGCGGCACTATCAATAGGCACGGCACCTTTAAGTTCCGGGCCACAAAGGTCGGGCGAGATACTATTCTCTCTCAGATAGTCGAGATGGTTGAGAAAGCACAGGGGTCAAAAGCCCCGATACAGCGCGTAGCTGACACAGTAGCAGGCTATTTCGTCCCTGCCGTTCTCATGACAGCACTGGTCACTCTCGTTGCATGGCTTCTTGTTACAGGAGATCCCGGGCAAGCGGTCCTTGCTTTTACCGCAGTCCTCGTAATAGCTTGTCCCTGCTCTCTCGGTCTAGCCACCCCCACAGCCATCATGGTGGGAACCGGAAGAGGCGCTGAGTCAGGTATTTTGATTAGGGGAGCGGAGTATTTAGAAAGAGCTCACAAGATTGATACAGTCGTTCTCGACAAAACCGGAACCTTGACAAAGGGAGAGCCTGCGGTAGTCAGTGTACTGCTGATTAGCACACCGGATGATAAAGAAGAAGCCATCCGCGAAATGGTAAGGCTTGCAGCCTCAGCCGAACTACGTTCAGAACACCCTTTAGGAGCAGCCATTGTTAATCATGCTAAGATTCTCCGGCTGGACCTGACGGAGCCTTCGAGTTTTCAAGCGATTCCGGGTAAAGGAGTAAAAGTGGAAGTTGAAGCCAGACAAGTGCTGGTAGGCACCGTTCGCCTAATGGCAGATCAAGGTATCGGCACCGAAAATGTTGAACATAACCTGAGAATCCTTGAATCTCAGGGAAGGACTGCTATGATCGTTGCAGTAGACGGAAGTGCAGTCGGCATCATCGGTGTTGCGGACATGCTAAAGGAAACATCGAAAGATGCTATTCTCGCACTTAAAGACCTTGGAATTGATGTTGTGATGCTGACCGGCGATAATCAGCGTACAGCCGATTTCATTGCAAACCAAGCAGGGATTGAAAGAGTCCTGGCAGAAGTCCTTCCGGAAGATAAAGCAAAGGAAGTGGAGAGACTCCGCAGTGAAGGACGGGTAGTCGCCATGGTGGGAGATGGAATCAACGACGCCCCTGCGCTTGCTGCAGCAGACGTAGGTATCGCCATGGGCACGGGAACTGACATTGCAATAGAAGCGTCTGATATTACCTTGGTTCGAGGAGATCTTACACAAATTGCAGCTGCAATCAAGTTGAGCCGTCACACTATAGGCATTATCCGCCAGAATCTGTTTTGGGCGTTTATCTATAACATCATAGGGATACCTATAGCAGCCTTAGGATTCTTGTCCCCGGTGATTGCAGGCGCAGCTATGTCTTTCTCCTCAGTGTCTGTAGTGATGAATTCCCTGAGGCTGCGCAGGTTCGATCCAATGAGATGAGCCGGAGCGGTAGGCGGAGAGATTGTAGGCGGAGGTATTATCTTGGTCTACTTATCGTGCAGTTATATACCGTATGAAATACCCCTGGCAGCAGGAATGCCTGCCACAAGAGGCATATTTGAAGGACCGCTCCCGACAATGGAGGGATACCTTCCCCGGGATTTCTGTCCGTATGCCAGGGCATTTATACGACAATACGGGGATAAGGACATGGTTGCCATCGCCGAGTCGTGCGATGCAATGCGCAGGGCCTACGACGTGCTGAGCTACTGGAATCTGGCAGGCGCCGTTTACTTTGTGGATGTCCCGCGGACATATGACCCGGAGGCGGTTTCATTTTATGCAGAGGAGCTTAAGGGCTTTGCCTCCAAGCTTTCGGACTCTGGAACAGCTCCACGAGACGAGTTCTCAGAAAGGCTCACAGTGGCGATTAATGGCATGAACCAAATCCGCAAGGAGCTTTCCTGCGTCTTTGATTTGGCGTCCAAAAGGCAGCTGTCCGCTGTCAAAGCAACTCAACTTGCCATCAATGTCAATCAGCTCTTGGCTTGCTTTCCCTCTGCAGAGGATCCTCTTGACCCTCTTGACCCCGGGCCAAGCCACACTCACAATTTGGCACCTGGGATGTTTGATGCTCTCATCGAGCAAATTGAAAGAATGATAGGTCAGGCATTATCTGAATCCTCTCCCTTCAGCCAAGATAGAGACAGGATCTCTGTGGGAATCAGCGGAACCTGTTTACTGGATTTATCGCTCATAGAATGCATTGAAAATGCAGGTCTCGACGTGGTCTTTGTTGATTCATGCATACCTTTAAGGACCTACGATTTCGTTGTTGATAGCAAAACCACCTGCGACCCCTTTTACATGCTTGCTGAAGCCTACCTCCGTAAAGCGCCCTGTCCACGGATGTTTCAAGGGAAAGAGCGGATTTGGCGCCTTTACGAGCTTGCATCAGATTATGGCGTCCGAGGACTTATCTATTTCGCTCCCAAATTTTGCGACCAGGCATACTACGATTTCATAGAGATAAGACATGGCCTTAGGTCACTGGGAAGACTCCCTGTTCTTCTCCTTGAAGGTCAATACGGGATGGGAAGGACGGGACAGGTCCTGACACGAGTAGAAGCGTTTCGAGAAATGCTCGAAGGCACACAAATCCTAAAGGCAGGTAAGTAACAATGATACCGGGAGGAATCAAGGCAAGAAAATCACATTATAAGATAGCCGGAGAGACCCGGCGCATCAAGATTATGCGAGCTCTTTCACGGAAGAGTTGGGTTCATGGTGCAGCCAAACTGGTAATTAACCACATGGAAAAGCGAGGCGGGAAGCCTTATCAGATTGATGCCATCCGATGCTTTGCAGACGATTTTCGCCATGCATACCTCAAACAAAAACCTTGTATCTTCACCAGTGCGTTTGTCCCGAATGAACTCATCTACGGCCTGGGAGGAGTGCCTTTTCTGCCTGAAGCTGCTTCAGGATTCGCGGCAAGTTTCGGATTTGCCAGGGAAAGCCTGACAGCATGTGAATCTCTCTGGTATTCACCGGATCTTTGCAGTTTTCACAGGGCCGGAGTGGGCGCGTCAGTCCTTGAGTTCGCCCCAAAACCTGCTGCTGTAGTCGTATCGTCACATCTTTGTGACGGAGGCAAACGATCCTTATTTCAGATAAGTCAATATCATGACTGTCCTTTCTATATATTGGATGTGCCTTATACGTGCTCCGCCCAATCTCTGGACCGTTTAGGGAAGCAATTGGAGAAAGTCGCGCGGAGCTTGGAACAAGAAGTGCCGGGCCTGTCCGGAAAATACATGGATGAAGCTTTTGCAGACTCAAACGCTGCTCGCAATTACTATCTTGATCTGTGCAAATTGCGCACAAATGCCCCGTCACCATGGCGCGGCTCGGAAGCGCTAAACTATGTGGTGTTGTTTCTTTGGTCATGGGGAAGCCCATGGCTTCCCAAGTTTTATCAGTCTCTTCGTGACCATGCAGAGGACGTTATCCAGTCAGGTGATTATCCTGTCCCCAACGAACAGTTCAGGCTTGCTTGGCTGAACTTGAGGCCGTATTACAGTCCCAAGCTGTTTAGTTACCTGGAAGATACATGTCAAGTCTCTATCGCTTTTGAAGAATTCAGCTATATGTACTGGGATCCGCTGGATTCCGGGGATCCATACATAAGCCTGGCTAAGAAGATCATGGCTAATCCCGGATGGGGGCCGATAGAGCGTCGGCTCGAAGTAATCGGCAAAATAACAAGGGGATTCTCCATCGACGGCGTAGTGCAGTTCGCCCAATGGGGATGCAGGCAATATAACGGCGCTGCCTCTATTCTTTCAGATTATCTGAGGAAGAAAGGTATCCCCTTCCTGAATCTCGACGGCGACGGTGTGGATATTAGGAATAGCGGCGAGGCGCAGTCTCTGACCAGGCTTGGTGCTTTTCGGGAACTCTTGGAATCGCGAAGGATTAAGAACTTGAGGTGAGACAATACATTGAAAGCCGGTTCTTATGTAGTTGGAATTGATGTGGGGTCCTCTGCAACCAAAGGAGTCCTCCTTCTCGATGGTCAGCTCCTGTCCGTTTTCATGCTCCCTACCGGAACGGATCTAAACGCCACAGCCGGAGAATGCATACAGAATCTGCTTAGAACTGAAGGACTGACTGAAAATGACCTTTCATACACGGTGTCAACAGGTTATGGGCGCGCCCAAGTGAAAGTCTCTGACAGGACGATCACGGAAATCACGTGTCACGGTCGAGGCGCGAGGGCCTTAGCCCCCCGAGCCGGACTTGTGATTGATATCGGAGGTCAAGACTCGAAAGTCATCCGCCTTGATGAAGACGGAATGGTAGCGGATTTCGTGATGAACGACAAATGCGCTGCAGGAACAGGCAGATTCCTTGAGGTAATGGCAGAAAGACTCGGTACGTCTCTCTTGGACTTCGGCCGTATGTGGAAAGAAGCAAGGAAACCTGCCAACATATCAAGTACTTGCACAGTATTTGCTGAATCCGAGGTAATCAGCCTTCTGTCCAAAGGAATGGAGCCTTCGGCGATAATCCGCGGATTGTGTGATGCAGTAGCAGACCGGCTGCTTGGGATGGTTCACAGAGTCGGGGTAATACCTGATGTAGTCATGACCGGAGGGGTCAGCAAGAACAGAGGTGTCAGGCTCTCTCTCGAGAAGAAGCTGTCACAAAAAGTAATAGTGCCTGACCTGTCACAGTGCGCAGGGGCATACGGCGCTGCGATAATCGGACATGAACTGGTGATGAGGCGACAACAACACTAAGTAGATCACCACGAGTAATCGCAACTTCTAGAAAGTGTCCGTGCCGTGCGGGGCCACCCAAGACCTGGGAAAACCAGCAAAAACTCATGAACTCATACTCAGAGCCTATAACAAGAAGCATGGCACGAAGCACACAAAGCAAAGAAGCTTGTGCAAGAAAACCGGGGCATGAAAACGCCCTGCTTCCTCCAGCGCGAAGCAGAGCGTCCCGTAAATAATAGACCTGCACAATGCTCTTAATGCTCTTGTACATACCGCCCATACGCCTATTCCGTAAGCATGGCTTCCTTGATTTCTTGTCGCCTGACCTG
>JAAYRV010000025.1 GCA_012518595.1 Bacillota bacterium
AGTAAGGAAGATAAAGATAAAGATGAAACTAATGTAATATAGCACACTGGAGAAATCTATGATCCCCTTTTGAAAATCGTCAAAGCGTTTGAGAAGGGAAAGATTAGCTAATGTCTCTCCCACAGGTCCTCTGACGATAGCGCCTGCCCATCCGAGAATCCAGAAAAGGAGAAGCAGTCCAAACCCAATAACACCCGCTACCATCTGGTTATCCGTCAGCGATGATGAAAATATTCCTACAGCGAGGCACCCTGCCCCGAAAAGGAACATGCCCAAATAACCGGAGTAGATAGGACCCATATCCGGACTTCCGTACTTAATCAGAATAACGGGGTAGATTAGGCTTATGGCGAGATAAACCAAGTATGTCAAGACAGCCGCAAGATACTTCCCTACTACTATGGAAGTTGTGCCGACAGGCGCTGTCATGATAAGCTCATCTGTGCCAAGTTTTCGCTCTTCTGCAAGCAAACCCATGGTGAGCACGGGGGAGACGAAGAGAAAAACCACTGCCATGTTACCCAATACCCCTTGCATACTCGCGCTGTGAGTCGCCAGAAGAATGACTGAAAAGAAATAGCCTGAAAGCACAAGAAACACTGCCCCCACTACATATGCCATGGGAGATACGAAATAAGAGGCGACTTCCCTTTTGAGAATGGACCACATCTTATGCACCGGGCGCCACCTCCGTTTCGTCTTCCAGAGTCTCTTCAGTAGTAAGCTTCAAGAATACATCCTCTAAGCTCATATCCATGGTTTTCATCCCCACAATCGGCCAGCCGCGGCTTGCCATGGCAAAGAACAAGTCTTCCCTCACGTCGTAAGATTTGTCCGTTTCGACAAAGAGGAGAACTTCCCTATCTTGGGCTTCTCTATCCGGTGTTTCAACAGACACCGAACTGACGCCGGAGAGTCCTCTGACTACGGTTGTGACTTCGCTTCGAGGCCCTCTGATGCGCACTGCTATACGTCCTCGCCCCTCGAGTCTCCCGGAAAGGCCTGAAGGCGTATCCGAGGCTACGAGCTTGCCGTTGTTGATTATTACTACCCGATCACAAACCATACTGACCTCAGGTAGAATATGAGAGCTGAGAATAATAGTATGCTTCTTTCCTAAACTGTGAATAAGTTTACGAATTTCAATGATCTGTCTTGGATCGAGGCCTACGGTAGGTTCATCAAGTATCAGAACCTCGGGATTCCCCAGAAGAGCCTGGGCTAGGCCAACCCTTTGCCTGTAACCTCTGGAAAGATTGGAAATGACACGGTTATACACAGTCTCTATACCTGCACCCTCCACCGCCAGGTCAACAGCGGCTTTCATCTTTGATTTCGGAATGCCTTTCAGTTCACTTACAAACCGCAGGTAGCCGGAGACTGTCATCTCTCGATAGAGTGGAGGGTTCTCAGGCAGGTACCCGATTCTCCTCCTGGCTTCCATCGCATCCTCAAATACACAAAACCCGTCGACTTCAACCGTTCCTGAGGTGGCCGCAAGGTACCCTGTGATAATACGCATAGTAGTGGTTTTCCCTGCGCCGTTAGGCCCAAGGAAACCAAGGACTTCTCCCTTATCAACTGTAAAAGTGAGATCCTCAATTCCTCTTGCCTTGCCATACCTTTTAGTAAGATTACTTACCGTGATCACGGCATGCGGTTCCTCCTCCCCACATTCATATCAAGTATAGAATACCAGACACCCAGTAGAGCCACTACTTATGTTTAACGCCTAAACTCTCTGGGAGTTTCATACATAGCCTGGTTCGCCGAAGCTGTTATGCCTGACGTTTAATTTTCTCTATAAGCTCAGAAACTCCTTTATATTTCAGCTTCTCACCATGGTTTTCACGCCCAACGCTTTTCGACCATAACGTTTTTAAAATAATATCGACAGATTTCCTCGTGGCGTTTTCCCATTTTCGCCATATTATGCGCGCCCCATTGAGATAACCCGACCCCGTGGCCGAATCCCCTTCCCTCCATGGCAACCCTACCGTCCTTGACTTCGACTTTTGTCAGGAAATTCGACCTCATACGCATGGGATCCAAGGCAACTCGGAGATCATTCCCACCTATTGTAGATACACCGCCGGAATGATGAATAGCTATTGTCTCCGCACGTCCTGACGATCCGCGTTTGGCTATGGTCATATTTGCGATACCGTTGACGCTTAACCCGACTTTAGCCAGAGCAGCCTCAATTTCCCCGGTAGAAAACTCCGCTTTCCACCTGCGATCCGAAAACGGAACATCTTCTGTATCATCCGGACTGTCCCTGACAACGGTATACGTAGGCTCCGGGCCGATAAAGTTCAGGCCTTCCTTGGCTAATGCCGTTTTGCCGCCTGCGTTCGAATGAAACCATGCATTAATGAGCTTCCCCCCTTGGGTCAGAACTTTCCCCCGCGTCTCTTTGACCGCTGCCCTTATTGCCTCATTGACGTTTTCCGGTTTATATTCTTGAGCTTCTTTGAACCCAGCCTGTATGTCCGAGCCCATAGGGCCTGACGCCGGCTTTTCGGTCAGCGCTTTCAAGGCAAATGTCCTTGCCACTATTGCCTGGGCAGCAAGGGCTTCGTGAGGCCAGTAGTTTTTCATCTCTCCTCCTACTACCGCGGCAATATACTCCTCCATCGGCAGTTCCAGAACCCGCTTCTCATCATCAATGTACACCTTGATCGTCGGCTCCTTGCCAAGAGCGACCCGTCTTGCCTTTGAGACTCCCAGGGCTATGACAATTACAGCAAGGAGTCCGATGCCAATCCACGTTAAGGTTTTCCTGCGATTATCAACCATCACCATGCGCCCCCGTTAGAGTGTTATGTCGTTTCGCATTGCGCTTCTATAGGTATTATGCTCAAGGATGGGGCGGAGTTAGCCATGTATTGAAGACTTGCCGACTAGTCCGCCCTGACTCGTCCTGGATTGCTCTGGACAGGCATGAAGTATTTTCCCTGGAGATCCATGTGCAGGAGCTGTATAATGACACGTTGTATTTACGGAAAGGAGGGATTATCTATGATGCGCAAGAAGCGGAGATTTCTGCTTATAGGCTTCATAGCTTTAGTGCTAGTCGCCGCGTCAATTCTATACTGTAGCATAAGAGACAGCGCTGAGGGGCCGGGCTATCCTGATCAAATGGCAAGTGCTGCGTCTCGTGGGGTGCCTGAAGACTATGCCACGCTTAAAGAGGAACTCGACGCTGTGCTCGGGGAATGGAATGACGCAACTTACGGCATATTCTTTAAAGATCTTGAGTCAGGCGACTCTTTCGGCATAAACGAAAACGAGCCTATCACTGCTGCCAGCACCGTGAAACTCCCTGTCGTGCTGTACCTCAACGAGCTTGTAGCCTCAGGCGAGTTGGATTGGGATGATAGGGTCACATATAACAGCGATGCGGATTGGCAAGACGGAGCAGGAATATTGCAGTTCACAGCACGGGACGGGGATACGTTTTCACTCCGTGTCTTGGCGAATCTGTCAATCACAATAAGTGATAACGTTGCCTATAAGATGCTCACCCGTCACCTTGGAAAGGATAACATCATCAGTTTCATGAAAGGCAAAGGCGGCAAGATCGTGTTCCCTGAAGGCAGAAACATTACATGCGCCAGGGACATGGGCTCATACCTCGAGGCAGTTATGACGTTCGCCAAAGCCCATCCTGACTTGGGATCGCGGCTCTTAGACGATATGTCACATCCCATATACCATGTGGGCATTCCCGGCAATCTGCCGGAAAAGCTGATTGTCGCCCATAAGGAAGGCGATGTTTCAGGGGTAGCCAACGACGTAGGCATAGTCTTCGCAGACAAGCCTTACATCCTGGTCGTCTTGTCTAAAGGCGTATCTGATATTGATGAGGGTTTTGCCAGAATAGCCCACATATCGAAAATAGTATATGACTACCAAGACACACTTGGCGTGTGATGATTCTAAATCAAGTTTCCAATGAACACGCCTACGGCGGAAATCGGCGTAAGGATAACTGCAAGGATTAGGGCTCGTTCAAGGGCAAGGGTTGAAACTACTCCTAACTGACCGGCTATGCCCAAGAGTGCCGGTAGAGCCAGTATAAGCCCAGCCAAAGCAAGGCCCAACACAATACTTGCAAAACCGGCATATACTCCTTTTTCCATTGAAGGAGTCAACATACCCAAGAGAAGCCCTGTGACTACCGCTCCGAGAAACAAGAATACCGTACCGTATTCCTGGACAACCTTAAGAGGCGCAAGGAGCGGTAGCGCTTGGCAAGTAAAAAGGCCGCACAAGAATATCCCCATCAGAATAACGCCTGTGACTATTTCTCTCCGCTCCATTAGTCATTTCCTCTTTCCAGCGGTACTTGGGCCTTCGAGACAAAGAGCTTAGTGCCTAAACGGGGCATGTCAAGAAGGCCTGATACCCTTATAGACCATACATTCCCGCCGGTGGCCACAACGTCTGTTTTTGTATGAGGCACTTCAACCTCAAGGACTATGTCGTTTGTGCTTCCCCGCGGCAGCTCCAAAGGATTACCCGTCCAATCGTAGTTATGTCCCCATACGTATTGCCCATCCAGATATACGATGGAACGCATAGATGTAACGGACAAGTCCCATTCACTTCCGTTGGTGAGATTGACGTCTATCCTAATCTTGTATTCTGAATTTGTCTCACTGCATGTTATTCCTTGTACAGAACTTTGGAACTTGGCAGCTACCGTTGACGCTCCAAGATAGTCCCCGGCAGTTGCCCATGTCAGGGCTATTCCGCACACTGCCAGAGCACCCATGATGACAAGAGCGATGCTCCTTCTTTGAACATGCCTCACATTCCCTTTCATAGGGCCTCCTATTTACGTCACCCGAGGGCAAAATGGCATGCTACCATGTGGCCATCGTCAGCTTCTATCGGTTCAGGTTCTACCTCCTTGCAGATATCCCGGGCAACAGGACATCTAGGGTGAAGTCTGCATCCACTCGGGGGATCAACCGGGCTGGGGACTTCGCCCTTTAAGACTTTCCCAAAACCCTTTCTCGTGGGATCCGGAACAAATACAGCGCCTATCAGAGCCCTGGTATATGGATGTAGAGGGTGCTTGACCAGACTATCAGTAGGACCCTTCTCAACCATCTTCCCTAAATACATGACTGCTATCCGATCACATATATGACGAGCAGTAGCCAGATCATGAGTAATGTAGAGAAACGTGACTCCCCTTTCACGGGACAAGTCCAGCATCAGATTAAGAATCTCACCACGAATGGATACGTCAAGCATTGACACAGGTTCATCAGCCACTATGAACTCAGGATCCAAAACAAGCGCTCTCGCCACGGCAATCCTCTGTCTCTGACCGCCTGAAAGCTCATGTGGATATCGATAGAGATACTCTTCGGGAGGTGTCATCTCCACGTCTTCAAGGGCTTTCTCGATATGAGGAAGAGCCTCTCGTGCATCTTTTACCATTCCTTGTATTCTCAAGGGCTCGGCTATGATCCTGTGAACATCCAGGCGCGGATTCATTGACTCATAAGGATCCTGGAATATAATTTGCATTCTGGTCCTAAGCTGCTTCAACTGCTCCGTGCTTAGGGCAGTCACATCTATGTCCTCAAAGGTTACTCGTCCGTCTGTAGGCTCAAGCAATCTAAGTATTGTCCTGCCCATTGTGGTCTTCCCGCAACCTGACTCACCGACAACCCCGAAGAGCTCACCTTTCTTCACATTGAAGCTGACCCCATCGACAGCCTTTACTGCGAGCTCCGGCTCTCTCCGTAAAGCTTGCCCTATTCCACGGCGTAGGGGAAAGTACTTCACAAGGTCTTCGACTTCAAGAATGACATCACCGTGTGCTACACTTCTCTCCATTTCAATCGCGTTTACTGCTCCCATATGTCAACCCCCCTCTCAAGCATATCCACCTTGTGGCAGGCGACCTTATGACTGTTTGAACCGATCTCAGTAAGTTCCGGTTCTTCTTCCCTACAGATGCCTTCTGCCAAAGGACACCTGGGATGGAATCTACAGCCCTCGGGGGGCGCCAACAAGTTTGGTGGAAACCCGGGCAATGACCGTACGCGAGTCCTCTCAGCCTTAATGTTGGGAAACGATTTTACAAGGCCCATACCATAGGGATGCGTCGGATTGCCGAAGATGTCTATGACGCTCCCATACTCCACGATTTTCCCCGCGTACATAATAGCTATATCATCGCATGTCTGGGCAATTACTGACAAATCATGGGTGATAAGCATCATGGAGAGATTCAGTCTCGTCCTTAAATCTTCCATAGCTTTCAG
>JAAYRV010000174.1 GCA_012518595.1 Bacillota bacterium
AGCACGGGCTCAGAAGGACGGTACGCGAATCTGACACCGTCAAAATCTATGCGACCCTCAACAGGCTCAGGAATAGACATTGCATCTTCCGGCTCCTCGACTTCAGGTGTTTGGTCAAGCAAGCCAAAGACCCGCTCTGCCGCGCCCAGCGCTTGGTTGAGTCCTCCGTACGAAGCGGAAAGCCTGGAAAGAGGGGTGGGAAGAGTCCCTGCGGCTCCAAGAAAAGCCATGAATTCTCCTATAGTCAGCCCGCCTTCTATGACCCTCCTGCCTCCAAACCACAGGACACCTGAAAGCCCCAAGACTGACAGTATCTCTATGAGAGGAGTGATTATGGCATGCACCTTCACTGCGCGCATTGAAGCTTGGAAGTTCCCTTCGTTCTGCCGTCTGAATCTCTCCATCTCATGGGTCTCCATGGTGAAAGCCTTGATTACCTTAATTCCGGAGAGGGTTTCCTGAAGGACGGTGGTAACATCGGCAATAGTGGATTGGATGAGCCCGGTTATTCGTCTGAGTTTGCTTCCGGCTTTACCCACTACCCACACTACCAAAGGCATTATGCTGAGTGTGACTAAGGAGAGCTTCCAATCCAGATAAAACATGAGCCCCAGGATACCTACGCTCATAACCGCCTGGGAAAGGAGTTCGGCTAAGCCCGATGACACGCTCGCCTGTAAGACAGCTACATCATTGGTGACTCCGGATATCATCTCACCTGTGTGCTTACTGTCATGGTACTCTATGGACATGCGCTGCAAGTGGCCGTACACCTCTTCACGCAGGTCAGTAACGACTCTGTGACCGACATAAGCCATGAGATAGACTTGTCCATAGGAGAATACGCCTTTTACAGCAAATAGCGCTATGACTCCGACAACAGTCACATTAAGCATTCTACCCATGGTGACAATATCACCACCGGTGAGGACCTTGTCCACCAGTTCTTTCACAACCCAGTATATAGCCAGGTTCAAAAGGCTTGCCAAAGCCGTGCAAAGCAAACCTACAGCAAGCAGGTGTCCATATAGGGAGACATATCCTAAGAGTCTCTTAATCGGACCTTTCTGTCGGTTCAAAATACCGACCTCCAGTTGTAATCAACGTGCCGAGCACTGCGGAAGCAACGCTTTCCGCTGCTCCCGGCCTGCCCATGGCTTCTTTCAGCTCTAAGGAGATTCTACCGCGTGCCTTCGTATCCTGCAAGAGCTCTAAGGCTTTAATGGCAACGTCCTCAGCAGTAAGAATCCCGCGGACTTCCGGCATAATGAATCTCCTCTGCCTCTTGTTGGGAATAGCGGTAAATTCTATACGCTGCAGCGCCTTTCGAACTGCCATCCTTTTTATGGGGCCTCCGATTACAGGCAATCTGCCAAAAAACTCAAATATCCCGGTGAGCGGAACCTCCTCAGGCAGGTTAAGGGGGACGGTGACTATGGCAGGCACGCCAAGATAGCCTAACTCCGCAGTGACGGAACCCGGCATACATAAGGCGAGGTCTGACGCAGCCATAACAGAGTAACGTGATTTGGGAATCACAAAGACCCGTACGCCTTCGGCTGTCTCAATAACCGCAGGAGCCGGTGAAGCCTCCTGCCCGTCATCTAACATATGGAGGGTGGCTGAGGCTACTTCAAGCCCCTCCTTCGCCTCACCCCTCCTTGATCTGCCTTTCTGCTTGGCAACCCGATTACCTGCGGCAACCAAGGCTGACCGGACCAAATCCATACCTGCAAACGGTGAAAGTGGCATAACGAACTCAGTGTTTTCATTGAATTTCCGTATGATCTCCGCAACTCTTAGGAAAAAAGGCATTACATATTGGATCTCTTGCTTTCTGCTGCCAGGCAGAAGGCACACCAGTGGCTTATCCTCAGCTATTCCCAGCGCATCCTTAACACCTTCCGGATCCCCTTCGCCCAGAACACCGTCGATCATGAGATTTCCGACGATATCAATTTTCGCATCAGGCACTCCTTTTTGCCGGAGTTTACCGGCAACTCTCGCATCTTCCGCGAATATCCTAATGAATTGCCGCTGAAACTTAATTGTGCGGTCACTGTACGCGACAGCCGGAAATCCGAGCCTCCTGGCAATAACGAGTGAATGTAGGTGATCCCCACCAAGGTGAACAACTATTCCTCGCCAAGCTTCCCTCTTTTTCCCCGACGCGAGGCGCCTTGCCCTTTCCGGAATAGATCCGAGCATGACAAATTTCAGATACTCGGAAGGCGTCACCACAGCGTCCACTCCGGGGATAAGTGCGGCCACATGAGCCTCATTGCCTGTGGCAAAAGGGCAAGGAGGCAACACAATGACGATAACAAGGCCTCCGAATTCTCTCGCTACCTTCTCTTCTGAAGCGCGTAAGCATTTCACAACAGGCAGCACCCACCCGGAAATCTCACCGGGGCTGTTAGCCACAATCACAACAGCGGCACGACCTGCGTTCATCTCCGTGCCACCTCCAATATCAGCCGAGCTGTGCGCGTAAGCGCGCCGGGTGAACCCAGCTTGCTTCGGGCTTTGGCGAGATTCTCCCGGATTTCCGAAGAAAGCGAAGGATTCTCCAGCATCATCCGGATCAAGCGAGCTATAGTCTCAGGTTCCGCGTCCTCCTGCAACAGCTCAGGAACTATGCGTTTTCCCATAAGGATATTGGGCCATGAGATGTAAGGTATATCCACAAGCAACCGTGCCAGGAGATAAGTAGGTGTGGAAGTCTTGTATACAACTACCATGGGAGTCCCTACTATAGTGGCTTCCATGGTCGCAGTGCCTGACGCCACAATAAGCGCATCTGACGCAGCCATATACCGGTAAGTCGGCCCGGATACGACATGCACGGGAAGACCTGATTTCAAAACGCATTCCCGGACTGCTTCTTCAGATACAGTGTGGGATAAAGGAAGCAACAGTCCGGCCTCGGGCTTTACTTGTCTGATGAAGGCGGCTGCCTCAAGCATCGTAGGGAGCAGTTGTTGGATTTCCTGATCCCGACTCCCCGGCAGGATCCCGATGATTTCTTCAGAGTCCAGTCCTAAATCTCTGCGGGCTGCTTCCTTTGCCTGAGGCCCGGCAGGCGCCACAAGATCCAAAAGAGGGTGTCCGACAAACCTGACGTCCGCACCTGCCTTCCGGTATGTGTCCGCCTCCAGCGGGAATACAGACGCAATGGTCATTTCAAGGTTTGCTAGGGCCTTAGCGCGCCCTTTGCGCCATGCCCATGCTGTCGGCGGGAAAAGGTAAACCCCCGGGATATTCCGCCTGGCAGCTCGCTTCGCAAGCCTCATGTTGAATTCGGGAAAATCGATGAGAACAAGACAATCAGGGGAAATCCGATCCAACTCGCGCGCAGCCCGGGCAAAGACTTTACGATGAAAAGAGAGGTTCGCCAAAGCCTCTGTAAATCCAACAGCGGAAAGGGCAGTCGGATCTTCCAGGATCTCTACGCCCTTTTCCTTCATCTTGGCGCCGCCGACTCCTGAAAGCCGGACCCCGGGGTTTAACTGAATTAACTTCTCTGCAAGATATGCGCCGTATATATCACCTGACGCCTCTCCGGCGCTTATCATTATCTTCAAAGGTCTCCACCTCTCCCACTGCAACAACGGGAATTCCTGCCTCATCCGCAAAGGCCACAGTATCCTCTCTTCGGACAATAATGGTCCTTCCGGCTTCAATGGCAAGAACCCCGGCTCCTGCCTCAAGCATGACGTTTATTGTGTCCGGACCGACAGTCGGAATATCAAACCTCCTGTCCTGATCCTGCCACGCGACCTTAACCACGACACACCCTCGGGCCAGGCGCCCTGCCCTGCTAATGGCTTCATCTGTGCCTTCAGCAGCCTCTACCGCTACGACAGAGAGGTTTTTCACAATCACCGTCTGACCGATACCTGCCTCGGAAATAGCATTAGCTTTCTTGAAGCCAAAGGAAATATCGTCCCATTCAGCGGGGGAAGGTTCCAGATGCCCGAGAATCCCTCTCTCCGGCACTGCATCACCAAGATACTCCAGTTGATTTGCAACACTTATTCCGGCTTGTCCCAGGTTCTTGACAAAGGCGGAAAGGAGAGATGTATCAGCCCGATCCTCCTCAGACCATGCAATTCTTTCTACGGCTTCTTCAACATCTGATCTATATGTTTCCTTTCGCCAAACTTTTCCAATCATCGCCACTTCACTTATGCCTTCTTTTCGGAGGATCTCCACGGCTTCGGATATCTCATCCAAATCCACCCTGTGAATGCGACTGGCCAAGCCGGCAACTTCCGGGTCTATTTCGTCGCATACGGATATTACAACGACTTCCAGTCCTTTTAGAGACGCGTTGCGCGCCATGACGGCGGGAAGCTCGCCTTCACCTGCTATGAGCCCAAGTTTCCTCAAGGAAGTCTTCCTCCGATAACACCTCTGGTGGTGCCCTTTAGAAACTCTACGAACACCTCAATTTCAGATGACCCGGACAATTCGCTTTCAATCTTCCCGATGGCTTTTGCAAGAGTAAGGCCGGAATCGTAAAGGATTCTGTAAGCTCGTTTCATAGACTCGCGGACGTCCTGGGGTGTCCCTTGCCTACGCATACCGACTATGTTAACACCTATGACACGGGCAGGATTACCGTCTACCAGCATGTAAGGAGGCACATCCCGCGCCACCTTCGCCATTCCGCCAATCATTGCCATCTTGCCGATTTTCACGAATTGATGGACACCTGCAAGTCCGCCGATTATTGCATAATCGTCAACTGTACAATGGCCTGCGAGAGCTGCCCCGCCTGTAATGGTGACATTGTTGCCTATGATGCAGTCGTGTGCAACATGTCCGTATGACATTATGTAATTATCATTGCCTATGCGCGTTTCGCCTCTGCCTCCGGCAGTCCCTCTGCTTACAGTGACAAACTCACGAAAAACATTGTTGTCTCCGATTATAAGACTTGTTTTTTCACCATTGAACTTAAGATCCTGCGGCTTGACGCCTATCATGGCCCCCGATGAGAAGCTGCAGTTATGTCCGATAGTGGTAGGCCCGTCAATTACGACGTGGCTGTCTATTTTGGTACCGTCTCCAATCACAACGTCTTCACCTATGACACAATACGGGCCTATAGTAACGTTTGGCCCGATAACTGCGCTTGGGTGAATGACTGCTGTAGCATGAATCTTTCTCACACGAAAGCTGCGAGTCTCAGTGGCTTTGGCTTTCATTTACGCGCCTCCCAACCCGATGATCCCATTTTTTACACATCTACTGCTCTCTCCTATCTACCAGGGCAAACGTAAGCTCCGCATCTGCCACTAACTTGCCCTCAACATAAGCGGAACACCCGAGTTTCCCTAATCTGCCACGCATACGGATGAGTTCCACCTCAATCCTTAGCGTATCCCCGGGGACCACCGGATGTCTGAATCTTGCCCTGTCCACTGCGGCAAGGTACGCAATCTTATCCCCGACCTCGGGATAATTAAGCGCAGCGTACGCTCCTACTTGAGCCATAGCTTCAATAATAAGAACCCCGGGCATTACAGCATTGCCCGGGAAATGCCCTTGAAAAAACGGCTCATTACAACTGACGTTCTTAATGCCGACAATGCGCTTGCCGTGTTCTACTTCAATAATCCTGTCCACCAAGAGAAACGGGTACCTATGAGGCAGCACCTTTTGAATTTCTTCCGGTCCAATCATCACTTTCAGTCTAGACACCTCTCTTGACTTCCAAATCACGGGAAATCAGTTGGACAAGCTCATGGTTCATGGAATGCCCGGAGCCTATACCGATAAAATGCCCCAGGACCCGTCCGAGTATAGCAATATCCCCCAGTAGATCCAAGGCTTTGTGGCGACATGCTTCATTCGGGAACCTGGTTTCGCCAACGTATCCGTTCTCCCCGACGATTGCTGCTTGGTCCAGGGTCGCCCCAAGGGCAAGTCCTTGTTCTTGGATGGTTTCAAGTTCCCACTGGAACCCTATGGTCCTGGCAGGAGCTATCTCTTCTCTGAACACTTCCGGAGTCACTTCAATATCCAGATACTCAGAATCCGAATACTCAGGCTCCAGATGGGATCCTTTCCGGAGAAACAAGAAAGTCACCCGAGTCCCTTCGTAAGGTAAGGCTATGAGATGGCTGGTACCTCGAGTAGTCCAGCGAGGACAGGTAACTCTCATTTCATGTCGCTTTGCACTGAGGTCAGTTACACCTGCCTCCCTGAGAAGGCGCACATACGTAAGGGCGCTCCCGTCTCCGAGCGGCAACTCCTCGCCTTCCAGACGAACTACGATATTATCAATATCTGACCAAGAAATGGCCGCCATAATGTGCTCTACAGTGCGAACGGCGACCCCGTCACACTCCAGGTCAGTGGCGCGCCTGGAACCGCCGATGTTAGCCGGGGTAACCGGTATGGTCCTGGGTTCCGAAAGGTCATATCTTTCGAACGAGACTCCCCGGTCAGGCGGGGCAGGCAAGAGCGTAACGCGTGACGGTTTACCGGTATGAAGCCCCAACCCTTCATACGATATGGATCTCGATATGGTAGTTTGTCGGTTTAACCCTGTTTTGCTCAATGCTTGGAATCTACCCTTTGCTTCACTTCTCGTTGCGTTAATCTTTAACTATTTCTACGTATACATAGTTTTCCCTTCATACGCCTAAGCGCCCTCTTCCCGACCCTCAACCGGTTCCCACCGGCTCACAAATTAACCAGACGACTGTATCTTGCGCCTAACTCAGACTTGGGGTTGTTGAATACCTGGACAGGTATGCCCTGTTCCGCTATTTTACCTTGATTGAGGAGAATAAGCCAGTCTGCGGCACGAAGAGCAAACCTCATTTCATGGGTCACTATAATCATAGCAGTATCACCTGTCTTGACCAGGCTTTCCATAACATCGAGGACTTCCGCGACAAGGATAGGGTCGAGGGAAGCTGTAGGCTCATCCCAAAGCATCAAAGCAGGCCGCGGCACCAAAGCCCTGGCTATTGCCACGCGTTGACATTCACCGCCTGACAGCTCACAAGGCCTCCTGTGAACCACACTCCCGATAAGTCCTACGCGTTCCAAAGCCACGAGCGCCTCCTCGCCTGCCTCATCCCATGTGACGTTGGCAGCTAACAGAGGAAGAGCCACGTTCTCCAAGGCTGTGAGTCTTTGAATAAGATTAGAACGTTGAAAAACAAAACCTATGCGCCTACGGACATCAAGCAGATCCAAGTAGGGCAGATCAGTCACGTCTTTCCCTGTCACGATAATTCTTCCGGAATCAGGGTCTGTCAGCCGAGCAATGCACCTCAAGAGGGTGGATTTACCGCAACCGGAAGGGCCTGTGACCACCACTGTGTCCCTGGGCATAACTTGAAGGTCAATCCCTGATAGAGCCTGATGTTTTCCATAGCTCTTTGAAAGATTTAGAACTCTTAGTGCAGGCGTTCTTGACGCCTGAGTTTCCCGGGACAAACCTGCCGGCACCGTGATCCCCTCCTTTCCGCCTGAACATGGTTTTTGGCTTGTTCAGAAGGGTTAAAAGACCCGGCCGTGACGAAGGCGCCACAATCTCACGCATTATCTGTGTGTATGTCAGACCCATAGCTATCCCGGCGATTATCTCATCACCGGGCGCAGGGCTCATCTTGTCGGATTGGGTCGAGACCGCAAAGCCTATCAAGGCGCCGACCACCGCCACGTGTCCGAGATTAATAAAAGGCAGTCTCGCCCCGGTAATGGCAAACTGTAGGGTGAGGATTATCGCGCCGACTATCATTGAATAGACAGTGCCTGAACCCCGCCGGAATTCTTTCATTGCACTGACAATAACAGCGTGATCCAGAATAAGCGCAAGGAACGTCACAATAACCGAAACGATGGCTGCAACTGAAGCTTTCGCCTCGCGAAGCACCCTGTACACCTCACTCCTCACTCCAGGCTCTAGGAGTGCTGCAGGGCTCGTATATACCCTGACCTCTTTCCCAAACATCTCTTTCGCCAAGGTTTTTGGCTTGTTCAGGTCTGTCTTGGCATCTACGAGAATCAGGAGACTGTCACCGGGGATTACTTCACCGCCTATGTAGCGGTCAATCAGACGAATGGATCTTCCCACTTCGTCGTCGCGAAGATCCGGCAACGATACTTTCACCTGCTCAAGCTCGTTGACTATCGCCTCTGTGTCGATGGCCTTGACAGCTTCAAGGTTCTTTGCAGCCTCACTGACAGCGTCCTCCATACTTGGAATGTCCATTGCCTGGGCCTGGACAAGCACGCTGTTAGTGGCATCCATCATCTCGGATACCACCTGGCCTGCTTGGCCTGTGGCCAACACCGCCCGAATTCCTGACATTCTTTGAAAGAGGCCTTCAAGAGTTGATTTCCATTCTGCTAACTGAGATGTAACAGGGCTTGCTTCCCGGGCAAATTCATCGATTGCCTTGGCCCTTTCCAAGGCTCGAACTCCCAATAGATCCAGGAGGTATCCTGCCATATACACTTTTTCTTGGAGTTCAGGGGATATTTCACCGTAGGATTCAACCTCTTCTTGGAATTCGTCTCCTTTTGACGATAGCATCTCTGCCACCTGTTTTGCCTGAGTTTCGAAGGTGTCCATTTCCCGAACAGCAGCTTCCACTGAATCCACAATACCCATAGCATCATTTAGGGCCTTCTCCACGGCAGCTGCTTCTCGCCACCCGACTGACCCGTCAGCGGTCTTCCCCAGCGATTCCATGGCGCTTTCGAGAGCCCTCTGGACACTGATCAACTTGCTTACCGTCTCATCGTACATACCCAGTATGTCCAAGGTGTTGACTGCAGCCTGGTAAGCATTGCCTCTGAATTCCTCAAGCTCATAGAGGAGACGAATACTCTCATCCACCGCGTACCCGATTTTCTTGCTCTCACTTGTGACAGTAGCTGTCCCGATAAGGTCTTTCCTTTTATTACTGTCATCAGTTGAGAATACTCTAAGTTCGGATTCTGAGATTTCTTCTGTATCCCCTTGCGTTACCATACCCCGAACTGTGCTGCCTTTGACCTCCTCAACGAGGACTAACAGGCCTTCTCCGGAAGAAGGTTTATCGTCAGGCAATAGTAAAACTGTATCACCGGCCTTAAGCGGGCTGTCACCGGTGATGGAAATGTCGGCGTACGCTGCGTAATGCCGGAGAAACCTTTTCATTTCAGTCAATGTGGCAAAGAGATCGACAAGATCCGAATTCCCGCCACGGCGAGTAATATCTCTGGTAACATTCGCCCCTGCGCCGGATACCAATTTCTCTATATAAGCCTCGCCTGAAGCTACAGAATCTTCCATTTCATGACCTATGGGGAATCTCACTTCAATTACCCGGTAACTCTCGACTAAAGAGGTCAAATCATTGGACACCTGCCGCATGTCAGCGTCAGGCTCCAGCACAACACCGATCCTGCCTCCGTCGCGAAAGCAGAATCTGACCCCCTTAACCTTTTCAGCCTGGTTTAGAAGAAAATAGAAAGCGCCTGATTCAATTCCGGTTAAAGTGAGTCTGGGCTCGATGATGAATGTTACCCCGCTTGCTCCCGGGACTTCACCGAGAAGTTTTGCTAGGTTTTCAAGGGTTACTCGACTCCGAAGCTGATCCGGAAGCGCCACAAGAAAATTGCTTTTCCCTAAAACTACAGGGCCTTCCTTTACGTATGCCCCTTTGAAGCCGGATGAGATGACTTTTTGAATCTCAGCCTTTGCAGCATCACGAGATTCTTCACGTACATGGAGAATGAGGTCGTATTCGCCCAGGTCACCCAAGACCCCTGTGACCTGTTGGCCAAGATATGCATTGACTGCGTAAGCTACACCGCTTGCCACAGAGGCGCCTAGGAGCACAGTAAGGGTTATAACAACAAGGAGGTCCCATGTGAACCCCTCCTTCATCAACTCCCGCACACAGCCGCCTCCCGTATCCTGTTTCGAGATGGCCCGGACAGGTCGCCCAAGGCACAAGTATGCTTAATACCATGACAATTATAGCATAATCCCTGCTAGAAGCGGCTATGTAAATCCTGCCTCTGTTGCTTGCCTTTGTTTCTTGCCTTGTTTTTCTTATCCCGCCTCCTTATTCTTCCTCTTCATCACCGGTATCCTCATCGACCTCAAATTCGAAAACGACTTCAGTCTCTGCTTCCATGTAATCCCTGTCTGTTCTGAAGATCAGTCTGCCACATCGGATTTTCTCGCCGTTCTTGCTTTCCGCTGCCACATCACCTGTTAACACTACGACTTTTTCGCTTTCCGCGTATGTAGCGTGATCCGCCTTGGCAAAAGATGAGCCTCGCTTTACCTCCACATTGCCTTCTGCCGTAAACCCCCTGGTCTTAGTGGAAAGCTCCATCACATCACACGTAACTGTAATCGTATCCGTTTCCCGTTCCGAGGAACTGCCCTCCCCGTCATCTGCCCTGGCTTCCTCTTTAGTAAGGACAACATCGCCCTCTGCAACAACCCTCTTCTCATTAATGTAAGCAGTGAAGACTTCGCCTGTAAGAACCAGGTCAGTTTGAACAAGCCTTACATTCCCTGACAGAACGGCAGTTTTTCGCTCCTTCACCTCAGCCCGATCCGCTATGAGCTCAACATCTCCGTAAGTGATTCTCACACTGCCTTCAAACACTGTGATATCAGCGTTCAAATCGATAGTGACCTTATCTGCAGCAGTCACTCGCACCTTCTCTTTTGGCGCCTCAGCCACTGCCACCGAAGGCAGTATTACAACAAGAAACAAGAGTCCAAGAACTGCTTTCACTTTCTGAGATCTCCATCTCCATACAGCCTGCATTCGACTTCCCTCGCTTGTTCCCGGTTTTACCTGGACATTCAGTCATCTTGGATTTCTATTTCCAGTACCGTCTCTCCAATAGCCTCGATGATGTTATCGCCTGGAGCATACTCTGCTCGAACGCACCTAAGAACTGCATCCGGACCTTGCTTGACACAGACATCGCCTTCTAAAACGACCTTGTCGTAATTCTTGTCCCAGGTGAGGGTATCTGCAGCCAAGCTATCACCTGAAGTGGATTGAAACATAACTCTTTCCAAGTTGAGATTGTCAGTCTTTATGTTAACCCTGGCCCGCTCCGCTGAAAAACTCATCCAAACTTCGCCTTCGTCATAGAAGATACCGTCCTTGATGCCTTCTAATTCAGCCCAGTCATCACCATCCGCTATCATTACCTTGTCAGCTGTGAATTCCCAACGCTTCTTACCTTCGGATCTGCCTACAAAATGTGTGGACTCAACAAAGATTTCCGGTATCTTATGGGACCCGGCAACTTGGGTTGGTGAATCAGTTAAGTCGCCTGAACCCTCATGAGCGAGGCGTTGCGGGACTATTGTCAGTAATGCCAGCAAACAGGCGATACCAAGAAAGGCAAGTCCCGCCCATGTAATATGCTTTCTCGACATCACCTGCACCTCCTCCTCGGCCTCCTAAGCATGGTGCCCTCAATTTGCGCCCCTTGTCCTGACTACGGTGCTGCTGCACTAAGTTCCATTGGTTTTCGACAGATTTAGGCTGCCAGCGTAAGGGCTTCCGATTCGGTCAGTTCCTTAAAAAACGTCTCTGTCGCGTCCAGGGCATCTAACGTATGGATCTAACAGGGATTATACATGGAAAACCATGACCCGTCGATTACTTATGAGCCCCTACTTAGGTTGGGGTAGCCGGTGCTTGCAGTGAGGGGCGTAGAGAATTTGGCAGGCCTATGCGCCAAATTCGAACGAGGCGCGCCGCAAGCGTGCCGTCCCCGAACGCATCACCGGCTACCCAACCGAACATCCTCCCGAAATCATCCAGGATATGACTGGCACGGCACAAGGCAGCAAGGGCTTATGGTAGCCGACTTACTAGAACAAGACCCCTTCTTCACCGATCCCCATCTTTACACTGTCGTGAGGAAAAGCCTTGATCCTATACTCGAGCCAGACTTGCTTTTGAGTGTAACTATAGGAAAGCCTGAGTTCACGGCAGTGCATGTCGTAGGTGGCTGCCACATCTCCGCGGAGAACGCCTGGCGCCTTGGACTTGGACGCGCCTCCGTAAACCAGTGTCCATTCCAATCCCCATGTGTCAGACACCTGGAGAGCGACTTGACTTTCCACCCTGTCCAAGGCTTCCCGGGAGAAATCATACCTGGCTCCTATCTTAACAAGACATCTTTCTGATGCAGATATCTCCAGCTTCCCAATGGCATCCTGCATACGGCGATACCCGGGATCATAGGCAGCTGAGGCTTCCACAGCCCAAGCCTTCCCAGGTGAAAGCCGGACTCTCCCTGTGATACTCTGATAAGTCTTTGGATAGAAGTCATACCCGCTGCTAATTGATGCACTGAAAATTCCTTTGGAAAGAGTCAATCTCCCGGTCAAGAGTCCTTTTCTGTTTCTCTTGTCAAAGGCGAAGGGAGTATCCCCGAACACACCGCAATAATCATATTTACCTTGAATAACAACTGCATTGCCTAAAGCCCGGGTCTCGACGCCTAACGCTCCTTGAAGCACATACCTCTTGTCACCTGTGGTATAACTGTCAAAGCTTGCCCCTGCTGAGAGAGTTGCCTTCAATGAGCCCCCAAAAGGATATACCTGCTCTGTCCCGCTAATTTCCATATGAGCTTTACCTGCCCGAAGGATAGGATCGTCAAGCCAAAGGGAAGTTCTCTCCGCATACCTGCCGAAGCCTATTTGCCATCTGAGTCTCAGCGGAAGCGTGCCTAATGTAAACGGATGACCTTCAACAACTATCTCAGGCGCTCGTCCTATGGCTTCATAAGGAAGCGGGTCTACTTCACCCTCTTCTTCCTTCTCCCGCCTTTCCCGAGGTTTCACATACTGTTCAGCTACTGCGCGGACAGACGCGATCTCCGAATCCTTCGCCGCCTCAACCCTGTAATTGAAATACTTATCGTCCCTCCAGGACCCGTGTTGGAATTGGCGCTCAAAGAACCTGAAATTCCCTGAAAGAGATAACCCTTCCTGTGCTTTCCATCTCCCCGTCAATGCCACCTGTGTCTCATCAGATTCTGATGAGCCTCTTATCCAGGTTTTGTCCACAACGAGATCAGCAGAACTCCTGTGGTCATTGTACCTGACCTTTGCTGTGCCGGAAATCCGCTTGCTGGGAAAACCTGTAAGGGACAGGTTATCAGAATATCTGAAGCCTAAGGCACATGTAGTATAGACGCCTATCGGTAATTCATGTGCAAGTTCCAATTTGGAGTCAACATGGTTTGTGGCTCTGTTTATCAGCTCATATACGTATAAAAAGCCGGTCCCAAAGTTCCCTAAATCATAAAGGTGCTTTGCTCCCAAACCCGGGCCTAACCTGCTGAAATAGTCCAAATACAAGAATCCCCGGAATGAAGGATTTCTGTAGTAATTGTACGTGGTTTTTACGAACCAGCCTTCGTGAGCTCCGTATCCTACCTGCGGCATATCGAATCTATTATCTTCTCTGAGGGGAATAACAAGATACGGCCAGTGAAAGATACACCGTTTGCCTTCCCAGTAAGACAACTGCCAGAGTTCCATCCTGTCGCCTACATGGATTTCTATTTCTTCGGCCTCTACCCGGTAATGCGGCGTCTCCAAGTCACATGTGGTGAAACTCCCGCCTTCTATCAGTATCCTGCCGGGGTCAGCCTGAAACTCGGAACCCACTATATACATGGGGCCTTCCATACGATCACCTTGCACAGTCACATTTCCGGATTGTAGAACCCCATGCTCCGATGGCAAGTCGTATGTGAGACTCTTGCCCCGTGCCACATCCTCTCCGTCATGAAACTCTACGTTACCTGAAGCTCGAAGCTTCCCTGACACGACATCTATCTCCAAAAGATCACAGCAAATCATGATGTCTTTGTATTTCAAGATCACACTGCCTTCAGCTCGGGCATATCGTCTCTCCAAGTCAACACTTAAAGTGTCACCTGTCAGCCTCGCGCCTTCGCTTGATCCGGTAGCACAAATCTCAGACGATAGAAAAACAGAGTATAGCAAAATGAATGCTACAACAAGCAATGTCCATCGCAATACAGTCGCGCGCCTGCCAAACGCCTTTCCAGCCATGTTTACAGCCTGCCGCCTTTCGGCGCTTGTTCACTACGGACAATAAGAGCAGCTCCAACCAGAGCGAATATGATATTCCCTGTCCATGCTGCTGCAAAAGGAGGTAAGACATTAGAAACCCCGAGAGAACGCAGGATTGAAGAAAGAGCATAGTAGAGAAAAGCGATACAGCCCCCCAGCGCTATGCCGGCAAACCTGCCGGTTTTGGGACTTACTTTGCTTGCAGCAATAGGGGCCCCGGTTAAGACAAATATGAATGCAGCAAAAGGAAGAGCCAGTTTTAATTGGTAATCTACTATGAGCGCTGATACGTTGACACCGCCTGCCCGGAATAGATCGATATACGATTTCAACTCTTTCCTACTCATCTCACTGGGAGTCTTCTGCCCGCCGAAGAAGGACTCAAATCTTTGATCCATGCGTAGATTCATTTCCTTGAACTTAGCTTCGTAAACCACATAACCTTCAGAATCCAAATCATGCACTACACCATCAGAAAGCGTCCATATCGTCCCCTTTGCCCTTCCGCCTTTGGCAGTTATGATCCTGGGAAGCCCTTCCTCCCGTACTTCATAGACTAAAACATCACGTAATTCTTGGGAAGATGTATCTACCTTCCTTATATAAAAGAACCTGTCACCGGTACCCCTGAAAAACACATTTTCTTCTGCAGTCGGGAGAGCCTCCTCCAGGACTATCTGCCTGATTATGTTCTCAAACTCATGGTTAGCCCAGGGAACTATGCGCTCGTTAAAGGCAAATGTGACACAACTCGCCACAAGCCCCAGGACGAAAAGGGGCAGAACAAGTCGCAAAGCCCTGACTCCACCGGTGCGGAGAGCAACAAGCTCACTGTCCTTCCCCAAGCGCATGAGAGATAAGAGAGCGCCACAAAGCGTAGATACAGGAATGGACTGGACTATGGCATCAGGAAGCTTATAAAGAAGCAATCTTAGAACTTGGCCGGAAGCGACTTTCTTTACAATAATCAACTCAGCGAGCCAAAACAGCTGGCTCGCGAGGATTATCAGTATGAACCCGCCTATACATGCAACAAAAGGCAGGATGAACTCTCTTGATATGTATCGGTCGATAATCTTCAGAACTTAACCGTCACTCCTATCTGATGAGTGCCCCCGAGACCGGAGTGTCCGGGAACTGTGGCAACATCCAGATAAGCGTAGTCTATCGCATATCTCCCTCTCTCGAATCCAAGTCCGTATGTTACAGCTCCCTCGCCTATCCCAATCCCGTAATAACCGAACCTTGCAGCCAGGTGCGGAGTAAGCCGGCGCTCCACCCCGAACCTAAGACATGGAGCCCTGAGATTGTATATATCAAAGGCAATCAAAGTATGAGGATTCGGCCTGTACCCGATCCCGGGACGAATGTTGATTCCCCTTGCTTCACTGCTTCCGTCATCCCACTGTAACTTCGATAACCCCGCATCCTGAAGCAAGCAACCCATTGAGACCTTGCTGTTCACTTGATACAGGACACCTAAGTCCAAACCCCAACGGGCGCCTAATAGGAAATCGTTGTTTATGGCGCGCCTGGAATAGGTCTCGTATCTTAGATTCGCGCCAATAGACAGTCTGTCTGCAACCGGTGTAGCGATAGTGCAAGCAAACCAGTTTCCCGCCTGATAAGCGCCTCTGCCCGCAAGCTCTCCCAGGTGTTCGCGGATCATGCTGAGGCCCAGAGTAAGGCCGTCGCATTCAGGCAAAACATATACCAGAAAATCATCATAGTTAAACGTATCCCTGTTGTTAAGGGTTGAGGTGACATGAAAGCCCGACCGCTGCAGCAATGCTAACCCTGCAGGATTCCAGTACACGGCGCTCATGTCATCTGCGATCCCGACAAACGTGCCCCCCATTGCCATTTGCCGTGCGCCGACGCAAGCAGATGCAGGCTCCTCCATGAAAGCAAAGAACACAATCATTATAGTAGCAATTACAAAGCACAGACCGCACTTCCCAGGTCTTGCCATAAGGATTCTCCTCTCCCCCGCATAGTATTTTCTCTGTACCCGCCTAAATCCCTTCTTGATCGTTACGGGGGAAAAGCATCCAGAAAAAGAAGAACGCCCCTGGTCAGAAGACCAAGGGCTTCGGCTTGAGTATAAACGTCGAATAGTCCCCACCTAAATAGATCACCATAAGTAATCGCCGGTTCCAGAAAATGTACGTACCGTGCGGGGTGTAAGTAATTCTGTGTGAATTGAGGCCTTACTCAGAACTTTGTTGTAAAGGACACCCCTGCTGACACGTGACTCGTGTCCAGTAACCCTATACTGAAGCTAAGACCTTTAGAGAAGTCGAACCTGGCTCCGATATTGAACTTGCCTCCGACGTATTCCCCCATAACAGTGGTGATGGGGGCCTGAAACCCTGTACCGCTTGAGATAGTCACCGGGTTGAGGATATGATCCGCCCCTACAAATATCCCGTTGAACCTACCTGTTCCGAATCCCACGTGGGCTCTGGGGCCGGATGACATAAGCCGTTTACTGGCAGCGACATAGAGTGCCTGGCCTTCAAGGCCTACAGCGACTGCAGGCACATCCTGCGCTTCCCCGAGAAGCCTCAGTTTCAGCATGGGATACACTGTAGCGCCGTCTCGAAATCCCTTTGAACCCAGGCCTACCTCAAGGTTCGGGATGATTCCGGCACCTACGTACACACAATCGGTAAGGCCTAATCGGCTATATCCTATGACAAAGCTACCCTGTCCCAGAGTGTCAGCGGACGGCGCCATCAAAAGCCCGGTCTCACCTAACTGGGATGTGGCTGCAAAGCTTATCTGGGACACACTGACAAGCAGCGCTAATATCATAACCATAGTAGCCACAAGATTTGAAACAGTTACCCGTCTTACCATAAAACAATCCTCCTTTAATAACACTATAGGAGGATTATTCGTCACAAGGCATCTGTTTTCCTACTTTAACCTTGATATGATCCAATTACATCTTCATCCAAAAAGCGCCTGTATTTGATAAAATATCAGCCGTACACCTGTGACTGCGGTCGTGGAGAAGTTCAATTTATGTAGCACGTTTTACGTAGGACGTTCTACTTCACTAAGCCTTCTTTCCAGCTCACGCAATTTCTCCAAAACCTCCGGCAGTTTGCGGGATGCCGCCTCCATCCTTAGCTGCTCTTTATGGGGACGAGCCGGTCTGCCTGACACAAAAGAACCGGGAGGCAAATTCGTAGACACTAAGGTGCAACCTGCCACAGTACTGCCGGGCCCGACGGTAACATGATCGCTTATACCTGCATGGCCTGCAAGGACAGACCCTTCCCCAATCTCGCTGGATCCGCCTATACCGGTCTGTGCAACTATAATGCAACGTTCCCCGATTTTCACATTATGTCCTATTTGGACTAGGTTGTCTATCTTAGTGCCTTTGCCGATAACCGTAGCGCCCATTGTAGCCCTGTCGATACACGTATTTGCACCGATCTCAACGTAATCCTCTATTATGACAGTCCCTGTCTGAGGGATCTTGTGATGCCTGTTTTCGTAAGTCACAAAACCGAACCCGCAAGCGCCGATTACCGCCCCTCCGTGGATAATGACGTCTCTCCCTATAGATACTCGTTCCCGTATTACTGCATTAGGATAGATAACGGTTCTGTCACCGATTTTCGCATCTTCGCCCACATAAACACCGGGATATAAGATAACCCCTTCCCCTAGGACTGCACCCTTTTCAATTACTGCCTTTGGGCCTATCCGACTTTCTTTGCCTATTACCGCACTTTCAGCTACAACGCTCTCCTTATGAATCCCCGGAAGGGGACAAGGAATACAAGGCGCAAATACACCAAGTACTTTTGCAAACGCAAACCTTGGATTTTCCACGAGTATGCCCGGTTTGCCCTGAAGATCCTCTCCGTGTTTCGCTATGACAGCGCCTGCCTGACCCTGTACGGCAACTTCAAGAATCTTAGCGTTTTCTGCGAAAGTGATGTCTCCGGCGCCTGCGCTGTCCACAGGAGCCGCCCCCATAATACAAATCCGGGCGTCCCCTACCGGAACACCCCTGACCATCCCAGCCAATTCCCCCAGCGTTATCTCGATATCCATCTTGACACACTCTCACTCGTAATTTCGGATAATCCCGATGACATCAGACGTCATGTCAATATCCCAAGATTGAGCCTCTTTGTGTTCAGAGAAATCCTTATCATCCTCAACTACCTCTATGAAAATACCCATCTCATCCCTAAGATCTGACACTACATCACATATGTCCTTTTTAATGCGGTTTTCCACCTGCTCCCGACTTGCCTCAAGTCCGGCGAGCTCCTCTGTGAATTGGGCTTCTCTCTCCCTGAACTCCCTGGACATCTCGGCGTGCATCTCTGAGAGCTCAATCAGGCCTCGTCGAGACATCTTTTCCTGCCGGATCTTATGATCACCTGAGTCCTCCGGCCTTGTGTCAAAAAACAGGCCTTCAACTTCCTTCGCCAGTCTCTCCCGCTCCTTATGAAGCTCGGACAATATCCAACCGGCCTGTTCCTCTTCATACCGCACAAGTTCCTCTTCAGTCTCAGCTATCGCCTTGGCTTCATAGAGCGAGTAAATATCATCTTGGGCTTTCTGTTTAGCGGAAAGCTTCTCCTCAATGTCATCATTGAGGCGCCTCTGCTCATCCTCCAAGGCCTCCCGTTCGGCATCTGACAACTCCAGGAGTTGTAGTTTCATTTGTGCATTGATAAGAGCAAGATAGCTCTCCTTGACTACCCTGTCTTTGAATTCATCAAATTCGTTGTTGAGACGAGCCTTCTCTGCGTAAAGCCTGTCTTCCAGGTCTGCCTGAAGCTGTGTTCTCTTGGCCTCTATACGTGCATCCGCTTCCTCTGTGAGAGACGCCTCCACCAAGGCGAGGCTGGACTCTAATACACCGCCATACCCAGGCGCTTCAAGACCTTCATCAGGCTCTCCAGGCAGTTCCTCATCTTGGGCCTCATCCGCCACATCCAAGTACTTCAACACATCTTCTTCAGTAATCCCTGACCTGTCCACATAACTTCTCCACCGGCTTTTTAAGGTCTCAATCTCGCGCTCGATACGGATTATTTCCATCCACATGGGATGCTTCTCCATCACCTGATGCATCAGGACAAAGCCTGTTCTGCCGCGTTCACAGACGTCGACTGCCAAATCTCTTGATTCGTGTTGCGGGGATAAGAGATCCAGAGACATACCGGCATCATCATGTACATGTACGAAGTCAGAAGTTTCCGCATGGGAAGAGTGTTTCTCTTCATAGAAATCTTCATTGCTTCCTTCTTTATCTACTGAACCCTGCGGAAAAAAGGTTGGCTTATTGGATAACGAGAGCGTCACCGGCTCATCGATTCTGAAATCTGCTGAATCCGGAGGTGGAAGAGTCGGGGCCCCTCTGTCAATAATGAGGGGCCTCAGAGGTTCAAACTGATCTTGAAAATCAACAAGGC
>JAAYRV010000175.1 GCA_012518595.1 Bacillota bacterium
ACATTGGCGCATTGACCCATGAAAGCCCCAAGTGGATGGCTGTGCAGCGACCCCTTGAAGAGCTGTTCGATATTCGTGGGCAATAAATCTTCCATCATCGTTGCCTCCTTCTGGTGTTCTTGCCTGTTGGCAAGCCCGGCTATCACTAAGATATGCTTTGATGGAAGAGTACGTTACCGCGCCTAAAGGTAGGGGCTTTACGGCGCATGCGGTAAAATGGTTGTGCGAGCCAGGTGAGAAAGGCTGTTGAAATCACAAAACAAAAGAGCCCTCCGCAAACGCTTACTGCGAAAGGCTTTCTAAGTCTACGATTAAGAGTCAGGGGTTCTATCGGCATACCCCCATCCACGTGGAGACATCGCCGGTAGGCCCCGGTCCCGTCACGCCACGCCCACAAGCACTTTATCCGGATCGCAGTATTCGAGGCCGAAAGCGTCAGCTACACCTTCGTGAGTGACTTTCCCCAGGTACGTGTTTAGGCCTGACTTCAGACTCTGATCCCTGCGGATTGCTTTCTCTACACCTAAATCCGCAATCTTAATGGCGTATGGAAGAGTCGCATTGGTTAAGGCAAAGGTAGAAGTCCTTGGGAATGCGCTGGGCATGTTCGATACCCCGTAATGAAGGATTCCGTCCACAAAGTAGATGGGATTCGAATGGGCAGTCGGATGGATTGTCTCGATGCATCCGCCTTGGTCAACGGCTACATCAACAATGACTGCGCCCTTTTTCATTAATTTCAGCATATCCCTGGTAATTAGTTTAGGCGTCTTTGCGCCTGGTATTAAGACGGCTCCAATCACAAGATCAGCGCCTACCAGCGCTTCCTCAATATAGAGTCTGTTTGAATAAAGCACTGTGCAATTCTTTGGGAGGACATGCGCAAGGTACCTCATGCGGCTTGCGGATATTTCAAATACTGTCACCTGAGCACCGAGGCCTGCAGCCTTCATCGCAGCGTCAGTCCCGACGGTTCCGCCGCCCAGCACCACGACACGGGCAGGCTCAACCCCTGGTATGGCACCCATTAGGACGCCGCGTCCCCCATGCACGCTGGAGAGGTAGTAAGCGCCGATATGCGCTGACATAGCTCCTGCCACTTCACTCATGGGAGAAAGACAAGGTAGACTTCCGTCGGGAAGTTGGACAGTCTCGTAGCCGACAGCAATAATGCCCGACTCTAGCATTGCTTCAGTCAAAGCTCTGTCAGACGCTAAATGGAGATAAGCAAAGACCGTCTGACCATACTGCATGAGCTTATACTCAGATGGCAGAGGTTCTTTTATCTTCATGATTAGTTCGGCTTTCGCCCATATTTCACGAGGATCGGATAGGATTTCCGCTCCTGCCTGGGCATAGTCCTCATCAGATACTCCGCTGCCTGTGCCTGCGCCTTGTTCCACGAGGACTTTGTGGCCTCTGTCAGTAAGAGCTGTCACCCCGGCAGGCACCATTGCTACTCTGTACTCATTGTCTTTGGTTTCTCTTGGGACGCCTACTATCAATACTACCGCCTCCATGGGTGCGAATTTTAGTTGATGTAATTATCGTTC
>JAAYRV010000176.1 GCA_012518595.1 Bacillota bacterium
GGCGTGCCCCAAAAACCCAGATAAATCATTCCGGGCCCGAAAGGATTCGTGATAAACTCGATCTTGACGCCGAGTCTCACTGCAACCAAGGCAGCTACGATCTGTCCTATGAGCTTCGGCAGAGGCCGAAGTTCCCGGATATCATCCCACATCCCCACTCCTACGACAATAAGCGCACCCAAAAGCAGGCCAAGCGTATCATAACCGAGGCCTACACGGTGAAGAACAGTCACTGAAAATGCAATAAAAATAGCCAAGCCACCCATGACAGGCATCGGATGATCATGAACCGTCCGCGAGCTTGGCATGTAGACAAGCCCTGCCATAATAGCTCCCTTACGTATGATGGGAGTCAAGAGGAGCGATATTAAGAAGGCTTCTGTAAGGATAGGAACATAGGCTGTCATCTGAGGCCGGCTTTCTCCTCTCAATTCAAGGCCTTTTATATCTACGCCTTGTGTATGTACACTTTGAGTACGCCTTGAGTACGTACTCCTTTAAGATTATTGAGGTGTTATGCAGGTTAAGGAAATATCTACGGCCATCATTCCCATTCTAACCCAGGTATATAGCCATGTCAAGGCCGACAAGGAGTCTCAACCAATGCCACCCTGCAAGGGACCTTAGGCCTATGCCGGAGGCTGCTTTACCCCTCTACAGACTGACAATACTTGCGAATTCTTAAACCGGCCTCTCTCACAATCTCGGAGGCGAGTTCATCGGGATAATCTCCGAAATAGACTACCTCTTCAATACCTGCATTAATAAGCATCTTCATACACAATGAACATGGGTAGTGTGTACAGTATACGGTAGCTCCCCGAATGCTTATTCCATGCAGAGCAGCCTGAATTATCACATTTTGCTCGGCATGAAGCGCCCTGCACAGTTCATGGCGCTCACCTGAAGGCACATGCCTCTCTTCCCTCAAACACCCCACTTCTGCACAATGAGCCAGCCCTCTGGGCGCCCCGTTATACCCGGTGGCCAAAATACGTCTGTCTGCCACGGCCACTGCGCCTACTTGTCTTCTCAGGCATGTTGACCGACTTGCAACCAGTTTGGCCATTTCCATGAAATACTCATCCCAGGACGGCCGTGTGAATACTCCGCTCAATCTGACTCATTCCTTCCTCTGCCGGCAGCACAAACCCTGTTCACCGCCGAAAATCTACTTGGTGCCGAAAAGCCTGTCACCTGCGTCTCCGAGCCCGGGCACGATATAACCGTGTGAGTTCAAACACTTGTCAATTGCAGCAGTGTAT
The DNA here is from genome assembly GCA_012518595.1 of Bacillota bacterium. GTDB lineage: Bacteria > Bacillota > SHA-98 > UBA4971 > UBA4971 > UBA4971. The sequence continues at coordinate 1,266 of JAAYRV010000176.1, forward strand.
ATGTCTACGTCAGGATGACTCTCCTTGACCATTTCAATGCCTTCCGGAGCAGCTACAAGCACTACCAGCTTAATACTGGATGCGCCTCTTTCCTTGAGGAATCTTATTGCGCAGGCAGCTGACCCGCCTGTCGCTAACATAGGATCAACTAATATGAGGTCCCGTTCGCCCACATCTTTCGGCAACTTGCAGTAGTAGTCTATAGGTTTCAGCGTCTCAGGATCCCGATAGATGCCAATATGTCCTACCTTGGCTGCAGGTATGAGTCTCAGCATACCTTCCACCATGCCCAGTCCTGCCCTTAAAACAGCGATTATTCCGACTTTCTTGCCTGAGATGACCCTGGCAGGCGCTACACCCATTGGGGTCTCCACCTCTGTGTCCTCAAGAGGCAGGTCACGGGTGACTTCATATGCCATCAGAGTGGAAATCTCGGCCACGAGATCCCGGAAATCCTTGGAACCTGTGGTCTTGTCCCTAATAAGAGTAAGTTTGTGCTGAATAAGAGGATGATCGATGAGGTGAACTGTAGACATTTAACCCTCTCCCTTTCCGGCTTCGCCCATAGTTATTTTGTTCACGCGCCTTGCATGACGTCCTCCGGCAAATTCCGTATCTAAGAATACCTGCGTTATGTCTTTGGCTTCATCCAAACCGATTACCCGCGCGCCAAGGACCAGGATATTTGCGTTGTTGTGTTCCCGAGAAAGCCTCGCTGTCCGGACATTTCCTGCCAGAGCTGCGCGAGCGCCAGGCACTTTGTTGGCTACAATTGACATGCCGATCCCGGTGCCGCATATGAGAATACCCTTGTCAACATTCTTGGAGGCCACAGCCTTAGCTAACGGGTAACCTATATCAGGATAGTCTGTAGACTCGGTAGACTGGCATCCGAAGTCTACTGCTTCCATCCCGCGAGAGCAGAGGTAAGCCTTCAGGCTTTCTTTCATTTCAAAGCCGGCGTGGTCACTTCCTATGCCGATCTTCATGGTTATCTCTCCTAAGTATGAGTTCATTGGTTTTCGCCGGTTTTCCGAAGTCCTGTCCTGAGTTGCAGGTGACCTATATACAGTCCCCGAGTGCAACATCGGCCTCAGAAAACGTACATACCTTGCGGGGCCACCCTGCACGGTACCTACACTTTCTGGAACCGGTGATCACTTATGGTGATCTACTTGGATTCAAATGAGTCCTTAATCTTCCTTGCCACAATTTCAACCGCCTTGCCGATTTGCTCGGCGCTGTCCTGATATACTTGGAGTGAACAGCCGAAAGGATCCCTAATATCTTGGCCCAGTTCCTGAGTCAGGCCTGCGAACTCAGTTAGAGTCATAACTTTTGATTCCATGCTCGGATAGTCTTTCAGCAGCGCATTTTTTAGAGCCATTGTCATTGTCAACACAAGATCAGCATCATTTAGAGCCTCAGCCGAAATACCGCGGGCCTCGTGGAGCGACACATCAAGGCCGAGGTTTCTCATGGCTGTCTTTGCGTGGGAAGATGCAGGGTCACCGCAACTTGCAGCCACTCCCGCTGAAATTACGCGTATCTTCTTGGCTGAGTCCCCCATAAGCTTTTTGAGCTCTTGCTTTAACATTGCCTCAGCCATGACGCTCCTACATGTATTTCCCATACACACCAACATGATTGTGCTCAACTGCCCCACAAAACAACACCCCCTCGCTGGAAGGAGCCATGTACCAAGTTTCCCTCGAAAACAGTACTATACATAGATAATCCGCCCTCTTGCGGCTCCCCGGAGTCTATTCATGACTGCAAATCCAAGGCCTCGCTCACTGAACCCTTCTGCGAACAAGACATTGACTTGACAAGTCTCAAAATCGCGCAGAGTTCGGTAAAGACCTGCCGCAACCTGAGTCATGTCATGTCTCGAGCCGAGAGACCTTACCACGTCCGCATAGCCTGAGTATTGCCCCTTGCTTTCCTCTGAACTCAAGATGCCCACTTTCTTTCCGCAACTCCGGTATTTTCCCGCCTCCTCCTGTATCCGTCTGACAATAGCTTGAGGTTCGCCTTCAACAAGGAAAACCGGTATGTCAAGAGAATAGTGGGGATATTTCATGCCGGGGTGAACCTGTCCCGGGGAAGGCCTGTTTTCGGATCCCGGAACCCGCGCTTCAACATGTCCCAGCACCTCCTCTAGTTCTTCCCGAGTAACGCTTCCCGGCCTTAAGATTCGAGGAGGGTCTTCCGTCAGATCCAAAACAGTTGATTCCACACCTAGCCGAGTGGATCCTCCGTCTAATATGAGGTCAACTCTGCCCCACATATCGTCAGCCACATGACTTGCCTGAGTAGGACTGGGCCTCCCTGAAAGGTTAGCGCTGGGAGCAGCCAGAAGGGTTCCTGATTCGGCGATAAGGGTCAAAGCTATGATATTATCAGGCATTCGCACTCCTATGGTGGGAAGACCTGCGGAAACCACGTCAGGCACATGAGGTTCTTTCGGAAGGATTAAGGTAAGAGGGCCGGGCCAGAAAAGTTGAACGAGCCTGTCCACATCCGGGGGAACTGCCATTGCCACCCGCAGTATGTCATCGGGAGAAGCCACGTGGAGAATAAGCGGGTTATCCTGAGGCCTACCCTTTGCAAGAAAGATCTTGTCCACAGTATCGGCGCGTAGTCCGTCTGCACCCAGACCATAGACAGTCTCAGTGGGAAACGCAACCAGGCCTCCCCCTTTGATTATCGAGGCTGCCCGCTCTATTTCATGAATATCGGGGCTATCCGGATCTACTTTTACAATTTGTGTCTCTTTCAAGCTTCCTCTCTACCCCTTTACTCCTCGGAGTCAATTGCTCATGCCCCTTGTCTGATTACTCACTCCCTGGCAGCTGACTGCCGTTTGCCCGGAGCTGACTGATAACCCGCGGTACCCGGCTGATAGCTGCTGACTGTTCACTCCCGCAGCCGGTTGCCTATAGGCCTTGGAGCTTGCAATCGGGATCGTTATTGATGACATGCTATTGCCTGGCTATTACTACTCTCTCAATGCCGGCTAAATCCAACACGATCTCGACTTCACCATATCCTAACGTCTCTTTCGCAAATTCCGCCAAAATCCCGGCTTGATCATGACCGACCTCAAGCGCGACAAACCCACCCGGCGCCAGGAAGCGCCGAGCATCCTTAAGAATTGCCAAAGAGAAATCAAGCCCCTGTTCGCCGCCGAAAAGCGCGGCCTCAGGCTCTTGTGTGACTTCCTTGGAAACAGCGGTCATGGCTCTTCTGGACAGATAAGGAGGATTACTGACAATTGCAGCAAGCTTATCTTCCAATCCCTCGCCGTCAAGAGGACACAAGAGATCTCCTTGGAAGAACTTCACCATGTGATCTACTTTGTGCTTTTTGGCATTCTCTTGAGCTGTCGTGAGCGCATTGGCTGAGATATCCGTTGCGATAACAATAATATCTGCCGTTCTCAAAAACCACGCGACGCTGACTGCTATTGCACCGCTTCCGGTTCCTATGTCTGCAATAATTGTGGGACTGTCTGTGAGACTGTCCTTGAGATTATCCTTAGGAGGAGATGTCCCAATTCGGGAAACAACCTCTTCAACAAGGACCTCTGTTTCAGGCCTTGGTATCAGCACATGCTCGTTCACAGTAAACTCTAAGGACATGAACTCTTTTTTGCCCGTAATATAAGCCACAGGCAGCCTGGTTAGTCTGCGTTCCAGAACTGCCTGATATCTCTCGTATTCATTAAAATCAAGGCGCATTTCAGGATGGGCGTAGAGGTACTCACGCCTAATTCCCAATACGTGCGTAAGCAAGACCTCTGCATCCAATCGCGCGCCTTTTATACCCGCTTCGCGCAATCGCCGAGTTGCAGCGAAAAGCGCGTCCTTGGCAGTAACAATTCCGATAGGTTCAGCCAATTTTCTTCAGCCTCTCGCTCTGTTCAACCGCCATGAGGGCGTCAACAACTTCATCAATATTCCCTTCGAGGACATCACCAAGTTTATATAAGGTAAGGTTAATCCTATGATCCGTTAGTCGGTTCTGCGGATAATTATAGGTGCGTATACGTTCACTACGTTCTCCGCTTCCCACCTGTATACGCCTGGCTTCATCCAATTCCGCCTTTTGCTCGCTTTCAAGTTTGTCGAGGAGTCTCGCGCGCAAAACACGAAGGGCCTTTTCTCTGTTCTTGAGCTGAGACTTTTCATCCTGGCACGTAACTACCATTCCTGTAGGAATATGCGTTATCCGAACAGCTGAATCAGTGGTATTCACGCTCTGGCCACCATGTCCGGTAGACCTAAACACGTCAATACGCAGATCATCAGGTTTTATCTCCAGCTCTACCTCTTCTGCTTCAGGCAGCACAGCTACAGTAGCAGTGGACGTATGAATTCTCCCTGAAGCTTCAGTGTCAGGAACCCGTTGAACCCGATGCACTCCGCTTTCATACTTCAGCCTGCTATATGCGCCTCGTCCCTGCACAGCGAAGATTACTTCTTTGAATCCTCCGAGGTCGGTAGGACTTGAGCTCATGATTTCCGTCTGCCACCCGTTTTGCTCTGCGTACCGCATATACATTCGCATCAAGTCCGCAGCAAAAAGCGCAGCTTCCTCGCCTCCGGTTCCTCCTCTGATTTCCACAATAACATCCTTCGCGTCATTGGGATCTTTAGGGAGCAGGAGAACTTTCAGCTCATCTTCCAGCCTGGCCTCGTCGCCCCGGAGACGTTCCAGCTCCGAATTGAGGAACTCAGTCAGCTCATTATCTGCTTCGGATTCCAGCATTTCTTCGGCTTCTTCGATATCAGCTTGAACACTCTTATATTGCCTGTATTTGGTTACAGTCTCTTCAAGGTTCGCATGCGCCTTGGCAGTATCCTTGAGCCTTTCCTGATCAGTCAGAATCTCAGGATTGGCAAGTTCTGCCTCGAGGTCAACATAACGTTGCTCGATCTCATCGAGTCTGCTTTGCATCACATTTCACCCCCTTGAGCGAAACGGCATACGGGCTCAGGCCTACCTCAATCAGCCTTACCTAAGCGCCGTCAGCTTCAAGCACGCTCGTAAGAGCCTCAATTGCCACTTCTATCTGATCTTCATCCGGCTCTTGACAGGTGAGTTTCTGCAACCAAAGTCCAGGCGCTATTATCCATTGAACGAACTTCGGCGGATTGGGCCTGCCCGCAAGTTTGATCACTTCATATGATATCCCGGTTACAACCGGTAACAACGCAAGTCGAGTAAGAATTCGCATTGCCAAAGTGGTGGAGCGGAGAAGCAATGAGAATACCAGCACCATCGTGACCATAACGATAAGCAGAAACGCAGTGCCACATCGAGGATGGAGAATCGTATGGAGCTTCGCATTTTCAACGGAAAGCTCTTCGCCTGCTTCGTAAGTGTGAATCACTTTATGTTCGGCTCCATGATACTCAAAGACACGCTGGATATCTTCGATCCTCGATACCACTACGATATATGTGATGAAAATGGCAATCCTGAACATGCCTTCCGCCAAATTTACCAAGACTCTGTTATGAACCGTTTTCTGAATCCAAACTGCAAAAACATTAGGAAGCACGATAAAAAGGCCGACGAAAAGCGCAAAGGACACTATGAGCGTTAGCGCAAGCTCCCAGGGTTTTAGCTGCTCTTCTTCGTCCATGCCGCTGGCTTGATCCGCAGAAAACATGAGCGCGCTAAAGCCTACTATTAACGTTTCAATGAACGCTGAGACTCCCCGTATAATGGGCACTCCAAATATTGGATACCGTGCAGCCAGCGTCGTCACAGGCTTATTCTCAACGATGATACTCTGGTCAGGCCTTCTTACCGCAATTGCCATACTACGCCTGCCCCGCATCATCACGCCTTCTATGACCGCCTGACCACCGTAGGAGAATTCTTTGCTCAAATTGTGCGCCCCCTAATAATATATAAGCCACCAATCTCAAGAGGCGCCGGCTTTATGACCCTCGTCAAAAACACCGGCTTTGTGCTGTTTTTTTCGAAATACCGACTCTACACCACTTCTAAAAAATACCGGGCCTATATTGTTCGCGACAAACACCGGTCTTTTGCCTCTTTCCAGCAGCCCCAGTCTTGCTCCCCTATTCAGAAGCACTGCTTTTCTGAGCTTTTCCTCAACGCGATCAGCTCGATGCCCTAACCCTACTTCTCCAGGCCATGTCTTCTTCTGAAACGCTCGACTCTGCCTCCTGTATCCACGATCCTCTGTTTTCCCGTAAACATAGGGTGGCACTTTGAGCAAATTTCTACCCGCATA
>JAAYRV010000177.1 GCA_012518595.1 Bacillota bacterium
AAAGAATTCGGCGTTAAGGACGGCCAAAAGGTGATGGTGAAGACAGAAGGGGAAAGACCCCTGGTATTTGATGATGTAGTCGCTCGTGTGAGGGAAGACTTTGCCCTTGATCTACATCTGGATACTGATGAAGCCAATGCTGCCGGATTAAAGCAGGGGGATATGGTTACCCTTCTAGATGATGTCGCTACATCAGCTATCAGGAAAGCTTAGGAGTCAATAGGGGAGGCGCCCATCCCATGATAGGGACAACACTTCTCAAGGTTCTTGAAGGATCACTTTCCGGGGACCGCGCTCTTGCATATACATCAGAAATTGCAAGGTTTCATAGGGCCAAAGGATCTTCCGACTACCAAGACGCCATTGGCTATATCAGAGATAAGCTGGTGGAATGGAATCTTGAAAAGATAGTCGTTGAGAAATACCCGGCTGACGGACTTGCGACATACCAAACGTGGACGCCTCCCCCGGCATGGGAACCTGTGCGAGCTGACCTTTCTTTGGTTCATCCGGAGGTTCGTCACATCTGTAGCTTCGAAACTGAGCCTATGTGCCTAGTTTTCGGCAGCACGTCTACACCCTCACAAGGACTCATTCTCGATGTGGTGGATATCGGAGACGGTGCCGGCGACCAGGCGTATGCAGGGAAGGAAGTCTACGGAAAGGTAGTCATGACGTCCGGAAGCAGCCGCGCAGCGTTTAGATTAGCCGTCAAGAAACGCGGAGCAATAGGAGTTCTCACTGATTACATGCCGCGCCAGAATGCTTCAATTAAGCGAACTCCTTGGGATCTTCCTGATGCTGTCAGTTATGCAAGTTTTCCCGTAACTAATGAGGATATGGGAAAAACAGCATTCGGATTCTCTCTTTCATTGAGACAAGCAGAAGAAATCCGCCGTCTACTCAGGAACGGACCGGTCAAAGTCAAGGCCCGGGTTGAAGCAGATCTTTTTTCCGGTGACATCAAGATACTGACCGGTGTTATCCCAGGGACTGAGACATCCGGCGAGGTTGTTATCATCTCTCACCTCTGTCATCCGAAACCGGGAGCGAACGATAACGCCAGTGGATGTGGTCTTGCAATGGAGCTTGCCCGATCCATCTCTCATGCCATAGCCGATGGAAACCTGAATAGGCCTAAGCATAGCATAAGGTTTATGTTTGTCCCTGAAATGTACGGCACAATCGCGTATTTGGAGCGCCATCCCGGCTTGTCGAAGAAAGTCAAAGCAGCCGTAAACCTTGATATGGTGGGAGAGGCGAAAGAGGCGATGTCTGTAGCAAATCTGGTAAGCACTCCATGGAGCCTCCCATCAGCCTTGAACGATGTGGCTACCTATTATATGGATCGTGTAGCAAGGCGCGGTGACAATTTTGGAAGGACGGAACCAGGACTTGATTGGCTCTATGATATCACCGGCTTCAGCGGTGGATCTGACCACTACGTCCTTGTGGATTCCTCATATGCTATTCCCTGTGTCTACCTGGGACACTGGCCGGATCGATTCTACCACACCAACATGGACACGATTCAGAGGGTGCATAAGGAAGAACTGCTTCGCTCAGGACTTGTAGCAGGAGCGACAATCCTTACGTTCGCTAATCCATGTCCGGATAATATCAGACTAATGTATAGCCTGATAGCGTCAGGCGCCGAACAGCGAATTACTAAATACATGAATGAAACCTATCTCAAAAAGCTAACCGGCGAGAATCGAGACAAGAAAGAAAGCAAGGAAGAAATACTCAATGCTTATGAACGTGGACGGCTTCTGCTTGAAAAGGAGCTTGCTACTGTAGATTCAGTGTTACGGCATGTCCCAAGGGAGAATATTGCTGAAGCTCGAAAGATAGTCAAGAAAATCAAAGGCAATATCAAAACAGTCTTTAAGACTTCTTGTGAAAAGATGAGACTATTCACAGGTCTCAGTGAATCTTCAGGTCATACTCACGTTTTGAAAGAATCCGAGTCTTTTCAAGACCAGGTGTACTCAAGGCTATTTCGGGGGCCTCTTAGCCTTGACTATTTCTACGGACGCATGGATGAGAGAAGTCGTGAGCACTATCACAAACGGGAGCGAGACGATCCCAGCTTTCAATGGAGGTTAACGGAGGTCATGAACTTCATGGACGGCAAGAGAACCCTTGGTGAAATCGCATCTCTTGTCTCGGCTGAATATCCGGGGCTCATTGTTGCCGATCTGGAAAATTTCATTAAGGACCTGAAAACACTGAAAACAGCGGGGCTTATCAGTCTCGTGAAAAAATTATGAGTAAGGACAGGTTGACAATCCTCCATATAGATATGGATGCATTCTTTGCCGCCATAGAGCAACAAGCAAATCCCGAGCTTCAAGGGAAGCCTGTAATTGTCGCGGGAGATCCTGACGGCAGGGGGGTCGTAGCTACTGCATCTTATGAAGCTCGCATGTTCGGAGTTCGTTCAGCTATGCCTCTAAAAGAAGCCAGGCGCCGCTGTCCCCATGCTATACTCGTAAGAGGAAGGCATTCCTATTACGAAAAGGTATCAAATCGCCTTCTCAAAGTGTATCGCAAGTATACTCCTACAGTCGAACCGTTTTCCATAGACGAGGCTTTCCTTGACGTTCGAGGCTGTGAGCGTCTCCACGGAGATGCATGTGAAATAGCCCATAAGATCAAGACTGACGTGAGAGAGGGTTTCGGACTTACGTGTTCTGTGGGCATAGCTCCAAACAAGCTCGTGGCAAAGATGGCCTCTGACATGAAGAAGCCTGACGGACTTACTGTTATCCGATCTGAAGATATAGCAAGTGTCATTTGGCCTCTTCCTGTGCGGAAGCTCTACGGGGTAGGGGAGAAGACATCCGAAGTCTTAGAGTCATTAGGCGTCAAGACAGTGGGAGCAGTGGCGGAAATGCCCGTTGAACTACTGGTAGAGAAGTTCGGGGAAACCGGGCGCCTTCTCCATAGCCTTGCTTGCGGTATTGATAACAGCCGTGTTAATCCTGCTATCGGGGAGATGCCGAAATCCATAGGACACGAAATCACTTTACAGGAAGACTC
>JAAYRV010000178.1 GCA_012518595.1 Bacillota bacterium
ACGTACGCCATGCCTCAAGTCTTCCTTCTTCATCGCTCCCCCAACCTGTCAAAAGGCAGATACGCGTGAGTGCAGCCTACCGTCTTCAGAAACCCGCTCCATGATTCCACTGCACGGGCTGTTCTAACCCATGGCTCCGGCGCAGGAATTGCCAACACATAGATGTCCTGACCCTGCCGGATATCTGCATTACTAAGAGGTTCTCCGTCTGCGCTGAGCGTACTGATCAGATCAGGCGCCATAGCCACTGTTTCTCCGTCCACTTCCGCAACAAGGTTTTCATTGATTGCGCGGATTGTCATTGCATGTCCTGTATACTCCTGAGATCCATCAATCCAGGTAGTGCATATGTCAAACGCATCAGGGGTAACCTCTGTCTCACAGCTTCTGACTATCCCTCTGAACAAAACTCTGCCACCGGTCAATTCACAAACCGCCAGTGGTCCGTTGCCTTTCTCATCGGCCTCGATCCGAAGCGTCCGCCCGATTTGAATTGCCCGTGAAATACAGCCCGGCACAAGATTGTCCTGGATGTCTCTTTTACCGGACATCCAGGTTGTGAAGGCTGCCTGCCGCCCAAAAGCCATGGTTGCAGCGCGCATAAGTTTCTCATGAGTTACGATATCCAGCGGATCCGCACATTGTATGATTACCGTATCACCGTTTCCATTTGCCACAACAGTCGGGTTTACCGGGATATTATAGAGATTATACAGACATGGTCCGGGAACCGCACGCCCGTTGCCGTCGGCGTCAAGAATGGGAAGGCCTGTATGTGCAGCAACATAGAACGGGGTCATCGTATTAAAGCCTCCCATTTCTCCTGACATGAGAAACCGTATTCTGCGCCCCCCGATTAATGCAGCGCTACGTATTGTTTCTATAGCGGTAATTGCCTCACGCCCGAAATTACTTTCAAGGAGCACCTTCGGGGAACCAATACCCGCCACCATAATTGCGTAGTCTGTTTCTCCCATTTCATCCATATCGTACATTACTATAGGCTCCGGAATATCCTTAAGCATTCGGTAACCGTTTTCAGGCGAACCCCCGCCGCCTGCGCCCAAAACCGTCGCTCCGCTGATCATATCTGATAGATCCGTCTTTAATAACAGATGTTTTCCCATAGCTGCTCCTTTTTCTCATGCTGTCGCTGTCTACTATTCCTATTCTGCCGCCAGAGCCTCAAGCTTGTCCATAGTTCCCTTGACATTCCTCAAGGCTTTCTCAATCGGTACTTTCAGTACCTTTTTCCCGCGAAAACGTTCTTTCTCCATTATCGCTACTGCGTAAGCAAACAACACCACATCCGCCTGCTCAATCTGTTCAGGGGTCACTTTCCCCGTCCTGGAAGAATCGCTCTGAATCTCATTCCAAACGGTATGCCCACGCCTTTCAGCTTCCTTTGTCAGAGCTGCAGCACACATTTTGCTGTGGGCGACACCGGCTAAACAAGCAGTGACAATGATTATGTTCATCTTCATCCTCCCTTCAACCACAGTGAATCATAAATGCCGTAGGGGAATCTATGTCAATCCCCTCTTGGGATCGACATAGATTCCCACCAAATCAAGATTGACTTAAATCAGGTCGAATGCACTTTCTTCGTCGTCCGGATCGAAATCTTTTCTCGGGAAGAGTTTCCGCAATAGAATCATAACCACACAGGTCACAATTGAACCGCTGGCGATGGAAAGCGCATAGACCGGCACGTTGTTTACAAAAAACCATGAGGGCAGACCCATTATCGGGACTGAAAGCTCCAGCCCGAAGCCGCCCGCTACTGCGCCGGCTACCACGCTTCCGGCCACAGACGCAATGGTGCACCGGATAATATCGTTAAACACCAGAGGCAACGCAAGCTCGGTAAATCCTGAAATGAAGCACAGTGGCATTGTCTTTCGGCTGTAGTTTCTCTCTCCTTTTGTGAAGAGCGTAGGACTGAGGAGCGCAGCCAAGCACAAGCCAATAGGCGGAACTGCGATAATCGCGATTGCCAGACCGTGAAAAATGTATATGCCACTGGCGTACGCCGCCATTGTAACCACGCCAAAAGCCTTGCTGATAGGCCCTCCGAAATCGACATTACTTAATCCGTAAATACCACCTAGCAGCGCCCCCTGGCTGTGGTCAATCCCGTCTACCCACGCGGTTATCATTTCGCTGAACGAGGCTACCGGACCATTTATCACATAATGCAGTAGCAGACATATTATGCCGGTGGAAAGAGCAGGTGCAAAGACGCCCCAAATACCTTCGGTATATTTATTAGTTCTGACAAAACGGAGAAAAATCACAGTCAAATAGCCAACGAGATAGCCACCAACCAGAGCGCCTAAGTAGCCCGATCCGTTTGAGTTAGCATAATAAGCTACGACAAAGCCGGGAGCGAGACCTGCTTTACCTGCAATGCTATAGGAAATAAATGCACCGAAAAACGGGACAAAGAAGCTAAGCCCGATAAAGGCAAACTCTCCCACGGCTTTCCACATACTCGCATCGCTAATCTGACTAAATTGTGTGAACATAACCAAAATACCCGATATCATAATGAAGGGGAGCATATACGATATACCGGTTTTCAGATGGACAAACGGTGACGCAAACAGATCCTCCAATTCAGCTCTGTAATCTATTGCCTCATTATGTGTTTCGCTAGTCATGACTCTCCTCCTCATTCTTTTGAAAATTGGCTTCTTGTTTTAGATTCATCCGCCTCGTTTGGCTCGTTCTATGCCTTCGCGCAACATTTGGACACCGGTTCTTATTCCGTCAGGATTCTTGAATATCGGTCTTGAGCCAATAACAACATTCGCTCCCGCCTCAACCAATTCATGTACGGTTTCATAATTGATTCCGCCATCCACAGCCAGCTCACAGTCGGGGTTTTTCTCCTCTATCAGCTTGCCGGCGCGGCGAACCAAATCCAGTGCAGACCTCCTCCAACTCCAATTCTTGTCCCTTACTCCGTGCACAACGATATGCAACCTATCCAGCTCGTAAATGGATTCCTCCACGAAGCAGAGCGGCGTAAAACAGCCGATTGTAAGTCCGAATTTCAACCCGAATTCCTGGCAGTAATGCATGATGTAAGCAAGCGGAGCCCCAATATGGTGTTCAGCCGGCAGAATCAGCATATTTGCCCCTGCTTCAGCAATGTTCTTAACAAAATGAACATCGCAGGATCTGAGATACGCGTGACACTCAATCGGCAGGTTCGTGTATGGCCTTATGCCTGCTATTACCTGATGTCCTCCCATCAGCTGTCCCTGCGGCATCTCGTACATGTCGCAGGCGTCAGCATGGATATAGTCCACACCTGCTTCGGTTGCTTCCTTGACCAGCGCTCCTACATTTCCATAGTCCACAAATGCCATACCTGCAGCAATCTTCACCTTTTCCATATACTGCTCCTTTCTCCACCACAATGACTCAGATTCTACAAAAGCGCCTTTCTTTTGTCGGCAAATGACAGGAATATTAGATAATACCGTTTGTCATATTACCACCCCGATTATGGATTGATTTGCTGTAAATACCGGTATACTGTCGCTTCAGAGCAGGATAGCTTCTTTGCAACCTCCGCAATCGAGCCCTTTACTAAGAATATCCCTCTGTCATCCAATTTTCGGACAATATCCAGCTTCTCGTCGGCTGTAAGCCTTTGTGGCGGCACTCCGTAATATGTTACGCTTTCATCAATAACGGAATTGATGACTTCTATTACGGAAAATGAATGGATTTCGTAGTACTGTTGCGGTTTAGCGTCTTTAGAAGAATGAGTTGGGTTGATTGGTTGGTCACCGTTTATTAGTCTGTCTATTATGCCACGTACTTGTAAGAGATCTGATACTTTAGTATTAATAGTGATCATGCCATCAAGCTTATTGTTCTTGTTCTTAATGAATAGAGTGGCAGATCGAAGTTTTTCGTGATTGAATGTTAATGAGCGATAGTTGATTGTGTAATCTATTTCCTCGTATATTCTTCTTTCAATAAAGGATTCTTCCATATCACCCAGAGGCATACCGGCTTTGTGAGAATTATTAAAAGGGTTTTCCACATACAGTATTTGCTCTGTGTCACAAAGCAAAATCTCAGTATTGCTTCCAAGATAAAGCGCGAGAAACTTGATTATCGGTTTGTAGAAGTCCACATCAATCATGTACAAACCTCCAATTCTAAGGACCGGTTCACAAAAGTTCAAACCCGGCGGTAAAATGTCTGAGAGATAGCATAGGTCCTTCAGAAACCAGTTTCATTCCCCTATATTGATCTCTCCTTTCATAGATGTCCGAAAGCGCATTTGCAATAACTTCCATATGCGAATTGGTGTATACTCTTCGGCTAATTGCGATGCGCATAGTCTCTAACTTGGGCCAAATGGGTTTACCGGTTTCTTTGTCCTTACTTCCAAAGGCACAAGCGCCTATCTCAACAGCACGAACGCCTGCTTCCTCATATAAAGCGCACACCAGTCGTTGACTGGGAAACTCATGTTGCGGGATATGCGGGAAAAACCGGCGTCCATCCACATATACGCCGTGTCCGCCTGTTGGTTCAATGATTGGAATACCTTTGTCCGTCAGTAATTTGCCCAGATAGCTGACCTGCTTGATTCGATAGTCCAGGTACTGCTCATCACAGGCTTCCTGTAACCCCACAGCCA
>JAAYRV010000179.1 GCA_012518595.1 Bacillota bacterium
CTAGCGGGATCTGTCCGAACACGGAAATGAGAATGATGTAAATATTGTTCTTGAGAGCTATCCGAAAATACGGATCTCGAAACATCCTAAGATAGTGGACGAGCCCTGCGAAGTGTATGGGATTGTCGCCTCCGAAGATCTGTCCTCCGTTGTAATCAGTCAAGCTTAAGCCTATGGAAAAAACAGTTGGAAATGCAATGACAGCGAAATAAACGAGTACCGCAGGGAGAACTAATATCAAATATGCAAGCCTCTCTTCTCTCCTGATTGAGTTGGTCTTCACAGCACTCTACCTCCGAAGTCATGCATTTTCAAGGCATCGGCACAGTCTTGACTGTTGCAGGGAGGAGGCAGGGCGGAGGATCTCCGCCTGCCTCTGAAATATGACGCCGGTGTTTCAGGCGCCTATTACTGTGATGTCTTCCACTCGTCAAAAGCCCTCTGTACTCTGGCAGCTACCTGTTCAGGCGTGGCAATTCCAAGCCCGATCTCTTGAAGCCCCACATTCAATTCAGTGTAGACTTTGGCATCCAGCACATTGTCCAGGACATAAGTGCCGCCGTAAGCCCCATAGAACAGGGCACGGGTTTGAGCAAGAGGCTCCAGCTTATCACTGGTTACACCTTTTCTGGACGGGAAGGCTGCACCGGTTTCCAGACGAATCCTCTGAACTTCAGGTGACGTAAGCCACGTGACGAGCTTCCATGCAGCCTGCTCTTTTTCTGAGCCTTCGGGAATTGCTGCGTTGATTCCAAATCCTACACCCGGCACTGATGATGTAGTGTCATGGTTGATTTCTCCCGGGATTCTCGGGAACACGGTCATTACGATATCTTTCTGCTTCTCTGGTGGGATAAGTGCTTGGTTTGTAGTGGGATCCGTCAAGAAGTTTGAAACTTTCCAGTCCCCGTCAATTAGGAACGGGGCCTTCTCAGATGCAAACAAGGCGTTGACTTCGTTGTACGGAGTCTGCAAGTTCTTTCTGCTAAGGATTCCATCGTCATACAGAGACTTGTAGAAGGTGAGCGTTCTTACAAAAGGCGCATCTGTGAATCTGGCCTCGCCTTCGAGGATCTTGTCAATGAACTCATCCCCGATCATCCTGCCCACTATCATGCTGTAAAGACAAGACTGCACTACCCAATCATCGTGGGCGCCCATTAATATTACGTCTTTTCCTGCTGCTTGAAGCTTAGGGACCATGCTCTTGAGTTCCTCATAGGTTTTGGGGACGGAGAGTCCCATATCTTTTAGCATTTTCTCGTTTGCATACATTACATGAGTGGCAGTCAAGCCTATTGGAATCATGCCAAGGTATCCCCCGGCCTGAGGGACCAAGGCTGCCTCGGCAAACTCGTGTCTCATGTCGCCAAGCAGAGGCGTAAGATCTTTCACTAATCTCTTTGTATGAAGGGTGGTAGACCTCCCTCCCGGCCACATATACAACACATCAGGAAGACGACCTGCTGCTGCATACGCCTCTGTTTTCTGATGAAAAGGTTCTAGAAA
>JAAYRV010000026.1 GCA_012518595.1 Bacillota bacterium
AAGAAGCAACTCTCGAAGAGGTGGAGTGGGCTGCAGAAATCGCGCAAGCTAAGGAATTCATTACAGGAATGAAGGACGGGTTTGATTCCATGGTCGCGCAAGGCGGGACGAACCTGTCAGGCGGCCAGAAACAGAGGCTTTCCATTGCTCGTGCATTAGTCAGGAGGCCTGAGATCTACATTTTTGATGATAGTTTCTCCGCTCTTGATTTCAGGACTGATGCAAGGCTGCGTGCTGCCTTAAAGAGAGAGATTGCGGAGTCTACTGTAATTGTTGTCGCACAAAGAGTCAGTACGGTTATGGATGCTGACAACATCATAGTCTTAGATGACGGTGAGATTGCAGGGATGGGACGGCATAAGGATCTTCTTACGACCTGTAATGTATACCGTGAAATTGTCATGTCACAGCTTTCAGAGGAGGAGTTGGCTTGAGCGGGATTGATAGAGGAGTAAGAACCGGTCCAAAGCCCGAACCAAGACCGGAACAAAGATCCGGCCGACGCCCGGGACGTGGCAGAGGAGGCTGGGGCGGTGGGCACGGTATGCGAATGCCTTTAGAAAAGGCAAAGGATTTTAAGGGAACGCTAAGAAGGCTCATGGGATATTTGAAGCCTCACAGGTTTCAACTTCTTGCTGTCATTCTCATGTCAATTCTCGGTACGGGTTTTAGCATTGCCGGCCCGAAAATCATGGGGAAAGCCATAACTGAGTTATTTGAAGGCAGCATTGAAAAGATAAAGGGCATGCCGGGAGCAGGGATAGATTTCGATTATATCTTGCGTATACTCTTCATATTGGGCGGACTTTATGTAGCCAGCGCGTTTTTCACTTATCTTCAGCAGATAATTATGGTCAACATTTCGCAAAAGACCGTCTATGAAATGCGTAAGGCCATAAACGACAAGCTGTCCAGGCTGCCTCTTTCGTTCTTTGATTCAAAGACCCACGGTGAGATACTAAGTCGCGTCGTAAATGACGTCGATAATGTCAGCGGTACATTGCAGCAAAGCATTACACAGCTGATATCTGCTGTCGTGACTCTTTTGGGCAGTGTCATTATGATGCTCTCGATAAGTCCTTTGTTGACTTTGGTTTGCCTCGTGACTCTACCGCTTTCCCTGATTGTGACACGGTTCGTGGCGTCTCGCTCACAAAAGTATTTCGTAGCCCAGCAGAGGGCGTTAGGCGAACTGAACGGCCATGTTGAGGAGATGTACACAGGCCACGTAATAGTAAAAGCATTTGGCCGCGAAGAGAAATCTATTGAAGAGTTCAATGAGATTAACGAGGAGCTCTATAACGCGTCTTGGAGAGCGCAGTTCATCTCAGGTATCATAATGCCGCTCATGGGCTTTATCAACAACTTGAGTTACGTCATTGTCGCAGTGGCAGGCGGCGTCCTTGTTACGAGAAGGACAATTGAAATCGGTGATGTTCAGGCTTTCATCCAGTATGCAAGGCAGTTTACCCAACCGATAGTCAGGACTGCAAATATCGCAAATATCATACAATCCACTATCGCATCAGCTGAACGTGTTTTTGAACTCCTTGACGAGGTTGAAGAAGTGCCTGACAAGAAGGACGCAAAAGTTGTAGAGTTCCCCAGGGGTGAGGTAGTATTTGAGGATGTGGATTTCAGCTACAAGAAGGAAGCCCCTCTTATTGAGGATATGAACATAAATGTGGAAGCAGGACAGACAATCGCGATTGTAGGCCCGACAGGCGCAGGCAAGACCACCCTTGTGAACCTCTTGATGCGGTTCTATGAAATAGACGACGGAAGGATCACTGTTGACGGTGTTGATATCAGAGAGCTTAGGCGTGGGGATTTACGTTCAGTTTTTGGAATGGTGCTTCAGGATACATGGCTGTTTCACGGTACTATCAGGGATAACATAGCATATGGACGCGAGGGGGCTACTTTTGATGAGATTGTGAAGGCAGCGAAAGCCGCCCAGGCCCACCACTTCATCAAGACCCTCCCTGAAGGCTATGACACTATGATCAATGAGGATGCTTCCAATATTTCAGAGGGGCAGAAGCAGCTCTTGACCATTGCCCGGGTGATCCTTGCAGATCCTCGAATTCTAATTCTTGACGAGGCTACAAGCAGTGTTGATACACGAACTGAAGTCCTGATTCAAAGGGCTATGATGGATCTTATGAAAGGCAGAACAAGCTTTGTCATAGCCCATAGACTGTCCACAATTCGCGATGCAGACCTGATACTTGTCATGGATAACGGCAGTATTATTGAGACAGGCACTCACACAGAGCTCCTCGCTATGAATGGCTTCTACGCTGACCTTTATAACAGCCAGTTTACGGGGGTGGGATCGGGTAGGGAGGCAGTTTGACAGAGTATGCATGCATGGGCTTCCATGACAAGTGGCAAGCCTCGTATTTGCTGATACGTCAAGCAATGCGCGGCGCCTGATATGGTAGCCGCTTCAAAATGTAGGGGGTGTAGCCACTATTAAGAATATCGTTTCGTCTGTTCCGTTATTCGTCCATCCATGAGGGATAGATGCCGGATAATAGAGTGTATCTCCTTTTGACAAATGGTACGTCTTGACTTCTTTTAGGCAATACTCCAGCTTTCCCTCTAAGACAAAGACAAACTCTTCTCCTTGGTGAGAGATAAATGGTCCGGAACTTGTTCCCGGTGGTACCGTAATTATGGCGGGCTCCATTTGTGTGTTTGCGCACCTTGTGAGGAATTCTTCAACAATTACTCCGGATGGGCTGACGTTACGAACCATGCGATGCCTCTCATCTGCTTTGAGATAGCTTATGCTGTTTTCGATTTCGTTGAGCAAGAGAGAGATCATGGATATGCCTAATCCGTCTGCAAGCCTTTTGAGAGTAAGGATATTTGGAATTGACTTGCCATTTTCAATCTGGCTAATGGAACTGGGTGAGATATCAGATAGACCGGCTAATTGCCGTACGCTGAGTCCTGCAGCTATTCTGGCTTCTCTTATTCTGTTTCCGACATAAAGTTCGTTCATTTCCACTTCAAATGCCTCTTATCATGTGTTAGTCAACTAACGATTTTTCTTCTTAACAACGACACAACGTGATTTTCTAAGTTGGGGGCCTCTCTCATTATTTCGAGAGGCCCCACTAATTCTACTTCAATTCTAACACAGGATCTATTATTTTTTGCTGCATTACGTCTATGAAGCCCCGATCCGTCACAGCATATTTTGGGGCTGCGGCTAAAGTGATGAAGGACAAGAACATGAAAGGCCAGATGATGTCACAACCCAGTTGATGTGCTGCTTCAATAAGGCGCCTTTTTTCTTTAGCCAGAGTCCAGGCATCCACATCACTTAGAAGACCTAGAATAGGAAGAGGTACTTCATGGACTATTTGACCATTATTAACCACAATTTGACCTCCGCCGATTTCGGCAAGACGGTTACCGGCAAAAGCCATGTCTTCAGGATTAACCCCCAAAATGGTTATGTTGTGGTTATCGTGACCGACCGTAGAAGCCAACGCTCCTGACTGTAAGTTGAAGCCTGCCATGAAGGCTTTTCCAATCCGTCCGCCCTTACCGTGGCGTTCCACTTGAGCGATATGTATAACGTCTTGAGCCGGGTCTGCTTTGATGATCCCGTCAACTACCGGTAAAGTTGCCTCTTCTCCTTCAGTAAGGGGAATCCAATCGACAGTGCGCATGACTTTCACTTTGGCTTCCTTGTACTTAGGATCCACCTTAATTACCAATGCTTCGCCGGTCAAACTGCTATCCAGTTTGACGGTATTTAGCAGTATAGAATCATGTTTCACTTTTGATAAAGGTTGCAGAGGTTTCTCATCTTCAGCCACTAACGTACCTCCGGCAATAACGGTCTTTACTCGAAAGTTTTCAGGTCCGGTGGTAATGCAAATATCCGCTCTGCGACCCGGTGTCAATGAACCTATTTCTTGATCCAGGTTGAAGGCCCTAGCAGCGTTTACCGTTACCATCTGAACAGCTGTAGGAAAATCCACGCCGTTTGCCAGGGCAACTCGCACGCTTTCATCGAGGTGACCTTTATCTACAAGGTCTATAGTATGAAGATCATCCGTTATAATGCTGCACATAGTGGTATCCACGTTATGTTCAGTTACGGCCTTTATGCAAGCTGGGAGATTATGGGCTACAGAGCCTTCGCGTATCATTGCATAGCAACCATGCCGTATTCGTTCCAGAACGTCATCTGCGGTTAACGACTCGTGATCAGTTGCCACCCCTGCTGCTAAACAAGCCTGAAGAGCAGGACCGGTAGTCTCCGGCATATGGCCTTGTAGAGATTTTCCGGAAGCTCGAGTCAATTCCATAGATTCAAGAAGGTCGGGAAACTGCTGTAACAGATAGGGTGCCACAATCTCGGATAACCCTATGGCATCAGGGCGTTTAAGGGCTTTGGCTACTACACTGCTGTCAAGGGAGCCTCCGCTGGTTTCAAGGTCAGGCGCAAAGGGGATATGGGAAGGTACCACAAAGTATGTCTTTAGAGGGATATCGGCTGCTTCCGACAAGACAGCCTCCATGGCATCGAGGCCGCCGACTGCTCCCACTTCATGCATATCAGCCATGATGCATGTGGTGCCGTGGGCCAGAACGACTTCAGCAAATTGACGGATACTTAAGCTTGTGCTCTCAGGATGAATATGGCCGTCTATGAAACCAGGTAGCAAATAGTTTCCGTTGGCATCTATAATTGTGGTATTAGGACCGATACAGTGGTCTATTTGGCCAACTGCAGCAATTGTGTCTTCACAGACAGCTACGCCTCCATCGTAGATTTCTCTGGTATATACGTTGACAATCTTACCGTTAATGACAGCCATATCAGCTTTTCTTTGCCCTAGAGCTACTTCCATTACACATGTGCGATCTTTCATCGTTGTTGTAACACCGTCAGGTGCTACTTTACACCTCCTTGTGCATTAGACTTAGACGAACTCAACAGGCGGATTCCAGTTTACGCATCACTACAGCTTTCTTAAGGTGTTTTTCGCCTCCCGTATTTTTCTTGTGCTATGCTTCAACTATCGGAAATCGATGAGGTAATGTAATTCCGGCTCTTTTTACTATGTCAGATGCCCGTTCTCTTGCCAGTTTGAGGACTTCGCCTTCGTCCACTGTCAGTATTTTTCTGTCTCGCATCAGCCATTGACCATCACACATAGAAGCCTCCACATTGTTGGAATGCATGGAATAGACCAGGTTAGAGATGGGGTCGTGTATGGGCAAGCTTCCTGCAGATACAGGATCTATAATGATTAAATCTGCTTTCTTGCCCTTTTCCAAAGAGCCTATCTCGTCGTCCCAAAGCAGACAACGAGCTCCGTCAATGGTAGCCATCTCGAGTATTTTCTCTGCAGGCAGGACCTTTGAATTGAGATGTCTGCCTTTATGGATGAGTGCTGTGAGGTGCATCTCATCCATCATGTCCATACGGTTATTTGAAGGTGCGCCGTCAGTACCTATGGAGACAGTAACGCCTCTATCCAGCATTTCCTTTATACGAGCAAACCCTAAGACTCTCATTGCTGCTGCAGGATTATGGGTGACCTTCACGTCATGGAGCGCGAAAGAATCCAGTTCCCTGTCTGTAAGCCATACAGCATGAGCAGCTAGGAAGTTGGAGTCCAAAACTCCTAAGTGATCAAGATGTTCGACAGTGGTGCGGCCTCGAGTGGCTTTTGCGAAACGAATTTCGTCCAGTATTTCGGCTACATGCATATGGATTCCAACATTATACTTATCAGCCAAGCTCTTGGTACGTTTAATCAATTCGTCTGAGTTATTAAAAACAGTGCGCAGACTAAACCATACCCTGATTCTGTCATCAGCTTGTCCATTCCAACGCTTCAGGTGCTCTTCTTGTTTCTTCAGACAGTAATCTGTGCTTTCATTCCATTTTTCCGGGAGCCCTTCTCCACAATCCATGGCAGAACGGGTTAGGATTCCGCGGAGGCCGACTTCTTCCACTGCTCGGCCCATTCCATCCACTTCTTGCCCTCCGGCTTCCGCAAAAGCGGTTACACCGGAACGCACAAGCTCTAAACAGCAAGCCAGTGAAGAAATGTAGGAGTCTTCCAAATCCATATTGCTCTCGTAGGGCCAGATACGTTCATGCAGCCAGGTCAGTAGATCGACATCGTCTCCCAAGCCTCGGGCTAATTGTTGAGATAAGTGTACGTGGGTGTTAACTAAGCCGGGTAATATCAGTTTTCCTGTTGCGTCAACAATCTCTGCATCCGGCTTGATTTTCTCATCAGGCACGCTTCCGATATCAATGATTTTACTACCTTCTATCAGGATATCGCCACCTACGAAGACTTGACGAGATTGATTCATTGAGACTATGTATCCATTTTTAATCACGGTTTGTTTCACTTGGCTCTCCTCCAATCACGTAGTTTAATTTGGCAGCAAGCTAAGCAAGGGATGGGTAGTTGGCAACAATTACGTGAAAGCAAATGTGTGCACTATAGTGGTACAAGTGTGCACTTTGCAAAACACTTCTTTCGACAACTATTTTGGTATTCCTGCCACAATCAGTCAGTTTTTTCAACGTATTAAGTCAAATTAATCAGGCTTGATATTTCAACATGACGGTGCAACTTAAGTGCCATAGTAAGAGATAAATGGACGCATAGATTCCGATACTCGAAATTAAGTATGCCAAAATTAAGTATGCCGAAATTGAGTATGCCGAAATTGAGTATTGACAATATAAAGTATATAAGTTAATATGTATATACAAAGGGATATGCTGGTGGCAAGTACTGACGTTGGGAGGGTGAGGAGTTGGAATCGAAACTGACAGCTCGTCTGGTGGTGGACAAGGCAAGTCCAATTCCTTATTACTACCAAATCCGCGAACAGCTCCGCGACATGATTGATTGTGGCGAGCTGCCTGAAGGATATGTTCTTCCTAATGAAATTAAGCTTGCAGAAATTTGTGGTGTAAGTCGCATGACAGTGCGGCAAGCGCTAAATCAACTTGCTCATGATGGACTATTAATTCGAGAACGTGGTACAGGCACTAAGGTAGCTCGCCCTAAAATTGCTCTTCCGCTGGAGTGTGGCCCGCTTCTTGGCTACTCCGAACTGCTCAAATCGGTTGGACATAAAGTTGTGACCAAGGTTATTTCCCAGGAAGAGGTGGCGTGTTCCCATTCAACAGCAGTACGGCTTAATGTCGAGCCGGAGACCCCGATTACGTGTGTAGTAAGAGTTCGTCTTGTAGACGGAGACCCCCTGACCACAGAGACCAGTTCATATTTAGCTTCTGCGTTTCCCGGTCTTTCCCAACGAAACCTAGACGGAATTTCAATCTATGAATTAATGGAAAAAGAATATGGCGGAATGCCGGATTGGGCCGTGGATACCTTTGAGATCAGCGTAGCTACTGCTCATGAAGGCGAGATTCTAGGCGTTGCCAAAGGGAATCCCGTGCTTCTGGCTCGTAGGATAGCGTATGACAAGAGTGGAGCGCCCATCGAATACACAAAATCCATAACACGCTCAGACCGTTGGATGTCAACCGTGCGCCGTTCACGCCACGAATTAGTGGAGACTATTATGCCAAGTGGCAGTGACCATAAAGAATAGCTGTATTCTTAAGTAATATACTCTGCAGTAATTGTACTCTAATGCGTAGCAAGGGAGGCCCACATATGAGAATTCTAATCACCGCAGGCTTTGACGCTAACGGCATAGCTCTCCTGTAGTTATGGTGATGTTCGGTACGAGTACTACGGAAGTACATCCCATTATGGCGGCAAATTGAGGGTCTTGACAGGAAACAGTCTCATTTCCGCCCTTTCCGGGGTAAGTATTTTCATCACTGAAGTTGATCAAGTAAGCCAAGATGTGTTGGCCAACACAGACACACTCAAGCTTATTGCAGTATGCCGCGGAAATCCTGTAAATGTATGTGTCGAGGAGGCGACAAAGCGAGGTATCTTAGTGCTTAATACGCCTGGCCGTAACGCAGAAGGAGTTGCTGAACTTACTGTATTTCTCATGCTTATACTTGCGCGACAGGTACCCCAAGCGGTAAGGGCACTTCAAGGACAGGAAGACAAGTTCAGTAAAATCACGAGAATACTGACTGAATGCAAAGGGACAGAGCTGTGGAACAAAACGGTTGGGTTTGTAGGTCTCGGGGCTATTGGACGAAAAGTAGCTGCGAGGCTTAAACCTTTTGAGATGAACCTCATTGCTTACGACCCCTACATAGATCCGAAAATACCAAAAGAACTGGGAATAGAACTTGTAACTCTTGACGAATTACTGATACGTTCAGATTTTGTCTCTCTACATGCATCCGTAACCCCCGAGTCTAGGGGAATGCTAGGTGCAAGAGAGTTTAACCTGATGAAACCTACTGCTTACTTTATTAATACGGCAAGAGCTGCTTTGATTGATGAGACAGCGCTTTATGAGGCTCTTGCTTCACATGAGATAGCAGGCGCAGGACTTGACGTATTTATGGACGAACCCCCACCTCCGGATTATCCATTGCTTACTTTAGATAATGTAGTTGCAACACCGCATATCGGCGGGAATACCCATGAAGTGGCAACCAGACAGTCCCAAATAGTTACAAGCGATATCATGCGAGTCCTCAGGGGCGAGCCTCCCTTATATGCGGTAAACCCTGAAGTCCTTTTGGATTTCGATCTTACGGACTTACAGGTTTCTGAGGCTCGACATGAAGGAGGCAGATGTTAGGTGATATATGAGCATTTTCGCAATGAATTAGTTGCGTCAGTTCAGGAACTGTTCAACCGAGGTCTCATTACGTCTTCCGGCGGAAATATCAGTGTCAGACTTCCGGACGGAGAGGGCTATCTGGTTACTCCCAGCGGTCTGGACAAGGGAAGCCTAACACCGGATCAACTAATCATAGTTGATGGAGCGGGTAATCCTAAAGGAGCCCTCAAGAAGGGTTTGAAGCCTTCAATAGAGACGCTTATGCATATAGGGGTTTATGAGGCCAGGCCGACTATGAACGCAGTTATTCATACTCATGCGCCTTTTTGTACTATCTTAGGGATTTGCGGGCTACGGATTCTGCCTGTAACCATAGAAACAACACAGTTCATAGACACGCCAATTGTGCCTTTTTACCCACCGGGTTCCTGCGAACTCGCGGAAGCAGTTGCGGCATGTGCAAAGGAGTCTAAGGCAGTTCTTCTGCAAAACCATGGTTTGCTCACAATAGGTAAGGACCTCCTCGAAGCATCCAAAGTGGCGCTCGCTTTGGAGGACAGCGCAAAGACCAGTATGTTGTGCAGTCTTCTTAGTCCTAAGCCTGCGGTTCTTCCGGAACATGCCATTCAATTTGTCAGGGAATATTTCGCGGATAAGGAATAGAGGCGATAGTAAGGGTGAAAAGGAGGTGCAAACACAAGCCTCGACAGGAAGTATTACATAGATGGATATGGGATTCACCTGACTGTTTGAGTATATTAGGGTATCACACACAATATTAAGTCAACTAGGGAGGCTTATACGAATGAAACTGCACAAGCGCCGAGGTCTAATTACAGTATGGATTGTTGTTGCTGCCCTTGTATGGCTCGGAGGGGTCTTGTATTTTAAGCCATATGGAACAGAACTCGGGGTGCCATGGTCGCCAAAACGTTCCCTTCTTGGTCAAATCTTTGATTTTTGGGTGTTGAAGCTACCTTGGGTATTACTATGTTTTGCTATTGTTCAAGGCAATAATAAATGGCTGGCTCCTCGGGGACATTATCAGGACGGTGTAGAGTACCCTCTTTTCAGCCCCCATGTGTATACAGCTATTGCTCTGATGTCAGCATTGTTTGCGGCGTGCGGTATTGTTCATAACCAGCTGTTTGATCTTCCGGCAGCTGCAGCGGCGTTGGCAGGTGTATATTTTAACCCGATTGTCACGTTTTTTACAGTCTGGATTGGCGGTACAATAAGGGCGTTGCTCTTTGGGCAGGGTGATCCAATTTCATGGTTCTTGAGTGTGGGTATGTCTGATGGGACTACATGGATGTATTTGAGCCTTTTCTATTGGTTGTTTAAGGAAACCAAGTGGGGAAAGAAGGTTCCGGCCCGAGTGGCATTTTGGATAGTGGCTTACTGGATATGGCGGCCTCTTACGGCTCTTCCCATGTACCTCTGGTACGTGCCTTCTCAAGCCTTAATTCCTACTATGGTGCATTTCCTGACGGTCTTCATGACAAGTGGAACTTTTGCTTCTCTGGCAGGTGTCGCTGTAGGTGAAGCATTGATTAGAAGTAATGAATCGAAGATAGCTCCGCCTACGATCACCTTGGAAGATTAGATGCTGGAGCATTGATTCCGGAGAAACCGTAGCGTTATGAATCAGGGTTTGACCCGGGTAATAACCGGGTCAAACCCTAGATAAAGACGTGGAAGTTGGGAGGTGCAGTCTTTGTCCATACAAATAGAAGAGCTATCATTTGCATACTTGAACTCACCAAGGCAGGCGCTTTCAGATGTAACATTGACTTGTCCGGAGGGACAGGTTACTGCAATTGTGGGTCCGACAGGAGCGGGCAAGTCGACGTTACTTTTGACCCTTAACGGGCTGGTGCCGAAAGAGATACCTGGCAGATTAGAAGGTTCTATATCCATTGATGGCATTAATATTCGGGATGTACCTACTACCCAACTTGCTCGCAATGTTGTGCTTATGTTTGAGGATCCGGCACTTCAGATAGTCTCCCTGACTGTTGAAGAGGATATTGCTTTCGGACCGGGAAACCTAGGCTTGCCTCCTGAAGAAATACGCAAGCGGGTTAAAGAGGCACTTGCCCGGATGAGATTGAAAGGCTACGAACGTCGCAACCCCAGATTCCTTTCAGGAGGAGAGCAGCAATTACTGGCGCTTGCCGGTATCATCGCCATGCAGCCCAAATATATCGGTATGGATGAACCTGTGGCTATGCTTGATCCCATTGGTAAGGCCCAGGTATTCAGAGCCGTTAAGGAACTCAAAGAAGAAGGCGTGTCTGTGATAATAACAGACTCAGGCACTGATATCCAGGACTTATGTGCAGTTGCGGACCAATTGGTTCTACTACACAAAGGACGCATACTTGCGACCGGCACTCCCGGCGAGATTTTCAAACGCCGGGATCTAATAGAAGAGGTCGGTCTTCGCATCCCTCAAGTTACCAGAGTGTCCTGGCTCTTGGAATCTGATTATAATATGAAGCCCGCTGAGGATACAGTGCCCACCACCATAGACGAATGCCTCGCGTTCGTAAAAAACTCTCTTAGCCATGTCAAACAGGACAATAATCAGTATGTTGATGTTATTGGTTCCTGCGATAATTCCGTTAGAGAAAATGGTAAGTCCAAAAGTGTTGAAGGAGATGCGGAAGGCGACGCTGCAGTCATCGTACGCAACCTCTGGCACGTATTCCCGGGTCCACCGCCTGTTGAGGCCTTAAGAGGCATAGACCTTAAGGTTAACCGTGGAGAGATGTTGGCATTAATAGGACAAAACGGATCCGGTAAGACGACACTGGCTTATCACTTGGTGGGTATTCATAAACCTACGAATCCGGATGCGCAAGTAATTGTGGACGGTGTTGATGTTGTACATGCGCCTTTGACCGAAACCATACGGCATGTTAATTACGTATTTCAAAATCCGTCTAATCAACTGTTTTGTGATACTTTTGGCGCAGAAGTGGCATATGGTCCGTCCCGTCTCGGTTTTGATGCCCATGAGATAGAGAAGCGAGTCAATTTTGCGCTTGAACAGGTTGGTTTAGGTGCATACGGGGAATACTCCACCTTTGGCATGACTCGGTCAATTCAGGGGTTACTGGCTTTGGCTTCAATTATTTCTATGGAGCCAAATGTGCTGATAGTAGACGAACCTACCGGCGGGTTGGATTATAAAGCAAGCCTTAGAGTGTTAGATGTATTACGCAAACTTAACGAAACAGGTGTTACCGTTATTATTGTGACTCATGATATGGAACTCGTTGCCAATTACTGTCACAGGGTGGTGGTGCTTAAGAAAGGACAACTACTCCTAGACGGTAGTCCACGGGAAGTATTCAGTATGCCGGAGGTTTTGGAAGAAGCGATGGTTTATCCGCCTCAGCCAACCAGGCTCGCACAAGAATTAGGACATCCACTTATTCCCGACCATGTGCTGACAGTGGAAGAATTGGCAGATGCCATTGGTTGCCTCGCAAGGCGTTAGGAGAGGGTGAGTTTCGTATGGCTCAATTTCAGTACCAAGCCCATGATACACCGATACACAGAGTGCATCCCATCATTAAGCTTGCCTTTTTGATCATGCTGGCGCTCATATCCGGGTATATAGTTGATCCGTTGTGGAAGTTACCTATGCTGATATTAGTGATTGTAGTTGCCAAGATTGCACGGTTACCTTTTCGTGAATACAAAGGCCTGCTGGTAATTGTCGCTGTCATGACATTTCTTTCACAATTCTATATGGCTTTCTTCGTGGTGGATCCGGCCTATTTCAAGGTGTACCCTCAGGAAATCGTATCGAGGGTTATCTTTCAAATAACGCCTCAAGGATTTCCTGTTATTGGAGAGACCGCTCTTACTGTCGGTTCGTTTATTTGGCTTACCAAACTCCCTCTTACCGCTGTAACCCTATTACTATTGATTGCTACTTTTCTCCATACGACCAGCTTAAATGAGATAGTACAAGCCTTATCAATACTCAAAGCACCCTATCCGGTGGTATACATTACAATGCTTGCTTTTAGATTCACGCCTGATTTGACGCGCCAGATGCATATCATTCAAACTGCGCAAAAGCTCAGAGGTTGGTCAGTAGACACTCGTAACCCGGTGAAGCTGATCCGTCTTTATACTCCACTCCTCATCCCACTGGGAAAGTATGTGATGAATTCCATAGACGTTATGACAATATCTGTTCAGAACAGAGCATTTGGAGCCGGTCCGGTTACCGGAATGAGGTCGGTATCCCTTCGTTCCTCTGAGAAGGCGATACTCGCTGCCGGAGTCGTGATATTCGGGGTTCTACTGTACGGTATCATTGCACTTAACTGGGGCAACTTGTAGCCGGGTGAAATTACCATGTGGAGGTAGCAGTATCATGGGGAAGTTCATACTAGTTCTTGATGCCGGAGGGGGTGGTGGGCGAGCCTTCGTTGTAGATGTTAATGGACGTTGCTGGGCTACATCCCACCGTGAGTGGACGTATCAATATCCTGGAGATGCCCGACCCTTAGGCGTTGAGTTCGCCCCGGATGAATTCTGGAGGATACTATGTGAAGTTTCCAGGGATGTAATGACACAGTATAGATTGGACCCTGAAGATATTATTGCTGTTAGCTCTACCAGCATGCGTGAGGCATGTGTAATTATTGATGAGAATGGTCGGGAGCTCTATGCAGGGCCGAATCGGGATGCGAGAGCAATCGCAGAAGCAGGGCGCCAAGGAGATGCTTATGGCGAGAAAACATACCGCCTTACAGGCCATTGGCCGGCCCCGATTTTTGCTTCAGCACGTATACCCTGGTTGGCTCGACATCGTCCTGAGGTAATAGAACGTGCCGCAGGATTGCTAATGATGAATGATTGGATTCTTTTCAAACTAAGTGGTAAGACAGCATCGGAACCGACGAATGCCGCAGAATCAGGTTTATTCGATATTAATTCTCTCAATTGGTCAACGGAATTGGCTGATATTCTCAACATTCCGGCTCGTCTATTTGTCCCGATACATAAACCAGGGACTGTTATAGGTGAAGTGAATGAGCAAGCTGCTGAACAGACCGGACTTTCAGCCGGCACTCCCGTAGTTGTGGGTGGTGCGGATACACAGTGTGGGCTCCTGGGGAGCGGCGCTGTCAACATCGGCGATGTTGGGATAGTGGCAGGCACTTCAACTCCTGTCCAAATTGTGATGAATAGGCCAATAATCGATCCGGAGGGACGAACGTGGACCTGTCCATATCTATTGGATAACACCTGGGTTGTGGAGAGCAATGCAGGTGCAACAGGTATATCATTAAAATGGTTCCGAGATAGCTTCTACCAAACTGAAATGGCGATGGCAGGAGCTTCATCAGGCAATCTTTACGCTCTGATCACAGAGGAAGCTAACGAGTCGCCTATAGGCAGTAACGGTGTTCTGGCGTACATTGGTCCACAAATAATGAACGCCAGAGTGTTCAAGGCGCTTCCCGGGGGATTTACTGTAATGCAGCCCCTGGATATGTTGAACGAAAGCAATGGGAGAAGCGACTTCGCCCGAGCTATACTGGAGAGCAATGCTTTCGCAGTGCGTGGCAACCTCGAACAGGTGATTCAAGTTGCAGGACTTGAACCTGCAAGTATCCGAGTATGTGGCGGTAGCGCTAAGAGTGAATTCTGGATTCAGATGCTCGCGGATGTACTGGGAAAGACTATTCTGGTGCCATTAATTAAGGAAGGCAGCGCAATGGGTGCTGCAGTCTGTGCTGCAGCGGGAGTAGGCATCTATGGCGACTTAGATACGGCTATGGAACGAATGATAAGATACTCTTCTGTGACGCCCCAAGCTTCTCTTTATTCAGAATACACTGAAGCTTACCGGCGCTGGCTTACCCAAAGGGTTTCATCGCAAACTTCTTGTCAAGACGAAAACCCCTAATCGCCTTGCAGACAAGATGCAAATATCCATTAATCCGCCGATTCTTCCTCTTCACCGGTGCGATAGGATAGGATATCGCCCGGCTGGCAGTCCAGCTCGCGGCAGAGGGCATCCAGGGTTGAGAAGCGCACGGCACGCGCCTTGTTGTTTTTCAGTATGGATAGGTTGGCCATGGTTATGCCTACCCGATCTGCCAATTCTGTCAGGGAAATCTTGCGTTCCAGCATGATTTCTCCACCCAGTAAAGTGGCATTTCCGGTAACAGCGGGCTCTG
>JAAYRV010000180.1 GCA_012518595.1 Bacillota bacterium
AGGAGACCATGAAGGATATTATGGTACGTGTTAAGAGGCACGTGCGGAAGGTACTACATAACAACCGGGGTTTTACATTAATTGAGCTTTTGATTGTCCTTGCTATTATCGGTATTATTGCTGCAATTGCTATACCCAGGTATACTGCTTCTTTACAGAAGGCAAAGGAAAGTGCATGCGCTGCGAATGTGGCGATCCTTGAAAGTGCAGTAATGAGGTACTGGGCAGACAACCTGGACGAAGGGGACAAGTATCCAGCAGGCATTAGTGGGGCGGAAACAGGTAAGGACTACTTAGTGCCAGGTTATATCAAGGAGGCACCGACGTGTCCGCTAGGCGGGGAATACACCATAAGCACTAGTGATGGGAGTGTATCTTGCAACCACGGCACGACACAGTCTGAATAGGATACCTCATGTATGATTCGATATTATGAGCACGCATGTTGAGAGAGACTTGCATCTTCGGGATGCAGGAGATTATCCGGCTTGTTCCGGTAGGACTCCCTACCGGAACAAGCCGCCGGACAAGCAGTCAATACCGAAGGGTTCTTCCGGGTTAAGGTGAGGGTCTGAAGGCGCATGAAGGCACGCTCATTACGGAAATCAAGGGTCATAAGTCCGGTATGAGCGATTTTGAAATCACCGAAAAGTGAGGATTACTGACAGAGTGCTGAAACTGGCAGGTTTTATAATCGGAGCCGTAGTAGGCAGCTTCCTGGGGGTATGTATCCACCGTATCCCCCGAGGCGAATCGCTGATTGCGCCAGGGTCGCACTGTCCTAAGTGCGGGGCGCGGCTCGGGGCGGCTGAGCTCATCCCGATAATAGGATACATCCTAGTATGGGGAAGGTGCAGGCACTGCAGGGAGAGAGTGCCTCTTTGGCATCTCATACTCGAAGTAGGTTCTGGATTGCTCTTTGCGAAAGTCTTAAGCTCCCAAGGGCTTACTTTGTCCGCAATAAACTCTCTCATACTGATAAGCCTTGCTATCGTAGCTGCCGGTATAGACTCGAGGCACAAGATTATACCTGATAGCCTAACCTTGCCTTGGATGATTGTAGGATTACTGATGGGGGCTTTCTCCGGGGGGATCCAAGGGATCTTCAGTCGAGCGTTGGGTGTCTTGGCATTAGGAGGCTTAGTGTTTCTCATAGCGATGGTAAGCCGCGGCGGAATGGGCGGCGGGGACATAAAATTCATGGCCCTTGTCGGCAGTTTCCTCGGTGTTCCGGGTGGGCTTGCATCCTTTGCCATTGCATGCATTACCGGGGCAATAGCCGGAGTAATTCTCATGGCGCTGGGTATTAAGTCACGGAGAGACGAGATTCCGTTCGGGCCGTTCATATCCTTAGGGACGATCATTACATGTGTTTTCAGCGAACAGGTTATTTCCCTGGTTTTCCCGTGGCTCGGGCTTTAAAGAAGGGAGGCGATTCTCTCGAGGAGGATGTTTTCGCTCGGCCGCTTCAGGCGGATTATCGGGCTTGATATCGGAACATGCTTCATAAAAGCGGTTGAAGCAAGAAAGGCCGGAGGCAAACTGGAGATCACGAATTTCGGAGTCTTTCCCACTCCGCAGGGAGTCATCAGTAACGGCAGAGTGATGGATCCTCCGAAGGTGGCAAACGCAGTGAAAGAAGCCTTGAACGCCGGCGGCATCAAGGGTAGGGAAGTATGCGCTGCGGTGTCAGGGGGAGAGGTTATCGTAAGACATGTATTCTTTCCCAGGATGCCCAGGGAGGAACTGGCCCAAGCAGTGAAATGGGAAGCAGGCGCGTATGTTCCTTATCCTGTGGAGGAGGCAAGTATAGACTTTGATGTTATCGGGGCTGCGCATGACTCCCCTGACAAGATTGAGGTCATGATTGTCGCTGCGCCGAAAGGCCTTGTGGCAAGCCACGTAGAAACCATGGAGCTTGCAGGTGTGAGGCCTCTTTTCCTTGATATTCAGCCAATTACGATTTGTCGCGTGTTTTGTGATGAGAAATCCAAAGACGCTCAGTTTTTCGTGGATATCGGCGGCGGCACAACTGATCTGGTGTATTCGGAACAAGGGGTCTTAAGGTTTACCCGCATTGTGAACATAGGCGGCAACACTTTTACCGAAGCAATTGCCCGCGCTACAAAGCTGGACTTCGCCCGAGCTGAAGAGCTAAAGCGCAAAGTGAGCTTGCTGGGGACAGATGGGGCGCAAGGTGATGGAGATATCCATCAGGATATGGAAACCGGAGAAGCCCTTGGGGAAGTCGCTCAAAGGCTGGCTGTAGAGGTCAGGCGGTCTATAGATTACTGTAATGCTCAGGCCAGGGTAAGAAACGGAGGGCATTCACTTATAGAAAGTGTTGTTCTGACAGGCGGGGGCTCAAGTCTAAACGGACTCCGGGAGTACTTGGAAGCAAGCCTTGGCCTGGAAGTGACAGTAGGCGATCCTCTGGTTAACGTTACTTTCTCCGGTAATTCGCATCTCGCAGAGGATTTAGCCGGCTATGGGACTTCGCTTGCGGTCGCTGTCGGGCTTGCCTATCGAGGGGTGGATGGCTGATGAAAGGAATAGACCTGCTTCCGGAGGAGATCGCGAAACCTAAACGCCCTGGGTTGTTCTGGGTGACAGCTCTCGTAATTGTATCACTTTTCGTATTCGGTCTATCCTTTCTCTACACTGTGAAGACCAGAGAGCTGAAACTGGCAGAGGAAGCCCTTTCGATTCTGGAGTCGGATTTCTCAGGCTACGCCTGGATCGAGGAGGAACTGATCGAGACCGGCAAACGGAAGAAAGATATAGAATCTAAGCTTGAACTGGCCAGGAGGGAAACGAAGACAGGCCTTCCTGCAGACGAAATCCTAAAGGAATTGTCTGAATTGATGCCGAAAGGAGTGCGCCTGGCCCGGGTTTCACTGGCAAATGACGCCAAGATCCTGTTTCATGCAGAGGCTACCGGGCTTTCTCAAGCAGCCGGACTTGTGGTTTCTCTGGATAAGTCCGCTCTATTTGAAGATGTTAAATTGCTGAAGGTCACAAAGGTGAACGAGGAAGAC
>JAAYRV010000181.1 GCA_012518595.1 Bacillota bacterium
ACTTCCTGCAAGAGCGACGTCGTCGCCGGTCTTCACCGCTGCACCCTGAAGATCGATACCTTCGGTTTCACCTTGCCCATAGATACCGAGGTCAACGAACCTTACGTTTGTTGCTTCTTGGCCTTCTCCGACTGGGCGGGTAGCCCATCCGTAGAAGCCTGCCAATTCAACAGGGCCGAGGCACAGGCCGCTTGTCTGGACGCCTTCAATCACACCGTCAGTCTCGGAGATGTGGGCGATATAAGGCGAGTAATCCACTTCCAGATCTCCAAAGCGAGTGGTCAGAGCCGGTCCGCCCTGATAGAATGCGCCTGTTGTCTCTAGGTAGACCTTATTGATGATGAGAGCGTTCATAAGGTTCAAAGGACGGGGAGTCAGGCTCTTGTAATTCATCTCGCCTAGCTCAGGATCTTCATCCTCATTTTCAAAAGGATCCCACTCGGTCAGCGCAAACCCTATGTATCCTCGGACCTGGTTTCCGCTTTCCATTTCCATGGAAAGTTCCAGATGCAAGTCAGATGTAGCGGATATTCCCGCATCGATAGGATCGCTTGGAACAATCTGGAACACCGTGGAAAGGGAGCCTCCCACGTTGATGCTGGGGGCAGCCAGAACCGGCGCTGCTACCGCAAGCACTAAAACCATCGCTAGTATTGAGATATGTCTTTTCATGATCTATCCCCCTTAGTGAATTGCTTGGTGAAAGCGAGCCGTAAGCAATGCTACTGATGGGAATATGAGACCAAGTGTCCATGTTACCTTGCTCCTTGGATTCCCATACTTCATTGTTTGCTCCATGCTTTTCACCGTTTGCTATGTGTGATCTCATTGTGCGATCTCATTGTGTGTTCTTACTGTGAAATCCCACTGTGTCATCTGCTTCCGGGTCTCAGTGGACGATCTCACTCTTCAGTCTCAATGGATGATCCCACTTCATGATCTCACTGTGTGATCTCACCCGGCCTCCGGCACTATTGGGGGGCACCTCCTTTCATGCGCCTACCGGGCTCTCAATCCCGGGTCATCTTCATCCGCCAACTATCACTCAATCCGTTGGCCCATTACCCAATCCGCCGATACCTTACCCAACCCGCTGGTCCGGTGCCGGCTCGTTGATTCACTACTCAGGCCATTGGTCCATTACTCAATCTGTTGGCCCATTACCCAATCTGACGGTACATTACCAAGTCCGCCTGAGTCGAATTCCTAACCGGACTCCAATCCTCAGCAGGCAGGCCTTGCCAACCGGCAGGTAATGTCATCAGACCATGTGATATTCGAGCGGATGTTGACCGGGTGATAGATTAGTTCTTCGCAGCAAGCGTACTTCCTTCACCCAAACCGCACTCTAGCTGGTGTAAGTATTGGTAGCCTTGGAACTTGCGGCCTATCGAAGGAAACGAATGGATGAGGGGTCGACCCTTGACGTCTGGTTCGCATGCCAAAGGCCTGCCCGTAGTCAAAAATCGGGCGCGTCCTTTTTTGGGCTTCTAAAGGTGTAGGGTTTTCGACCAGATGTTTTGAAAACATGGTCGAAAACAGGCACGCTTTTTCTGGATCCACTTGAGATGGTAGAATGCTTACCACCCATTTTTTTACAACAAGCGGAAAAGCGTATGTTCTCTGGAGCGCTAGTCGAGTTACGACCACCCAAAGGCTGATCAGTGAGCCAATCGACCATTAGGAAGCCATCAGATCCCCCTGATTGGCTTACCAGGTGAGCCAGTCACCAACTGAGAGACTATCAGATCCCCCTGAATGGCTTACCAGGTGAGCCAGTCAACTACACGGTGGTCGAATTCCTGCCACTCTAAAGCTTGCTTCTGAGAATGTGGTATAAAGGCAACCACTGAATCTAGAAGCGTGGCAGAAAATCGACCACCCTACTGGCTGACGCTACACAGAATCAGCACCCGACCTAGCTACAGGGGCCAGTGTGCAGGCGAGTGCATACCATTCTGTGACACCGAGTTTGTGAAGCCCTTAAAAGCACTGCAGTTACCGACTGACCACAGTCTAGCAGGTAATCCAGCGACATGTCCCGCAACGCATCTCGTAACTTATCAGGCGCCTTAGCCGGCGACTAACCTGGCACTTATCGGACACCTAATGCAGCGCCATATCTGACAACCTACCTCGCGATTTATCCGGCGACTAACCTGGCACTGATCGGGCGCCTTAGCCGGCAACTATTCGCACTTATCCTGCATCAGCAAGGCAAGGATAGCTTTCTGCACATGGAGACGGTTTTCTGCTTCATCAAACACAACGGAATGAGGACCATCCATAACTCCGTCGGTAATCTCATCGCCTCTGTGAGCAGGCAGACAATGCATAACCATGACGTCCTTATTCTCTGCAGCTTTTACAAGGTCTTCGTTAAGCCGGTAAGGCTTAAGAATACGGGTTTTCCTTTCTGTTTCAGCTTCTTGACCCATGCTGGCCCATACGTCCGTGTAGATGACGTCAGCGCCTTTGACTGCTGCGTACGGGTCATTAGTGACCTCAATTCGGACTCCTTCGGCCTTACCGTCTTCCCTGGCAGCCTCGACGATCTCCGGAATAGGCTGCAACTCGGGCGGGCACGCTATTGTCACATGCATGCCGACCTTTGCCCCTCCATACATGAGACTGTGCGCCATGTTGTTTCCGTCTCCTACATAGACCATCTTCAGGCCTTTCATTGTTCCACGTTTCTCGTAGACTGTGAAGTAATCCGCTAAGACCTGACAAGGATGGAGAAGGTCTGTAAGGCCGTTTACCACGGGAATCGTGCCGTATTCAGCCAGGTCTTCCACGTCCTTTTGGTCAAAGGTGCGTATCATTATCCCATCTACATACCTGGACAAAACCTGAGCTGTGTCAGAAGTAGTCTCACCCCTTTTAAGCTGGAGTTCTTGCGAACTCAAGAACAAGGGATATCCGCCTAACTGCCACATGCCCACCTCAAACGAAACCCTCGTCCGCGTCGAGGGTTTCAAGAAAATCATGGCCAGCGTCTTTCCGCAAAGCAGATGATGGGTGATGCCTGTCTTCGTCTCTTCCTTCAATTTGGAACTGACCTCAAAGATTTTCCATACTTCCTCCCGGCTAAGGTCGTGAATGGATAGCAGACTCTTCCCACGCATTCCCAGAGCGACATTGTCCAAGAGATAACTCCTCCGGTTAAACATATTCGATACCGCCCTTCTTTGGTAATGGATCTGCCAACGCCCGCCGTCTCCGGACGTGCCTTAAATGCGGCGTGCCTCTTCTAATTCGGAGAATACTACCGGAACTCCTTCTCTGAAAAGCAGGATATGTGCATTCCGGGTCCCGACCTAATAAACCGCGCATATGACCTGTTCGATGACGTCCACTGCCTGCTCAATTTCTTCCTCTCCAATAATGAGGGGAGGAAGCAGACGCAACGTCGTGTCTGTAACAGCGTTCACCAAAAGACCCATGCCTGCGCACATAGAACATATAAGCTTAGCAGGGCTTTCTATACCTGTCTCCGGTTTGCCCAAGACCTCAATGCCTACCATCAATCCTCGTCCCCGTATTTCGGTTACCTGAGGATGTCTTTCCTTGAGTGTATTAAGCCTATTGAAGAGGATTTGGCTTACATCCGTTACATGATTGACGATATCTTCTTCTTGCATAGTCTTCAGAACAGCCAAAGACGCAGCACACGCCAATGGATTACCACCGAACGTGGCAGCATGAGTGCCAGGCGTAAATACCTCTGCAACTTCATCTTTAGCAAGAAGAGCGCCGATGGGGAACCCGCCCCCCAGGGATTTCGCCAGAGTGATTGCATCAGGCACGACTCGGAAATGCTCAAAACCAAACATCCTACCGGTACGCCCTATACCCGTTTGGACCTCGTCCATGATAAGGATAGCCCCAGTTTCATCGCAAAGTTCTCTGACTCGCCAAAGGTATTCCTCATCAGCTACGTAAATCCCGCCTTCACCTTGAATAGGCTCCAGCAAAACCGCAGCGGTCTTTCCTGTCACAGCTTGTTCCATGGCAAGGATGTCATTGAACGGCACATATGTGAACCCTTCGGGAAGTGGTCCGAAGTCCTTGTGGTACTTAGTTTGTCCCGTAGCAGTAAGGGAGCCTAAAGTTCTCCCATGGAAGGACTTCAAAGCGGTCACTATTTCATATCTGGCAACCCCGTGTTTTACCCTGGCGTATTTCCGAGCCAACTTAATCGCAGCTTCATTGGCCTCTGTACCGCTGTTGCAAAAGAATGCCTTGCCAAAGGGCGATCCCGCCAGTAACATCCGGGCGAGGAGGGCCTGGTTTTCAATGTGGTAAAGGTTAGAGCAATGCATCAGTCTCTGTGCCTGTTCCCTTATGGCAGCCACAACCCTGGGATGGCAATGGCCTAATCCGCATACAGCAATCCCGCTTACAAAATCCAAGTACTCTCTACCTTCAGCATCCCATACTCTGGCCCCGGATCCATGAACAAGGGAAATCCCGTCACGGCCGTATGTATTCATCAGGTACTCCTTTGTCAATTCCTTAACTTCCTCAGTCTTCAGATGTTCCATACTCCCGGCGCAAGAATCTGCTCCTTTCAGACAGACTCCTGCCTTCCTCCCTTCCATTCTCCCGCAGAATTCTTACACGCATCGTTTCTTCTATTTGAGAATCATTGTCCCGATTCCCTTATCAGTGAACATCTCCAGGAGAAGGGAGTGGGGACGGCGGCCGTCTATTATGTGTGTTCGTTCGACTCCTCCCTGCAACGCAGTGACGCAAGCCTCGACTTTCGGAATCATGCCTCGCGCAATGCGCCCGTCTTCGGTCATCTCTTTCACTTCATCGATTGTAAGCTCTTCCATGAGGGATGACAGATCCTCGGGATCATCCATGATCCCTTCAACGTCCGTCAGCATAATTAACTTATCAGCCCGGAGAGCACAGGAAAGACTGCCGGCCAGGTGATCAGCGTTTATATTCAGAGTGGCGCCTTTCGTGTCTGCAGCCACAGGTGATATTACAGGAATGAACCCGGCACCGACTATTACATCTATGACCCCCGGGTCCATTTTCGTCACAGCCCCTACGTAACCCAAATCCACTGCCGGACATTTCT
The DNA here is from genome assembly GCA_012518595.1 of Bacillota bacterium. Taxonomy (GTDB): domain Bacteria; phylum Bacillota; class SHA-98; order UBA4971; family UBA4971; genus UBA4971. The sequence continues at coordinate 5,096 of JAAYRV010000181.1, forward strand.
CGCCTGATGAGCAACACTTCTCCGGCTGTAGCTTGGCTGCTGTAATCAAGCATGCATCCTTCCCTGAAAGCCCTATGGCTTTCCCGCCACTTTGGTTAATCAGCGAGACGATTTCTTTGTTGACCTTGCCTGTAAGCACCATTTCAGCTATTTCGGCGGTCTCAGCGTCTGTCACCCGAAGCCCGTTGACAAACACGGGTTCTTTCCCCAGCCGCTTCATGAGATGAGTAATCTCTTTGCCACCGCCATGGACAATAACAGGATTCATGCCTACATATCTGAGAAGAGTGATATCCGTAGCCACCATCTTTCTCAAGAAGGGATCCGTCATGGCAGACCCGCCATACTTTATTACAACGGTTTTCCCAAAAAACGCTCTTATGTATGGTAAAGCCTCCACCAGTATGCTTGCTCTTTCACTCGCAAGATCCACGTAAACCCCTCCTTAAGATGTATAACTCGCATTTATCTTTATATAGTCGTAAGTCAAGTCGCATGTCCAGGCAGATGCAGTCCTACTCCCGATATTGAGATCAATCGTGATTTCTGTGTCTTTCTTAGCTAACGCCTTCCTGGCATCGGCTTCATCGAAACTATTCGACTTCCCGGCGTCGGCTTCGTCAAAACCATTCATCTTCCCTGAACTCGCCACAAGGACATCGCCGATATACACGTCTGTTAAATCCGGACGAAAGTCTACGCCGGCCCTACCCGCGGCAGCCAGAATCCGTCCCCAATTCGGATCCGCCCCGAAGATTGCAGTTTTGACTAGATTGGAGGAAGCGACTGTCTTCGCGATACGTCTTGCGTCCTCTACGGTATCCGCGCCTACGACTCTAACCTCTACGAACTTCGTTGCGCCTTCTCCGTCTTTTACAATCATCTTAGCGAGAGAAACCATAACCTTGCGGAGCCCGCAGCAGAACCTATGAAACTCAGGGCCTTCTTCGTCTATTACCGGATTATCGGCAAGGCCGTTAGCCATTACTATTACCATGTCGTTGGTACTTGTGTCTCCATCCACAGTGATCATGTTAAAGGACTCGTCTACAGCTTCAACCAGGGCTTTTTTCAGCATCACAGGGGTAATTGCCACATCAGTAGTGATGAACCCCAACATAGTTGCCATGTTAGGATGAATCATCCCTGACCCTTTCGAGATTCCTCCGATTGATACATTTCGGTCAGAGATGTGCCCTGTCAGAGCAATTTCCTTGGTAGTCAGATCAGTGGTGAGAATAGCTTTTGCGGCATCACCTGAACCCTTAGGACTTAGCCTGGACGCTGCAATATGGATCCCTTCCCTCACTTCATCCATTGGCAATGCCTTCCCTATTATTCCGGTGGACGCCACTAACACCTCTTGCGGGTTAATACCAAGGGCGCAAGCAGCCTCGTCAGCCATAATTCCGGCATCCCTCAGCCCGATTTCACCTGTGCACGCGTTGGCATTTCCGCTGTTTGCCACTATTGCCCCGGCGCATCCGGATTTCAGGTGCTCCATAGTCACAAGGACAGGCGCAGCCTTAACCAGGTTCGACGTAAATACGCCGGCAGCAGCAGCCTGTTTCTCCGACACTATCAATGCAAGGTCAGGACGGGACTTCTTTATTCCGCAATGCACCCCTGACGCTTGAAAACCCCGGGGCAGAGTAACCCCACCTACAGCTTGTTGCCAACTCCCTTGTGACTCGTATTTTAACTCCGACATTCCACCTATCGCCTCTCTTCCTTCGACCCGTCGCTGTCCGCTCATGCCTCACGGCCACAACGGGGCTGAGGTAAGCCCTTTGTCATCAGGCTCACCAAACATCAGGTTCATGTTTTGGAGGGCCTGACCTGCAGCGCCTTTCACAAGATTATCTATTGCTGACATAACTAATACTCTTCCTGTCCTTTCGTCTACCCTAACACTGATATCACAGTAGTTGGATCCTGCCACTGCCTTAGTCTGGGGGATTTCAGCAGGAGGTAGAATTCGAACAAATTTTTTGCCCTCATAAAAGCTCTCATAAACTTCTGTAAGCCCCGAAGTCTCTAAGCTGACACCCAAGTCTCTGAAATCAGCATACCCTGTAACCAGGATCCCACGATTCAACGGAACCAGGTGAGGCGTGAAGCTGAGATTCACCGCCTCATCATGTCCTCCTATCCTTGCAATTGCAGTGAGTTCCTGTTCAATCTCAGGAATATGCCTGTGGCGGAGGAGGCCGTACGCCCTCATGTTTTCGTTACACTCGGGGAAATGATAACCTTGTCCTACGGTTCTCCCTGCGCCGGATACGCCGGAGAGGGCATTCACAATAATGCTGTTCATCCTGACCACCCCGAAACGGACAAGAGGGGCAAATGCCAGAATAGTCGCAGTCGGGTAGCACCCTGGGTTCGCCACTAATCGCGCATTACTTATATCCTCTGCATATAATTCGGTCAAACCGTACACCGACTCACACAGCAATTCAGGAGCTCCATGTACATACCCGTACCATTCTTGATATAGCAAAGGGTCTTTCAATCGCAAGTCGGAACCTATATCGATTATCTTTATCTCAGGATTCATGGATATAAGGTCCTCTATCCAAGGCCACGCAGCTCCGGAAGGCGCAGCCACAAATAGCAAGTCACACCTGTCGGCAAGCTCGGCTACGGACAACTCCTGAAAATGAGGCAAGTCATAACCGTAGTAACCCGGATATACCTGTGCTACCGGTTTCCCTGCATGAGTTCGGGAAACAAGAACAGTAATGTTCACCCCTTCATGACCTACAAGAAGTCGTATGAGCTCTCCTCCTGCATAACCTGATGCGCCTACTATTCCAACACGAATCACAGCAATATCCCACCTTTAACGCCTTTGATAACCCAAATCTGCTTCTCGGAAAAATACCTACGGAAAACACTTGCAGCAATATGGCATCATTATACGACATAAGCGCATATTTATGCAATAACTATTTGGGGTACATGCCTGTTTTGGGTGCATTTTTCCATGACAATTGATTTCTCGTCCTTAGGCGAGCAAGAGAAGAGAGTGCCTATGTTGATCTTATATATTCATCTTATATGGTGATTTCATATGGTGATCTTACACGTTGATCTCATATGTAGGCTCAAGGGAGATCGAAAGACCGGTAGAGATACAAACAGGCCACGCCTCAATTCCAAGTGAAGTCGCGCAGCCTGTTTCAGATACAATTATTACATTGTTTCCCGGCTTAAACAGCTAAAAATCCACACCGACAAGCACTCTAAACCCTGTAGAGCTAGGTGCGTCTTGTGTCTTAAAGATGACTTCGCCTGCCAGCCAGAACGGATCATAAACTTCTGCCATCAGACCGCCGACAGCCTCCAGCCATGCCTTAACACTACCGGAATCAAGTCTGACGCCGACACCGGCATCGCCGTACACCACGACCTGAGGGTGTACCGGCTGCTCGCCCCATACGCCCAACAGCAGGACGGGCTTGGTTCCACCGGCAGTATACAGTCTGATTCCTCCGTATGCGCCGACGAGAGCATCGCCGAAGTCCTTAAGATCCATTGATCCATAAATATCGGCCCAGCCTGCATTTTCAATACCAAAGTAGTCCACGCCAACGTCTATCATGTCAGTAAGCGCCAGTTCACCTTTTAGGGTTAACCCTCGCGCGTCTCCCTGGAAATAGTAACCAACGCCGACATGGTTTGCTGCAGATGCGACACTGGCAAATGCCATCGCTCCAATGAGCACTAGTGCTATAAGTAGCCTCTTCTTCATCATTATCCCTCCTTTTCTCTGGGTATTTAAGAGTATGGTTCGACAATATAACGGGAACTCCTTCATAATCGCCTCCAAAACATTGTTTTCCCAGATCCGGACAAGACTATTACTGAAAGGAGGTAAGCGGCCAACGCAAATAGCAAGTAAACCTGTAAGAATAATGCCAAGCTAATCCTGATGACTACCGGACAAATTACGTAGAACCCTTGGATAAGCTGGAAAAACACTAAACTAATCATACAAAAACACTATTTTGAGGTTGAAGCCGCGACACATAAATGGCAACTATTACCGTAGATTCAGACCTCTGTATCGGTTGTGGACTTTGTGCAGACATATGCCCTGAAGTATTCGAGATAGGAGATGACGGGCAAGCCCACGTAATTGACGCGGACGAATGCAGCGATGTAGACTGCTGCGCTGAAGCGAGAGACTCTTGTCCGACAGAAGCGATTAGGTTTGAATAATGTGGATAGGGGCGCCACAGTACCCGCACTTGGCGTCCCTCACATGGATTTCGGCCACACCGAAAACAGTACGTTCTATCACTGTCTTTCCACACTCGTAGCAGACGGTGTCCGCGCCTTCCTTGCCGGGGACGTTTCCAAGATATACATATTTCAGTTTCTCTCCTGCAATTTCGGCCGCTCTGCGTAGCGTTGCAATGGGCGTTGGCGGCTGTTTGAACTTGTACGCCGGGTAGTACCTGGAAAAATGCAAAGGTGTTGTATCACCGAGAGTCTGTGCAACCCAATCGACTAATTTGCCGACTTCATCTTCAGCATCATTTAAGCCGGGTATTATGAGATTCGTAATCTCGATATGACAACCTGCCTCGCGCGCAAGTCGGGCTGTTCGTAACACCGGTTCCAGCTTTCCACTGCACACTTTGGCATAAAACAAAGGAGAGAAGGCTTTTACGTCGACATTCATAGCGTCTATGTAAGGAAGAAGCTCCCTAAGCGGGTTTTCGTTAATGTGCCCATTTGTCACCAGCACGTTCTTTGAGCCTTTTTCATGAACAAGCCTGGCAGTCTCCAACACAAATTCAAACCAAATCAGAGGCTCGGAATACGTATATGAAAGCCCGATAGACTCCCCCTTCCTACCATAATTCGCCACAACTTCAGCTAAAGCCTTTGACGTAATGCTATGAGTCTCTGTGTCAGCTTGGGAAATATGCCAGTTTTGACAGAACCCACACGAAAGGTTACATCCTTTGGTTCCAACTGAGAGAATGTCCGCTCCCGGGCAAAAATGGTACAAAGGCTTCTTCTCAATGGGATCTAACGCAAAAGACGTTATTTCGCCATAATTGAGTGAAACAAGCTCGCCTGCTACGTTTTTTCTCGCCCGGCACACCCCTACCTTCCCCGGTTTTATGTTGCAGTATTGCGGACAGAGAAGACACAAAACGACATCATCCGGCTTGGCCTCCCAGTAAGATGCCTTCCTCATCAGGTGTACCTCTTGACTTCAAATCTCTCGATTTCTACATCTTCATTCTGACGTATGCCGGCCTTACGTTTTGCTATAGCCACCTGCTCGTAAGGAGTATCCACTCCTTCGATATCAGGGAGAAGCAGTCCGCGCCTCCGTCCCTTACGGACTATGACACCATAGAGCCTAGGATTTAGCTCATCCAGGCCTTGTACGGGCTCACCGGGCATCAGGACGTCCACAGAATAGCGGAGCCTCGCCAGTTCGTCTTTGCTCACAGTCTGAAACCTGGGATCTTCAGTTGCAGCGGCAATCGCATTCCTGATAATCTCTTTCGAGATGCTTCCGGTAGTTGATTCGATAGTTCCGATGCAGCCCCTTAGCTCCCCATTTATCTTCAAAGTGCAAAACACTCCTGACTGTCCCAGGAACTCCTGAGGGACATCTTCGGGGGGACTGATTATCTTTCCATGCTTCACGTACGCCTCGACTGCAGCGCGAGCCAGTTTTACGGGAAAACTTTCGCAGGATGAACACTGCACTTAACCGCAACCCCCTTCAAAAGCTGTCTTAGGACCGAAAACGACGCATCCGTAACCCACTCCGAACGGGCCTTCGTATGAGAGCACCTCTGATCGGACATCATCACCGGAAAGTGCGCCAAGGGCAGTCACAACCGGGTGGTAACCGCACTCACCGGCCTCATCCAGCAAAGAATCATCCAGGGACAGAATCCCTTGAACATCCATGTCCCGCAAGAACTCAATGAGCTTCTCATCAAATTCGCGGCCCCGGGCACTGTAACCTGCAGGCGCATCTCGGGTCAGACGGTGTGACAGGTCTCCGCTTGCAACCAGAACAGCCCTCCTCTCCAACCTTCGGGCTGCCTTATCTATAGCCTGTCCAAAAGCATAAAGCTCATCACGGGGCAATAGTGCGGTGCCCATCACAACTATCGGGACATCCTGACCCACCTCTTCACTGATGAAGTGCATAGGGACAAGAACCCCATGATCCAACCCATGGAGCCTTCTATGCCTATCTCCGCTCTTTGAATCGAATTCATACATTCTCACGCCGATCTCGTTAGCCTCGTCCATGATGACATGGGCAAGTTCCAAATCGTTTTTGAAAGAATATTTGGCGCCTGGCACACCAAACCCGGAAAAATCCCCGGTCAGCGGCTGATCAACCAAAACCGCTATAACGTCATGAAATAACGGCGCATGGGGACTGATAACAATGATCACATCAGGCTTGACTCGACTTACGCGGTAAGCCAGTTTACCCATGGCTTCCTTCGTCGCCTTGACAGTGCTGATATCCCTTTTCCCTATCTCCGGGATTAATAGAGGCGGATGGGGCGTAAGAGCGCACAACACTACGCCTCTTTGTCTCATGAAAATCGCACCTTGCCTTTCTCACGCAGACAGCGCAAATCTCAGTCGTAGGATAATCCTCAAGCTGCTAAGATATTCTGTGAGCTACCCGATTTTTCCTCTTTACCCCATCTTAGAAATTCTTAAGCTCTATGATGTCGAAGTTGGCGGAAAGGGGCTCATCAAGAATAATGTGCCCTGCAATAGTCGAGGGGATCGAACCTTCGATAAGAATCTGAACTTCCTTAATTCCTGAAACATCTGTTAAGGTATTAACAATAGAGTAGACAGTCAACTCCTCCGCCCTGCTCCCTCCCCAATGGTTCTCCATGAGTTCCTTGCTGAAGTCTACGTAGGCCACATTCTCTACGATCTTGACAGACTCAAGACATGTGCCTCTCGGCAGCGTCGGGCACAGCACGCTTCCGCGCGCAGGCCCTTTTATGAGTTCTTGCACAATCCTTGACGCACGCTCATCCAGCTTGCTCTCTGTCCCCAGGCCGGGGATTTTGCGCACTTCAGGCATAAGGTCATCATCAAAATTGGTAGGTCCGGCAAAATATAAGGCTACTTCATCTACATCCAGGTTCAAAGCGGCCTTAGCTCGTGAATACAGAGAAGCATCATCCTGGGTGTCCTTGAATTCGCTTGACAGATCAGAGGTCGGCCTGGCTTCATGAGCCTTTTGAGACCTGCGTCTTTTGTAAGAGTCCACCAGATAATTGACAGTCCCGTGGAAAACAGCTTCAGCCACCTGTCTTCGATAGTCAGCTTGAGCAAGTAAGGCCTCTTCCCGCGGATTCGACAGGAACCCCACTTCTACAATGACTGCAGGAACCGTAGATTTGCGTAGCACAAAGTAATCATCGCCTGCTTTTGCTTTTCGGAGATTAGGACCGAGACGGCTGACAAGTTCTTTCTGGATAGCGATGGCAAGTTCTTTAGCCTCATCTGACTTACTGTAATAGAAAGTCTGGGCACCGGACCAGACTTGCTCAGGAAAGCTATTGGCATGAATACTGACGTAAAGGTCTGCGTTATGAAGAGCTACGAGCTCAACGCGACCTTCCAGATCAAGCCTCTTCCAGTTGGCAGGGGAATGACTCCCGGGTTCTATGAGACCCTCATCTGTATTTCGCGTTAAGACTGTGTAGACAGCGGCTCGATTGAATAAACCTGCTAAACGCAGGCCAATGTCAAGAACCACGTCCTTTTCCAAGAGTCCGGAACGCCCCTTCGCGCCTGCATCATCTCCGCCATGGCCCGGATCAACAATAATTGTCTTACCGCATACTGCTTCTGAAAGAGGAGCATTAACCTTAACTGATACATAGGTGAGGATAAGAAGGAATGCGATGACTGTCCCGATAGTCGCCAGGGTAACAAGGTAAGCCCTATTCGTCCACAGAACAACCACAGGTGACTTCAATTGAAATTCACCCTTCATAGCGCGCCATACAAGAGACAAAACTCTCTTTAGGCGAACAACTCCTATAACATAGTTATGCGCGTGCTACTTAGCGAAGACCGTTAATAGAAACGGCTCCCTCCATAACCCGATAACCACCGCCTTTTTCGATTTCCCGCGCTAAATCAAACACTTCTGACATGTGCTTCAAAATGCTCTTCGACCCTTGTTTCGTACGGGCTACCACAAGCAGACGCCCATCCGGGCTGAGGAATTCCCGAGCCTCAGTGATGAGTGGGAAAACTACTGATTTTCCTGCTCGTATCGGAGGATTGCATAGGATGAGATCGAACTTGGTACCGTGGACAGGTTCAAACCCATTACCTAACATGACCTTTACGTTTGGTACTCGATTCAGACGGACATTTTCCCTGGCAAGTTCATGTGCTCTGCTATTCACATCTACCATGAAAACCTCTGAGTCCGGAGAAATTCGCGCAGCCACAATGCCTATTGGGCCGTACCCGCACCCAAGGTCCAAGATTCTCCCAGCCCGGTCAAGGTTCATTGTCTCTATCAGAAGTCTTGTTCCGCGATCGAGCTTGCCTCTGGAAAATACCCCTCTGTCTGTCAGGAACTTGAACGAAAATCCCCTGATATTAACGGTGATCTCTTTTATCGACCGCTCTGAACTTGGCTTTTCCGTAAAGTAGTGCTCCGCCAATAGCGGTAGTCCCCCCCTATTCCTCGTGTCTGCAATCCTGCGATTACCGGCATCTTTGTCTTAAACTTATTCTTACGAATGCGCGATTTGACCGTATCAATGAAATCCCGGTCAAAACCTATCTTCAGGAGTTCTTGTTTGCTTCGTCTCCCGTCCACCATCAGGTAAAGAAGTTTATCCAAGTCATCATAGGCAAATCCTAAATCACCCTCATCAGTCTGTCCCGGCCAGAAATCCGCGCTTGGAGGTTTTGCCACAATCTTCTCAGGAACCCCGAGATACCTTGCATATGAGCGAACTTGTGTCTTGTAAAGATCGCCTAAAGGATCAAAGGCAAACGCAAGGTCCCCGTGGAGGGTTCCATACCCCAAGAGAAGCTCTGTTTTATTGCTTGTCCCTATGACGAGACCTTCGGTGACAGCAGACAAATCATAGAGCAGTATCATTCTTTGTCTGGCCATTATGTTTCCCAGTCGCACTTTGTCAGGTTCTTCTCCGGTTGCGGCAAGAAGCGCGCTTTGGCACTCATTGACCATAGGGGTAATATCTATTGTGACGCATTGCAGGCTGAGAATATCCTGGACATTCTTCGCGTCCTCAAGGCTCTCAGGGTCAGTACCGTGGTACGGAAGGATAGCAGCAAGGACGTTGTCCGAACCCAGAGCCTCAGTGAGAATATACGCCAAAACAACGGAATCAAGGCCTCCGGAAAGCCCGAACACGGCTTTCTTACGTCCTGTCTTTGACATTTGGACTTTGACGAATTCCACCAAGGTTTCGTGGACAATCTCTTGGTCAATTTCGAGACCGGGGACAACAATAGACGGATAAAGCATGCATATACCTCTCTCGGCTCTCTTATTTTCCGGTGAACTCCGGCTTGCGTTTCTCAAGAAACGCAGAAGTTCCCTCTTTCATGTCTTCTGATGCGCAAAGCTCCCCAAAGTATTTTTCCTCCAACTTTAAGCCTTCCGCAAGCGAAACTTTGATTCCTTCGTTTATGGCTCGTTTTGCCATCTTTACGGCAATGGGCGATCCTGTCAGGATAGTCTTTGCAAGATCCATACAAGTATTTCGCAGCTCTTCATAGGGTACCACCTGATTCACCAAGCCTATTCTTAATGCCTCCTCAGCATCAATAATACGGCCTGTGAATATCAGCTCCCGGGCAA
>JAAYRV010000182.1 GCA_012518595.1 Bacillota bacterium
CTAAGGGAAGTGTTGCTGTACACCGGGGATAGATGGTATGATTCATGTGGATTCCGGCAGGATCAGCTGATTACTGATCTAAAAGCGAAAAGCCCTAGGAGGTGCGGTATTCCATGGTTGACAACAAGATATATCCTGAGATTCGGACAAAAGGAAGAATACTGATGGGACCCGGACCGAGCAATGTTCATCCCAGAGTGCTGCGTGCACTTTCAGCACCGGTCATTGGTCATCTTGATAAGGAGTTCTTGGACATAATGAACTTAACCAAGGACCTCTTAGCTAAAACGTTCATGACATCGAATGACTTTACTATTCCCATATCAGGGACAGGCAGCGCCGGAATGGAGACTGCGCTCGTTAACTTTATCGAGCCCGGGGATAAGGTTCTTATATGCATAAACGGACTCTTTGGCGAAAGGATGGCTGATATCGTCCAAAGATGCGGTGGGGATCTTGAAGTTATCCAAGGAGAGTGGGGCAAGATCATCGAACCCGACGAGATTGAAAAGGCGCTCCGGATGCGTCCTGCGGATATCGTAGGGATTGTGCATGCTGAGACATCCACCGGAGTGTTGCAGCCTATTAAGCCTGTGGGTGAAATCACGAAGAAGTACGGCGCGCTCCTTGTGGTGGATGCTGTGACTTCTCTGGGTGGTGCGCCTGTCCGCGTGGATGAAGACGGAATGGACGTGGTCTATAGCGGTACTCAGAAATGCCTATCTTGTCCCCCGGGACTTGCTCCCATTACCGTGAACAAGCGTGCAGAGGAGAGGCTCGCTTCACGCAAGAACAAGGTGCAGAGTTGGTATCTTGACATAACGATGCTTCGCAGCTATTGGGGTAAGGAGCGATTTTACCATCACACTGCGCCTATCAATATGGTTTATGCTCTCTATGAGAGCCTCCGTATTATTCATGAAGAGGGTCTTGAGGCCAGATTTGCCCGGCACATTCTTCATAGCAATGCGCTGAAGGCAGGCCTTACTGCTATGGGTCTTGAACTGTTTGCCCAGAGTGGCTACCAAGCTCCGATGTTGAATTCAGTCAAGATCCCTGAAGGCGTCGACGATGCCGGTGTGCGTAAGTATCTATTGACCAATTACGGATTGGAGATAGGTGGAGGTCTCGGTCCTATTAAGGGACGCATCTGGCGAATAGGCCTTATGGGCCATTCTTGCACCCGCGAAAATGTCATGCTTGTCCTTGCCTCTTTGGAGGAAGCCCTTGCTGATCAAGGATTTCACGTAGAGAGAGGGGCGGGAGTCGCTGCGGCCAGGGAAGCATACAAGGTTGCCTAGGCCTGCTACAGACCGGTAGGGACACTTGTGTTTTTAGAGCGGGAACTCCCGGAATGTCAACACATCCGGGAGTTCCTGCGTGGTTTAGTTCAATTCCGAGTAAGTACTGCGATTATGTAGTGAATCTTTCTGTGAAGAGATAACGATCTCGGCTATCCACCAATATGGTGACGACTTTCTGGCCCTTGCCAAGCTTTTTCGCCATCTGAAGCGCTACGAATACGTTGGC
>JAAYRV010000183.1 GCA_012518595.1 Bacillota bacterium
TCCCAGCCTTCATACGGCAACACTCCTTCCCTTGAACCTGGCGACTTCTTGGCAAAACATTATCCAGAGTAAACCAAAACAACATTTCCAAGTTCTCAACGCTCCGTCTTTCTATTCTTCAATGTTCAGACGATTCCTGCTATGAAAATGTTTAATCCGGTCGAATCCGCTGTATACATTGAGGCGGCAGGATCTGGCAAAACCGATTAGGGTAAGTCCGCGCTCATAGGCCATCTTGACAGCCTTGTCAGTCGGGGCGGATGGTGACACCAAAATCGGAGTCCCCAGCCTACAGGCTTTACCAACTATTTCAGAAGAAGCTCTGGCGCTAATAAGGAGTACCTTATCTGGAGTTTTGACATGATTCAGAAGGCAATATCCCACTATTTTGTCGATTGCGTTACACCGTCCTATATCCTCACGAAGCAACGAAATTCCCTTGCCGTCACTGATAGCTGCTGCATGGCTGCCTCCGGTCTCATGAAACAGATGACAGCTCTTCTCAAATTCGTTCATGAGTTTTAGCAAGTCATTGGGGTCCAGTGGATCTATATCCCATGGGGCTGTTGTCCCGGGGCAATCGGTAGAGCACCCACTGAAAGAATCAGTGGAGCAATCACCGGGGTAATCACTGGGGTGACTACCTGGGCACTCATTAAGGATATCGGATCTAGCAGCAACAACGTAAACCTTGCCCCGCGTCTCATCCACGTCCAGCGACTCTATCCGGTCAATGCAATCAATCATCCCGCCGCAGTAGAGATAGCCCAGAGCAAGTTCAGAGAGGTGTCGAGGCGTAGCTGTCAACTTGACGAGTTCGTGTCCGTTCAGAACAACGGCAATCTCGGCTTCCGTTACAACCGCATCCTTCTCTGCCAGCCACTTGCCATCGCGTAATCTTAGAATATCAACAGCAGTCACAGGCTCACTTGACATCTGATTTTGCCTCCAGTAGAGTGTGGGCTAATTCCAGGTCGGTCCACGTGTTAATGTTGAAGAAGCTTAGAAGCAGAGGATCGAACTTCCTTGTAATATCTTCATTAATATGGTAGACGCTAAGAGGCGCTACGAGAAGACTTCCTAACCTATGATAACCTTGTTCCAAATGAGTCTTGATTATGTCCAAAGTACGCCTGTCGTAAAAGGCGTGCAGAGGCTCAACAAAGCGCCCAATACGGGGAATGACTATGTCGTATGACGAGGCATAAGACTCCATATAGCAAATAAGATCCTTATTCAAGAAAGGCATGTCACAGCCGCACACAAAGCTCACCGGATCAGACGTTGCCAGTAAGCCCGCTTCAATCCCGCCGACCGGCCCTCGTCCGGGATGAATGTCTCTGACTACAAGGCCTGGAAAGGACGGATAGAGGCTAGGACAATCAGTGACAAGAACCAGTTCATCAAAGAGCGGGTTGAGCTTTTCAACCACCCTGTCCAGCAGGGTTTTACCTGCAAGCAGTTGGAGAGGTTTCCTCACCCCTCCCATCCTCTTGGCAGATCCCCCTGCAAGGATTATTCCGGCCATATTATCATGCCTTCTTTAAGGAATTCGTTATAGCCTTTATCAATGAAAAACACGAACAGTGATGCCGTGATGAGGTCGGCAGTAGTTCCCGGGTTAAGGCGATTGTTGTCTGACCTCAAGTAACTGTCCAGGTTTGCGTGAGCTTTCTTCCAGTCTTCTGAGCCGGGTCTTCCGGCGTCCAAGGCTTCTTTCGCCATTATTGACACTTCTTTGGCTTTCTCTATGCCGAGTTTTCTTACAATCAATGTATCAGGCACCTTGGCTAAGACTGTCAAGAAGGCTTGGACCACGGCGTCAGTCCAACATGAGCACTTTTCCCTTGCTTTAAGCAAGGCCGGATATGTCAGAGTAAAGGAGATATGATAATCAGAACAATACTCAGAAGCAATGCTATCCCTGTCTTTCGCAAGCTCCATAGCCTCCAACAAGGTGATCGCAGGTTCATCCCTTACATCATGTCTGTCCAGCTTTCCAAGGCCGCCGGGTTGCGTTTCCCTGATAGCTGTATATGCCTTTCGGCAATCATCTACTGTAAGCTCCTTGAGTACATTTCGAAGGCGCCTGCGCAAAGGGGCAGGGGTCGGATCCAGCGCAGCTTTGGCTAGGGGTGCCAGGAGAAGGATTATGCCTAGATTCGTGTTGGATTTGACATACTGTGATGATGCACGGCGGGCTCCCAGAATCAAGTCGCCCACTGCAAGCTTATCTGCTTCGGCAAAGACAGGAGCAGCGGCCCAGGCGGATATCAAGAAATCCTCACAAGTGGTATCATGGAAATCCTGATAGCGCGTGACATTTCCCGGTTTTGGCGCCATCACCTCAGCAATGGACGACAGCGTAAAAGCCCTTGCTACTTCCTCCGCTGTTATCAGCGGCCTTCCCTCCCCTTCAAAACAAACCTTACAATCTCGTCTGCTATGTTAATATCGGACACCTTTTGGAGACCTTGCCATCCCGGAACTCCGTTCACTTCCAGAACAAACTCTTCCCCGTCTCCGGAATGAACAAGATCCACTCCAGCATACGGACAGCCAATGGCCTTGGCTGCCTTAAGCGCTAACTGCTCTTGGCGGTCATTGAGTTCAATAGGACAACCTACAGCCCCCTGGGCAATATTTGTTTTCCAGTTTGCTCCTCGTCTCTCCATTGCTGAAAGGACTCTGTCTCCGAGGACGAAAGCTCGAATGTCTCTGTTGTCGTGGGATATGAATTTCTGCAAGTAAAACACATAATGGTGCATTTCCAAGGCGCGAAACACGCGGTATGCCACATCAGGATCATCGAGTCTTGTCATCCCTCTGCCCAGGGATCCAAAAAGAGGCTTAACAACTACATCTCCACCGAGCTCCCGGAAAGCCTCCATGGCAGCGTCTCGGTTTTCTGTGACTATCGTAGGCGGTGTAGGCACTCCGTAGACTTCTAACAGCGATGAAGTGTAGAACTTGTCTACAGTCTTCTCAATGACAGAAGGCGGGTTCATTACGAAAACCCCGGCTTGCTCCAAGCAATGAAGAGCGTTCATCCGAAAGACGATTTGCTCGAGGGATCCTGCAGGTATTGATCGTACAATCAGTGCATCTAACTCCTCCAGCCTCCTATCACCGGCAAAAGACCCTGATGCGGTTGAAGCCTTTGACATCCCTACCTTTGCAACCAGGTCAGTTATGGAGTAACATTCCGGCTCGATGCCGCATTTCTTGAAGGCAGCTGTCAATTGGCGATAATGCCAACCCTCCTTGTTTGCAAGAATCCCTATTCGCATACGAGAATTTCCCCTTTTCCCTGTTCATTGCTGTCACCTATGAATCGCCTGAATTGCTTTTCTTCTAAGTCATCAGGGACCTTTACTCCCAATGCCTTCACAACATCCCGAAACATAGTAGGAATTGCGAGAGGGCCCGCGGAATCATATATGAACGTCGGTAAGAGTTCTTGGCCTCTCAAAAGCACGATTGTACCGCCGGTCATGCACGCCCCGGCGCACTTACCTGCATCACCCATTACGACTATTGTCCCGGATTTCATTTCAACGCCTGCAAAATCCCCGGAACCATCGGCAATAATCAACAGGCCTCCGTTCATCCTGGTGCCTGCCTCATTGCCGCACGACCCATGAATGATAATGCAACCGCCTGACATTCCTTGTTTATCCCCGATATAAGCTGCGCCTGCCATGTGTCCTACCTGTCCTCGGACCTGTATCAAGCCGCCTTGCATACCTGCGCCTAAAAACCCTCCCACATCCCCGTCCACCCGGATCTCGCCGCCTGTCATCCCCCGGCCGAGGTGCATCCCTACCGGACCGGAAATAGTAAGAAGGCCTGAGTCCATGTTATCGCCGAGATACTTTACTTTGGACAGATCCCCTTCAATATGGATGTGGGTATCCGCTCCGAAGTCGCTGAGTCGTACGTCAAAAAAATCTCCTATTTTTGCTTTCGCATTGCCGTATAACAGAGGCAACGCTCGAATTTCTTTCTTGGATTTTCCCGAGAGGACCCCCGGGGTTATGCTTTCCGCTTCAAGGGGAACCTCCGGCAGCTTCTTTTGCTCCAAATATATGGTGGGCATCAGACCACCTCACAAGGCATGTACTTCTCTTTTTCCACTCCATAATTCTCAAAAGCTATACTATACAACCTGCTGAACATAGGGCTGAGCCACGGAGTGACATCCTTTTGTTCAGGTAAAGCAGGAATATAGGTCTTTCCGAAAGTCTCAGACACTACCTCTCCTTCTCGTACAACAATCTCGCCGCCCTTTAGAACATATGCGGCCTGTGAAAACATCGCCTCGAAATCACTGTTTGGCCTGTAAATGGCGATATCTGCATCAGCACCAATTCCGAGATGTCCCTTGTTAGCCAGGCCCAGAGTTTTCGCAGGCCCAGCCCGGGTGATTATGGCAATCTCCTCCAAGGTGTATTCCCTTGTAAGTTCAGGAAGCTCGCTGGATCCAAGGGCTCGTTTGTTTACTGTCTCGGCTACTTCTTCCCGATAGCCGCGATCCATGAGAAGCCTGATAACCCATGGATACGCAGTAAACGGCCCGCCGTTGGGGTGATCCGTGGTAAGCGAAATCTGCCATGGATTTTCTATCATCAAGAACAACTCGAGTCCTGCAATCCACTGTATAGCGCCTGCATAAGACCGTTTGCGATAAGTAAGAGGCACAATGCCTGATTGCGTTTCCATCTCGATTTCTTTATTCACCCATCGTTCCTTCGTAAGCGTATGTAAACTGTGCTGAAGAGGGGCGTCCGCAGTCATGGTGACTGCAGGACCAAACACAACCTGCCCCACGTCCATGGTGATATTGGGGTTGGCGTTGACATACTCGGCTAATTCCTTCGCAGACGACACAAAGGGCCTGCCCTTTGTAGGCTTGTATGCGCTAAACTGCATGTGAGTGATGTGGAGTCGCCTGCCTTCAGCTATCGCCATGGTTTCTAAGGTTGTCTCTCCGCCGGTAGGCTGTCCCAGGTTATTGCAGTGAAGATGTACCGCGTGTGGCACACCCAACGCCTCGTTCACCTCGATTAGCGCGTCAATGATTTCTCGGGGAGTAACTCCGTACTCTCGGGTTTCATCATCGAGGCCTCCGACATTGCCTCGCGTTCTCCAGTTCGCGCCCCCCCCGGGATTAACCACCTTAATGCCGTATCCGCCTGACGCCTTGATAAGGAATGCCGCATAGTCCTTGAGTCTCTCGAAGTCTCTGTCCCTAATAAGGCTTAACACGAAATGATTGTTTCCCATGAGGATCAAAGCGCCTTTGTCAACCATGGGAATGTCAGCGAGCTCTTCGTGGACATGGCGGGCTTCAAGCGGAGGAGCGGCTGCCTCCATGACAAACGTGTAACCCATCTCGGCATATCGGTACCCGGTTACAAATGTGGATGGAACAACTGAACCTACGCCACTCCTGGTAACTCCAGTGAGTGCCACGGGGTCACGTCGATTAAGCTCAGGGCAAAGCACTCGCCCTACATTGACTTTGGGGCCTGCAATATGGGAATGAATATCAACCCCGCCCGGCATCACTATGAGGTCCCTGGCATCAAGTACACGGGCACCGGGCGAAGGAGATGCGATTTTACCGTCTGAGACATATATGTCGTCTACCTCCCCGGCCTTCCCATTCAAAGGATCATAGACAGAGCCTCCTTTGATGCAGAGCATGCCGTCACCCCCTTATCAATGGCAAGCAAGATGTCGTGATCACTTGGATACTTGGAATCTATCACTTTCCTTAACGGTAAGGGAACCTGATCCATCCGGTAAACGGTTCCGGAAGCTGCAACGCCTACAGGCGCGGAAGGTAGAAACACGCGAGCCAGTTTCGCTGTAGCGGAGTAATACGGGTCTATGACTATTGTCGGGATTTCACCTAGATAGTTTGCAGAACGTGCAGGCAAGGTTGCTGCAGGATCCGACGCAACAATCAGCGCAGCATCAACTTCCCGGCGACTGAGAAGATCTGTCACAGTGAACTCTCCCGGGCTATACCTCGGATACCCACGACTGAAGTTAATGCCGAACGGATACCCGGTCTGCCACGCCAGAACTGTCTCAGTGCCTGCTACATTCCCATGGCCTCTCATGGGAATGACACCAAACGCGGTCTTGCGATTTAAGTCACGCACAAGGGATAAGGCCTGTCTTACATTATGATGGGTCCCTTGAGTCATGGTAAGCCCCATTCCGAAGAAGAAGACGCCATATTCAGCGCTTTGCAAGACGTCGCATACATCTTGAATCTCCTCCGGGCTGATTCCTCCGAAAGTCTCTTCTCTAAGCTCGTTACCGTTGATGACAGCTCGGAGAGCTGTCAGGACTTGAAAATCCTCGTTCGGTGCAACCTGCAAAAAAATGTCTGCAATTCTTGCCGTAGCAGTCCTCCTGACATCTACTGCAATTACCTTACGATCACGCCTGCCTTGCTCCCTGAGAAGTCCCTTTGCCTGGACTGAATAGCGACTGAAGTGTCTGGGATGAGCTTCCACAGGGTTACAGCCCCAGAAAACGACGACATCCGCCCTATTTTTGACTTCACCCAGTGTGCACGTGGGCAAACCTACAAGCTGTTTCGCAACTGTGCCAGGACCGTGGCACACTGAAGACGTTGAATCAACACTTGCGCCCAGGGTCTCTCCTAACTTCACGGCAGCAGCCTGCGCCTCACTGCTTGTGCTGGATAATCCGTATATCAGTGGATGCCTGGCCTTTGCCAGTATCTCGACGGCAGCGTTTATGGCTTCGTCGAATTTCACCTCTTTCCCGTCAACCAGAGGGGCTTCACTGTCTATCGCACTCAAAAACTTCCTCCGGGATATGGCGCAACCGCCTCTCGCCTTAGTGATGACATTATCTTCTACCTCCAGCACAATGTCATCACAAAGAGAACCACAGAAGGAACAGACAGTATTCTCAAATGTCCTCATCTATGACCCTCCTAACTCTACAGGGAATGCCCTTGAAACCAGGCATACCGCTCCCTTCGGTTGTGTTAAGTGTTAGTCTGTTTGCCGGAGGGCCATAAGGCACAAAAACGACGTTATCCGGGAGATCTCCTGGACGGCATAGGAATGTTTCCACACCTGAGTCTGTAGATACCTCAACACGATCCCCATGCTTAAGGCCAAGTTTGGCCATACTTCCGGCGCTTAACTCAACTTGGCTTGTCTCCTCCCTGTACACGTCAGAATCCTTACCTTCTGCGACGCCTATCCCTTGTCTTAAAGTCCGACCGGTGATAAGAATGGCATGGACTTCCTTGATAAAGGCCACCTCCCAGGTAACTCCAAAAAGCAGTTTACGACAAGAAGCAGGAGGCGCTCGAGACGGTGCCCTTTTTGGGGCATAGCCGAGAGCGCCTATGACTACGTTAGCTCCTATTTGAGGACATCATGTAAGTGAATGTGATGCTTTCCGAGTTTGCCCTCGTAATTGCCTGCCGTGATTTCTACAATCCCAGGGATACAAGCTGCTTTTATTCCGAGTTTCATAGCTTCTTTCACTGATTCCATATTGAAGCCGTTTATGACAATCTCATATACACATTTGACACCCGGGGGAACCAAAGTATCCTCCACTTTGTCGCGAATAGTCGGGCAGAGTCTGTGATTGGTTGAAGCAGGTAGGAAGTCATAATTCGCGCCACCGACTTTGCTTCCGGAGCGGACTACGCCTTTAGGGAACGGGAGAAGCACACCGGGAACTTTCCGCGCAGCTTCAACTGCTTTCAAAGCAGCTTCGAGACATACCTTCCCGTTCTCGCCCATAATGATGAAGTTTCCTCCGCCTATCCCGTTGGCTACCCCATACGTGCCTTCAATAATGAATTCTCCGTCCATCATAGGCACATGCCAATAGGTGGCTCCATTCTTCTCTTCGCTGAACTCGTACCCGTCTCCGAAGTAACGTAGCATCTCGCCTGTTTCAACCTTATCTTCACTCTTAAGGCCATTGAAGGCAGACGCAGTAGCGCAGGTTAATACACACATCCCTACGCGTCCGAAAAGTTGGTCATGAAGCTTCTCTTTATCCAGCGCAAAGATTAATATGGAGACTCCTGGCCTCCCGTCGGGAGTATCCTTAGCCTCTCCTTCAATACCTGCTTCTCCCCCACAACCTATGATCGAAGTGCCCATTCCTACAGCTTCCCTTGCAGCCTCCATCGCCAAGTCGAGGGTATCAGCTGTGACAATCACCCGTGTCCCGAGAAAATCAAAAGCCTCTGCATACGTGTCCTTAATCGGTACGCCATTGACAATCATGAGATCACTCCTTGTAATGGTTTAACAGACTCCTATTATCCTGTCTGGTTAGCCTTGAAATCTTTGAGCAAGCCCCGGTATTTCACCCCTCTCATCAAAGCCCGTGAAAAAGTTAGAATTAAACTCACACTATACCACAGGAGAGACATTTCGAAGCACCCAGTCTTGCTTCTCTTTAAGGGCATCAAGACACCGACTTCCGGACTCAGCCTCGGCAAATACCGTACATATAGGCGCCCTGGCCGGAATCTCATCGTTAGGATAGGGAATATCACGAATTCCTTTGCTAAACCAGGTTCTTGTGTCCTTCGCCACCAAATCCCATGGGGCGTAAACAATTGCCTTACCCCAGTACGGTCCTGAATAACTTAGATTTTCCTCGTGGAGCAGATGGCGCTCGGGCAATCTGCCTTCGAAGGCTTCAACATGCAGTCTGAAAATATCAAGTCCGTATACCTTGCGATAGAGCTCCATTGAGGAAGAATAACGTGGATTTACCTCGAGAAATAATACATCACATTCATCTGTGAGGAGAAAATCTATACCGTTTACGCCCACAAGACCGCATTCCTTCGTGATTATGGAAACCATCTTCCTCACCTTTTGGAATGCTTGCTCTCTTATACCACCGAAACTGCTTTCAGCGGAAAACTCTAAAGGCGCAATATTCCCGCAGTAAAAAAAGGGCTTAGCCCCGAATTGCTCCAGTCCGCAAAGCTGTTCACTCAATCCGAGAATCGTGGCGTCTCTTCCATTGGCGACAAAAGCCACTGATGCAGGCCGCCCTTGGCAAAACTCCTGTAACATGTAATTAGCAGGCATAGGCTCATCATGGGAAGCCGGAATTATCTTGCTGCCTCCCCCGGAATCGAGCGGCTTACATAACCAATCCCCGGGCGGAGGTGGGCTTCTCCAATGGTAAAGAGTTCGCGGGTAACTTACTCCCACCTTTTGCAGTAGGTGGTGCACCCTCTTGAAATCCCTTGCCGCTTCGACCACAGGGGCAGGATTTCCCAGAAGTCTTTTGCGGTTTGCCACATGTCTTATGACTTCCGGTTGGTTTTCTATACCCGAAGTGTAGGCCACAGCCTCATAATTGACCCCGTTTTCCTCCATCTTGTACAAGGTTTCGATAATTCCCTCAGCATTGAAACCTGAGACTTTGAAGTCTCGGCTAAGTGAGTAACTCTTGCCCCATCTTCCCTGGTCCATATCACCGAAGTAATCCAAGGCCAGCACCGAATATCCGGCATTGTGACTCAACCCTGCACATTCAGCGAAGCCTCGAGTGCTAAAACCCAACATAAGAAGGTTCACGTGGAATTTCCTCCTCATATTCCCGCTTCATACTACATAGATGCAAGTTTCATGCCTAATGACCCGGTGTAAATATTATGCCGACAAATGCCAGATAGAGTGGTTTCTTGACAGTTTTAGAAAATAATGCAAGGAAATAGAAAGTACATAAGTAGAGGATATTGTTCCAATATGACACATATCCGGTTGTTGACAAGCAAGGCGCTTTCCCATGCAAAGCAGGGATAGGGCTGGAAATACGAAAGCCTGTCAATGACATGCCCCATAATGGGACATGTCTCATAGTGATACATATCTTATAGCAGTAACATATGTCTTATCGTTTCATTCGTCTAAGTATGAGTTCATTAGTTTTCGCTCGTTTTCCGAGGTTTTGGGTGGTCCCGCACGGTAGGGACACTTTCTGGAACCGGGGATTACTTATGGTGATCTACTTAGGTGGTCGCTTCGCGCAAGGATATAAGGTCAATATCATACTTGTCCAGTTTCCTATATAAAGTCGTCCTCCCTACTCCAAGCCGCTTGGCAGCAGAACTGACGTTGCCTTCAGACAATGCCAAGGCATTTAGAATCGCATTTCGCTCAACTTCCTCGAGGCGCCGTATGTGTCCGTCCGGAGAATACATATTCACCGGGAAGAGAGACCCGACGGCTTTTTGCTCCGATGGCCCGGAGATTCTACTCGGAAGATGTCGAAGTTCCAGAGTGCTTCCTTCCAATAAGTGATTAGCCTGCTCAATCACGTTTTCCAGCTCTCTCACATTACCCGGCCAACTGTATTCCATCAGCGCGGTTTCAACTTCAGGGGTCATTTCTATTGAGTCAACACCACGTTGTCCGGCGAACCGTTGCAGGAAGTGCTTAGCCAGAATCAAAACATCTTCACCCCGGTCACGAAGAGGAGGTATAGCCACATTAACGACACTGAGACGATAGTAGAGATCCAGCCTGAAATGGCCTTCCTCAACAAGACGCAAGATATCCTTGTTCGTCGCAGCTATTACCCGGATTTGGACAGGAATGGGCGTATGTCCGCCAATCCTGACAACCTGCTTATCTTGTAATACCCTTAAGAGACTACTCTGAGTCTCTAAGGGAATGTCGCCTATCTCGTCCAAAAACAACGTGCCGCCACTGGCAAGTTCAAACTTACCCGGCCGTCCTCCCCTCCTGGCGCCTGTGAAAGCGCCTTCTTCATATCCAAAGAGTTCACTTTCCACTAAGTCTCTAGGCAAGGCTGCGCTGTTTACAGCGACAAACGGACCGTCCCTGCGTGGACTGGCGTTATGAATGGATTGAGCGAAAAGCTCCTTTCCTGTCCCGCTTTCACCTACCAGGAGCACTGTAGAGTCTGACCTGGCAACACGACGAGACATGTCAATTCTCTCCAGAAACGTCGAATCTTCCCCGATAAGGTCAGAAAACGTGAACCTGGCCTGCGCTCCTACCATCCGTGTGACAA
>JAAYRV010000184.1 GCA_012518595.1 Bacillota bacterium
GCCCTGCAACTATCAGAAATGAAATGGCTGATTTGGAGGAATCAGGATATTTAGAGCAGCCCCATGTTTCAGCAGGGAGAATCCCTTCTCAGAAAGGATACCGCTTCTATGTGGACTTTATCATGGAAACGAAGCGCGTGTCCAAAGAGGATAGGTTACGTATTCGGCGCAGACTTGAAGAGAGAAGGCGTGAGCTGGATCTAATAACTGAGGAGACTGCCAGGATACTCGCGCAATTATCGAACTATGCTGCTTTTGTGCTATCCCCTGTTTCCAGGGCTTCAGTACTGAAGAGACTTGAATGCGTGCAGGTTGATCCGCAGTTGATTCTTGTCGTGCTCGTGGTGGATCCGGGTTTTGTCAGGACTCACTTGGTTATGACAGAACGTCAGCTCAAGCCGGAACAACTTGCTCACATTAACGCGTACTTGAACAGTAGACTCCGTGATACTCCTCTTTCAAACATTGGAGTGTCACTTCTCAGGGAAATCACGACTGAACTGAAGGAATACAACAATTTCCTTGAAGCAGTCCAAGAGGCTATTGTTCAACTGCTTGACCGCAGGCATGGAGAGGCGGTATTCACTGACGGCCAGATTAATATCTTGGAGCAACCGGAATTCAGGGAAGTGGAAAATGCGAAGCGCGTTTTTGACCTGCTTGCTCAGGATGACGCTGTCCGAGGTCTGCTTCTGGATACCATGGATGTCGGGAGCATAAGAATAGTCATTGGCAGGGAAAGCACTCATCCTAATATGGACCTCTGTAGTGTTGTCAGTGCTCCCTATGAAGTTGACGGAGTGCCTGTAGGCGCTATCGGTGTGCTGGGCCCGACTCGCATGCATTATGCGAAAGCCGTGGCAATTGTGGAATTAGTTGCAGATCATCTTAGTGAAATCTTGAGCAAAATGCTTATTCTGTAAAGTGGGCTGTCTGTGGCGCTGCAAAAGGGATATTTTGGGTTCCGGTGGGGTTAAGGTTGTTGCTTAGCCCCACATGAATGTTGCCAAAGAATTGAAGAATCAGCGAATTGACTTGTCCAATGCGAGCCTCATTTTTTAGGCGGTGTGAAGATGTCAAAGAGAGATTACTATGAAGTTCTGGGGGTTGACCGCAACGCAAGCCAGGACGAGATTAAAAAGGCTTTCCGTAAGCTTGCCAGGAAGTACCACCCGGATATGAATAGAGACGACCCGTCTGCGGAAGAGAAATTCAAGGATATTAACGAAGCATACGAAGTCCTCTCTGACCCTGATAAACGCAGTCAGTATGACCGGTTTGGCCATACTGCACAGGGTTCAACATGGGGTCCCGGAGGCGGAGAGGGTTTCGATTTCGGCGGGTTTGGGCCGTTTGGGCCGTTTGACAGTATTTTTGACGAGTTTTTCGGCGGAGGGTTCGGAGGTCCCCGCTCTGCGAGACGAGGGCCTGAGAGAGGCCGGAATATTCGCTATGACCTTGAGATGACTTTGGAGGAAGCTGCCTCTGGGCTTGAACGAGAGATTGAAATCAGGCGTTTGGAGACTTGTGATGTATGTAACGGAACAGGCGCAAAACCCGGCACGAGTCCTACGACATGCCCGGTGTGCCAAGGCACAGGCAGGATTTCAGAGACCCGTTCAACTGTCTTTGGGATCGGCACTGTCACTACCACATGTTCAAGGTGCTTTGGAAAAGGCACTGTGATAACTGATCCTTGCGCAAACTGCCAAGGGCGTGGCAGGGTGCCTAAGACAAGGAAGATCAAAGTCGAAATTCCCAAAGGCGTGGACTCCGGTGTTCGCATGAGAGTTGAGGGCCAAGGAGAAGCAGGGGTTCGAGGCGGCCCTCCGGGAGATGTCTACGTTTACATTACGGTTAAGCCACACCCTGTCTTCAAACGCAGTGGGAATGATCTCATATATGAACAGCCGATTTCCGTGTACCAGGCTGCGCTTGGCGATGAGATTGAGGTTCCTTTCATAGACGGTAAAACATCTCTACGTGTTCCCGAAGGAACGCAAACAGGCACGTCCTTTCGTTTGCGGGGGAAAGGCATGCCTGATGTGCGCGGAAGGGGACGGGGGGATCAGCACGTAAGAGTAAAAGTCGTAATACCGACGAAACTCAGTGAAAAAGAGAAAGAGCTTTTCAGGGAGCTTGCGAAAATGCAAGGAGAAGACATGTCTGACTTAAAGTCTAAATCCAAGGGGTTTTTTGGGAAGATAAAAGATGCATGGGAGAAGCGAGCGTGATTTCAAGATGCCCAGGTTCTTTATATCAGGTCATACAGGGCCTGGCAGGGTAATTGCGATTACGGGTAAGGACGCGAGGCATATCACTCGTATCCTGAGGATGGGGTCGGGTGATATTTTAAATGTAGTTGACAGTGCCGGGAAGGAGTACTCAGCAAAAATAAGGACCGGCTGCATCGACAGGGTTATTGTGGATGTGGTTGCTGAGAGCGCAGATATGAGTCGTGAACCCTCCGTGTTTATCACGGTTTTACAAGGTCTTCCGAAAGGGGACAAAATGGACAAAGTGGTGAGAAGGAATACTGAAATCGGAGTAAGCCGCTTTGTTCCTGTTATCACCGAAAGAAGTATTCCCCGACCTGCTAAAGCAGGCCAGGCTAAGCGGGTAGAGAGATGGAGGCGTATCGCAGAAGAGGCTTCGAAACAGTCAGGGCGACAGCGGGTGCCTGATGTCCTTGATGTGATGGGATTTGATGATGCGATACAATTCACGGTAGACGAAAAAACACGCGCGAGAGGCGAGGGACGGGAGTGCCTTATCCTTTTTCCATGGGAACTTGAAAAGTCAAAGGGTGTGAAGGACATCTTAAGAGAAGGTGTCAGATTCTCAGAAGTCATGTGCTTCATCGGTCCTGAAGGGGGCTTTTCTCATGATGAGGCGGAGAAGGCAGTAAGGCATGGAGCAGAGCCGTGTAGCCTGGGCCCGAGAATACTGCGCACTGAAACATGCGCATTGGTGCTGAGTTCGATCATCTTGTATGAAGCCGGGGAGATGGGTTA
The DNA here is from genome assembly GCA_012518595.1 of Bacillota bacterium. GTDB lineage: Bacteria > Bacillota > SHA-98 > UBA4971 > UBA4971 > UBA4971. The sequence goes on from JAAYRV010000184.1 coordinate 3,015, forward strand.
AGGTGTCAAAGACGGGTAAGCGGTGTGCCTTCTTCACTCTTGGATGCAAGGTTAATCAATACGATACAGAGAGTCTAATAGAGCTTTTTCGACGGCGAGGATATGAAATAGTTCCTTTTGATTCTGAAGCAGATGTCTATTGCATAAATACGTGTACCGTCACTCAGGTGGCAGACAAGAAATCAAGGCAAGCAGTAAGACGCGCAAAACGACGAAACCCTGAAGCCATAGTGGTTGCAGTAGGCTGCTATGCTCAGGTAGCGCCGGAAGAAGTCTCAGCTATTCGCGGAGTTGACGTAGTAATCGGAACACAGGACAGAGCCGGCATTGTGGATCTGGTTGAAGAGGTAATGACAAAGGAACGAGAGTCGCCGAAGGTTGCCGTGAGAGCGCACATGACCCAACCCGTATTCGAAGAGATGCCTATATCATGCCCTACTGAAAGGATACGGGGCTTTGTCAAGATCCAAGAAGGATGCGGTGAGTTCTGCGCGTACTGTAGAGTGCCTTTTGCCCGCGGCCCGTCCAGAAGCCGCAAGCCTCAGAAAATAATAGAAGAGATCCGGCGGCTGGCGGACTCAGGCATTCGCGAGATAGTGCTGACCGGGATACATATTGGGGCGTACGGTAGGGATTTCACAAGACAAGATTACGAAATGACCCCGGGTCTCCCGTGGCTCTTAGAGGAAATTTGCCGCATTCCGGGAATCGGGCGTATTAGATTGAGTTCTATTGAGCCTCTTGATATTGATGAGTATCTCATAGAGAAAATCCGAGGGCTTTCGAAAGTGGCGAGGCATTTCCATATCCCACTTCAAAGCGGGAATGACGAAATCTTAAAGGCGATGGGCAGGCGTTATCGAACCGAAGACTATCTCCGGATTGTTGAAAGTATTCGGCAAGCGATCCCAGGAGTCGCCGTAACTACTGACATAATGGTGGGTTTTCCGGGAGAGACGGAAGAGGATTTCTTAGGCTCTTATGAGTTTGCAAAGAGCCTGAAGTTTTCCAGGATGCATGTGTTCAAGTTCTCCAGGCGCCCCGGGACCCGTGCATTCCATATGGAGCGTCAGGTCGATCCTAAAACCAAGCACTCCCGCAGTGAGAGAATGATACGACTCTCGAAGGAGATGGAATCGGAGTTTTGCGGATCCCTCGTGGGAAACGACGAAGAAGTGCTGGTAGAGGCGTATGAATCCGGAAGAAGGATGGCAACCGGCACAGGGAGCAGGTATGTCCGAATAGAGATACAAGGGGAAGCAGATCTCATCGGCATGCTTGTGCCGGTAAGAGTGGTAGGAGCTGCCCGTGATTTCGTAATTGCCGAAAGAGTTTTGCCGAGGGAAGAAGGATTTAAATCTTGAGACGAGAAGTATTTCAGAAGAGGTGGGCGACTTGACCGACTGTTTGTTCTGTAAGATCATAAAGAGAGAGTTGCCATCGGAGATTGTATACGAGGACGATGATGTTCTGGCGTTTCGCGATATTAAACCGCAAGCTCCGGTTCACGTTCTCATTATCCCCAAACGCCATATAGCGTCTCTTGATGATTTGACCAAAGAAGACGAAAACGCTATGGGCCGGGCCATGCTTGTCGCGTCGAAACTTGCCCGTGACTTAGGGATAAGTGAAGGGTATAGGGTTGTCACAAACTGCGGGAAAGACGCAGGCCAAAGCGTTTTCCATATCCACATGCATCTTCTTGGCGGTAGATCTCTCGGATGGCCTCCGGGTTGAGATTGACATCGGCTGTTAGCTGCTGTATCATTGCCACAGGTTTAATGATACGCGCATTGTGGGATTCCGCCACCGCTTATAATGACCAGTAATAGCTGAAGTCGCGTACCGTCGGTGTGAGATTAGTGGTAGCGGGGGGAGGGAGATCGAGTGTCGGAAGTAAGGATTGGAAAGAACGAATCCTTAGACAGCGCGCTCCGCAGGTTTAGGCGGGAGTGCCAGAGATCAGGGGTTTTCACCGAAGCTCGCAAGCACGAGCATTATGAGAAGCCCAGTGTGCGCAGGAAAAAGAAGTCTGAGGCTGCACGCAAGAGAAAGTATCGAAGGTGAGTTGTAATTTCCTGTAATGCCCGACCTTGTGTCGGGCATTATTTCCGTTGGTCATCACGTAATATGTACTATTGGGCTAAGTGATTGGGGGTGCCAAGTAGAATGTCAAGAGGACATGGCAGGGTCCGAAAACACAGGAGAACTAAAGGATTGGTCCTTATCTTCTTGATTGTAATCGGGCTGTATTATGTATCAAACGCAAGCGCGATCGCGCAAGATCAGCCTCTGTCACAACCCATGGTATATGTGGTTAACATAGAGGGGACTATTGAGCCGGGGCTTGCGTCTTATGTTAAGCGAGTTCTCGGCGAAGCGGAGAACGCAAATGCTGATGCGATTTTGGTTGAGGTCAACACGTTTGGCGGACGTGTGGATGCAGCCACGGAAATTCGTGACCATATCGTAGGATTCCCCGGTCAATCAATAGCTTATGTGAAAGGGAGAGCGTGGTCAGCAGGCGCCCTGATTACTCTGGCTGCTGAGAAAATCGCTATGTCACGCACAGCCAGTATAGGGGCGGCTGAGACCATTCCTAAGGAAGAGAAACAGATTTCTGCGCTGAGGGGTGAGTTTGAAGCTACTGCCGAAAACAGGGGTCGGGATGCAAAGATTGCTGCTGCCATGGTAGATGCGGATATTGCTATTGAAGGATTGGTGCAGAGCGGCAAGCTACTGACCCTAACTGCCCAAAAAGGCAAGGAGCTAGGATTTATTGACCTTATAGCTGCTTCGAGAGAAGAGGTCTTAGCTGAATTCGGGTTGGGGGAAGCTAAGATAACGGAACCCACTCAGAATTGGGCGGAGAAACTTGCCCGTTTCTTGACTGATCCTACAGTCAGCTCCCTCCTTCTTGTTCTGGGTTTTCTCGGACTCTTGTTCGAAGTTACTACTCCGGGATGGGGTGTTCCGGGGACTGTTGGTGTACTGGCCCTGTTCTTATTCTTTGGCGGAAGACTGGTAATAGGGCTTGCAGGCTGGGGTGTTATTGGCCTCTTTATTCTAGGTTTTGTCTTGCTCCTCATCGAAGTCTTCATCATTCCCGGATTTGGTATAACAGGCATAAGCGGCATTATCTCGATTTTCGCTTCTCTTGTACTCAGTTTTAGAAATATCCGCGAAGCGTCCTTTGCTATCTCCTTTGCCATGGTAGTCTCCTTTCTGGTTATCATAGCTATGGCAAAGCGGTTAGGAAAATCGAAGGCGTTTGGCAGATTAGTGCTAAGAACCGCTGAACATACTGATGAAGGGTATGTGGCCACTCCCATAAGGCAAGATTATATAGGAAAGGTAGGTCACACGCTCACCTTCATGAGACCCAGTGGCACAGTGATCATAGAGGGGGAGCGAATTGACGCTGTGACCGAAGGGGATTTCTTGAGAGAAGGCTGTGAGGTAGAGGTAATCAAGGTAGAAGGCCCGAGGTTGGTAGTAAGAGCTTATAAGCCAGGTGGCGAAGGGGGTAATCAGACATGACAGGTGCATTTGCCGTTCTTTTTCTTCCCATTCTTATTATTGTTATATTCCTTGTGTTGCTGAACTTTGTGCCCGTCGGGCTGTGGATTTCCGCGTTGGCATCCGGGGTGCAGGTTGGCATAGTTACTCTAATCGGAATGCGTCTTCGTCGCGTTCCTCCGGCAAAAATAATTTTGCCGCTTATTAAGGCAGTTAAGGCAGGGCTTAATGTCAGCGTAGACAAGCTGGAGGCTCACTTTCTTGCAGGCGGTAACGTAGATCGTGTTATTGACGCTCTTATTGCGGCGCAAAGAGCTGAGATCGGACTTTCTTTTGAGCGGGCTGCTGCTATTGACTTAGCAGGCAGAAACGTTCTGGAAGCTGTTCAGATGAGTGTCAACCCGAAAGTGATCGAAACTCCTATAGTGGCTGCAGTCGCAAAAGATGGAATTGAACTCAAGGCTAAAGCCAGGGTGACTGTAAGAGCTAACATTGAGAGATTAGTGGGAGGCGCAGGAGAGGCCACCATTATTGCCAGAGTCGGTGAAGGCATAGTAACGACTGTAGGGTCTGCAGGAAGTCACAAAGAAGTCCTTGAGAATCCTGATAAAATCTCTCAGACTGTGCTGAATAAAGGACTTGACGCAGGAACCGCCTTTGAAATTCTCTCCATTGATATTGCAGATGTGGACGTTGGCCGTAATATCGGAGCACGGCTTCAGATGGACCAGGCAGAAGCGGACAAGAACATCGCTCAAGCCAAGGCTGCTGAGAGACGGTTTGCGGCCCTTGCCCGGGAGCAAGAGATGAAGGCTATGGTTCAAGAGATGCGAGCTAAGGTAGTGGAAGCCGAGGTCCAGGTGCCTCTCGCGCTTTCAGAAGCCCTTCGTGGCGGCAACCTAGGAGCTGTAGACTATTATCAACTCCAGAATCTGATTGCAGACACTCGCATGAGGCAGACTATCGCAGGCACGCCCGAAATGCCCGGAGCGCTGGAAGGCACTGAAGAGGAGAAGAAGTAAGCTATGGACGCTATTTTTGCGTTGATTTTCGTAGTTTATATTCTCTCTGCAGTTGTCCAGGCGATACTGGGGAAGAATGTACGAAAAAGGCAGCGTGGAGCAGGCGCTCCATGGCCTGGGACATATCCTCCTCGGAAGACCCCGGAAGAAGGAACTCATATCCCTACCGGGATTCCTTTCCCTTTCCCTTTCCCTTTTGAAGATGCATTCAAAGGAGAGGATGAGGAAGAGCTGTCTCGTGATGACGTGGAATATGTGGATTCAGCTGCACAACCCGCGGACTATTATGAGAGAGAAAGAGTCAGCCCATGGGAGGACAAGAGCTGGGGAAGCCTAGGTCCGAGTTTGGAAGGACAAGGGTTTGGAGAGCTTGAGCGTGATGACTTCTATGATCTCCATATTGACGATGATTTTGCTGATGATTTCGATGATATAGCATTGATGGATGATGATATCGCTGAATTCATGGCTCTTGCCAAACCTCAGACCTTTGACAGGGAGGAGCTTACGTCCAGGTCCTCGATTATTCAAGGGATTATTATGAGTGAGGTCCTGAAGCGGCCAAAGGCGTTTTCACGCCACCCGATTATCCGGCAATAAGCAGATTCTTGAAACATTATGTCAGCGAGGCGGCTGTTCAGGTGAGCAGTCGCCTCGCGTCATTTATGTTAGGTGGCAAGTTACGCCAAATACAGGAATAGACTTAGTATTGCTTCACTTAACGTGCTAAAGGAGAGTCTCGAAAAGCGTGAATGCTTCAAGGACAAAGCCGGGATCAGGCGGGGCAAAAGAGAGAATTGCAGAATTCTTCGAGCTACCGAGGGATTCGATTCTTGATGTGCCCAGGATAGTCGTTGTGGGAAATGCAGAGCTTGTCATCGAAAACCATCTCGGCATAATTGAATACGCATCCAGCCATGTGACGGTAGCAACGGCAAAGGGAAACGTTACGGTAAGAGGCAACGACCTTGCTATTTCCAGCATCACGAAGACTCTCATTGGAATTCGAGGCACAATCGAGCATTTGGATTTGTCGCTTAGCCCCGGGTAGGGGGAGGGGTAGCCTTGACCTTTCAAAGTCTGTGGTCTCACCTTGAGGGGTATGTTATAATCAGGGTGACAGGAAGGGCTGTTGAGGATTTCATAAATGAAGCTTACACAAGCGGTGTGGAGTTGTGGAATCTTCAACGAATAGACGAAAGGTCAATTCTCGGCCACGTCTATTTACGACATCTTCCTGAACTTGGAAAGATACTGAAGAGGACAGATTGTAGAGGTAGAATAGAGCGGAAAATAGGCCTTCCTTTCCTCATGATGAAGCTTTCGAGGAGGAAAGGCTTTGCTATTGGAGCGATTCTGTTCTCTGTTGTCCTTTATTTGCTGTCATCTTTTGTATGGTTCATAAATGTTGTGGGATGCGACAAAATGAGTCCCGACACCATCCTGGAGTTTGTCGCAAAACAAGGGGTCAAAGCGGGTGTCCTGAGGCGAGAAGTGGATTCCACCTCTCTCGGCAAGGCAATCCTGGCTGAGTTTACAGGTCTTTCCTGGGTAGGAGTGAACATTAAAGGGACGACTGTCAACATTGAGGTTGCCGAGAAGACCTTACCTTCTATGAAGTCAGGGATTACGCACCTTGTAGCTTCGGAGGATGCTCTTTTGACCAATATGATTGTGCTTTCGGGCGAACCTCTTGTGAATGAAGGAGATACGGTTACTCGGGGTCAAGTCTTGATAACCGGTGTCATTCTCCCGCCCTATGGCTCTCCTGGCGAGACGAGTGACAAGCGCCATGTCATTCATGCTAAAGGGGTGGTTATGGGAAGAGTTTGGCGCACTTGGCAAGGTTTTCTTGAGCTGGTACACGAATATGAGACCGAGACGGGAAGGTTGGAGAGAGCGGGATCTCTTTCTTTAGGCTCACATGAACTACATGTCGGCCCGGGAAGAGGGCCTTTTGAGACATTTGCTGAAGAAAAAACAGTATATGAAGTTCCGTTTCCCAGCTGGATTAGGATCAAACCTGTGATACGGATAACCACTACAACTTATCGCGAGACGGAGAGGTTTGTTGAAATCACGGATAGGGAAGAAGCTTTTGACAATCTAAGAGAGAAGGCTTACACAGACGTCAAATCCAGGATTCCCGAAGGGGCTAAGATCCTTGACGAAAGAGAGGAACTCAAATACTCTTCCATAGAGAAAAAATGGGTATATACTCTGACAATAGAGACTCTTGAAGACATAGCCGAGGAAAGGAGAGAGGACCCGGAAGTTGGACATTGAGACAGTTCGCCATCTCAGACCGGTCTACGATGCGTTATATGATATAGTAGGTGTTGAAACATTTCGAAAGCATCTGGAAAAGGGTGTCATTGAGATTGCTCCTTTGGCTCATATGCGCGGGCGGA
>JAAYRV010000185.1 GCA_012518595.1 Bacillota bacterium
TGTTCTGTTGTGGTTTTATTGTGTTTTGATCTGTGATTGTGCTCCGTGACTGGCATGTAGGGCACCTGGAGAAGGGTACAATATGTTTGGGCAACTATTGTGTGCCTAGACCGGATATGAGGACCCGGAAAAAGCTGTAGCATATTTGTTGGATATGGTCACTCCATTTAATGCAGAAGATATCACAGAGGAAATGCCGAAAACTATGTATCTTGCGAGAGTACCCAGGGTGTGCTCGGCTAATCTGCCTACCCTGCTTCAGAGGTTCCTAACCCCGCTTGCTCCTCAGGTGAACCGCGAGTCTATTTCCAGAGGTACGCTTATCGAAAGGCATAGTGAGACAGGACATATCCTTGGAGTCAGCACAGCGTGCTTTGATTCAGTCCGGTTATTGCAGCTGTATTAGCGTGAGAGTACGTTGGAGTAATGGTATAGTGCGTTAAGCGGCTGCTAAAACAGGAGTTTGCTAACACTGCGTGCACGAGAGAGGCTCTACCGTCAGTAAAGGGGGGTGAAAGAAAGGACAATCTCAGCCCTCTATGTGACACACAATGGAACAGGGATACTACGGAGGTGAAAGAAATGATTATGCAACTTGCCGGCGTGCCGAGGGTTTCCCTCTGCAATCTGCCGACCCCTCTTCACGAAGCCGCCGGTTTGTCGCGGGCGTTGGGGGGTCCCAGGATATTCTTCAAACGAGATGATGAGACCGGACTTGCCATAGGAGGCAATAAAGGGCGGAAGCTTGAATTCCTTATAGCTGACGCGCTGGAGAAAGGCGCGGACACAGTTATTTCATCAGGATCTGTAGGCTCAAACTACATCCGAATGTCAGCGGCAGCTGCCAGGAAATGCGGACTTGAGTCAGTGTCCGTCCTCATAGGCGAGATGCCTGATGAGATCCAGGGCAATCTTTTACTTGATCAGGTTTTTGATTCAGAGATTCACGTGATAAACGAACCTACCAATGAATTTATGTGCAAGAATGCAGCGAATCCAAATCTTGTGGGGGACATTGTCAAATCCATAGCCGATGAGAAGAGGAAAGAGGGGAAAAACCCTTACATCCTGCCTGGGGCCGGATTCGGACCCTTAGGCGAGGCCGGATATATGGTAGCTGCGTCTGAGATATCTGACCAGTGCTATGATCTTGGTATACGTCCTCGCTATGCAGTAATCGCTGCAGGTTCAGGGAGCACAATGGCAGGCCTCGCCCTAGGGCTCAAAGTGCTGAACACCGGGATAAGAGTTATCGGTATAGACATGAGCAGGCTCAGGACAATTGAGGCTTTCACAGAGAGGATAGTAGGCACTGCTCGTGACACGTCCGAATATTTCTCTTTGCCCGTAACACTGGATGCTGACGATTTCGAGCTCTATGACTATGCAGGCGAAGGGTATCCTACGCCGTCTCCCGAAGCATACGAAGCTATCAAGCTGGTAGCCGAGACAGAAGGAGTATTGCTTGATCCGGTTTACAGCGCTAAAGCCATGGCAGGGCTTATCGATTTAGTAGGTAAAGGAAAATTCAACAAGGATGATATTGTTCTTTTCGTTCATACCGGAGGAATACCGGCGCTTTTCGCTGAAAGCGCTCTTGTAGAGAACCTGAACCCTAAGGAAATTAGAATCATCAACGTATGAATCAGAGCCTTAGGATCGGTTCCGGTCTTTGGATGGACGAAGACAAACACATAGCTAACATGTAGCAAACAGTTGGCAAGAAGAAAAGGAGAAGAGAGAAGATGAAGCAACACATCGGTAAACTTCTATGTGTAATTTTGCTATTATGTCTAATGCTCCCGGCAGCATTCGGCGAAACCGCTGCAAAAGATTCCATGGTTTTTGTGGTCGGCGCCGAACCCCAATCCCTCGATGTCCACAATACCAGAGCTAACAGTGATGAAATGGTGGCTTGGCATATCTATGAGAGTCTTGTCACCAGGAACAATCCGGAACTCGAAGTAAGGCCCGGTCTTGCCGAGTCATGGACTGTCTCAAAGGACGGCCTTGTCTGGACATTCAAACTGAGAAAGGGTGTCAAATTCCATGATGGGACCCCTTTCAATGCTCAGGCTGTGAAGTACAACTTCGATCGTCTGCTGGATTCTAAGAATCCGACAATCAAATCAGGGGTATTTAACTTCATCAAGCAGGTTGAGGTTGTTGATGACTATACAGTTAAACTTATCAACAAGTTCCCCTTCGGTGCAGTCCTCGCTCACTTGGCGCACCCGGGCGGAGGTATTGCAAGCCCTGCAGCCTTAGAGAAATACGGCAGCAGAATTGGCGACAATCCGGTAGGCACAGGCCCATACCGCCTGAAGACATGGGTGCCTGGAGATAGGATAGTGCTTGAGCGTTATGATGGGTACAGCGGCACTTCAAAGCCCAAAATGCGTGAGATAGTGTTTAAGGTTGCAAGAGAAGAAGCTACTCGCGTTATGATGCTGGAGACGGGAGAAGCGGATGTTGCTACGAATATTCCTCCGGATGAGGCTGAGCGTCTGAAGAGCAACCCTAACTTGCAAGTTCTTCGTTGCCCGACGAACCGCGTAATCTATATCGGAATGAACAACCTTTCTGCGCCTTTCGACAACGTTAAGGTGCGACAGGCTGTAAACTACGCTGTCGATAAGGAAGCAATCTTAGAGCATGTTCTTAACGGGTATGGTGGTATCTGTGATTCTCCTGTCGCTCCACTGACCTGGGGATATGTGGACGGCAAGCGATATGAGTATAATCCCGAGAAAGCGAAACAGCTGCTAAAAGAGGCAGGAGTAGCCCCGGGGACAAGGATAAAACTGTGGGCGCCGCAAGGAAGGTACCTGAAGGATGCTGAAACAGCCCAAGCTGTAGCAGGCTACCTATCAGCTGTAGGCTTCAACGTAGATTTTCAGATTATGGAGTGGGGCGCGTACACAAGCAAGACCACTGTCGTTCCGGAGAAGGCAGAGCACCAGTTGTTCCTGATGGGAGGTTCACCCTCCACTGCTGATGCAGACTGGCTGCTTCGGGCGGTTCTGACTACTGACTCCTTACCACCGGTAGGATATAACAGCTACTACTATAGCAACAAGGTTGTAGATGAGTTAGTGGTCAAAGCTCAACGGACCGTGGATCCCGAGGAGAGGCTTGCTCTATACGGAAAGATCCAGGAAGAACTCAGAGAGGATGCTCCGTGGTTATTCCTGACGATCATGGAGAACGTGGCAGTTGCCAAAAAGGATCTGGGAGGACTCATCATATCTCCTCTCGAGTACGTGTTCGCGTACGACGCTTACTTCAAGTAAGCGACACCGGTGCCCTGACTACGGACGAAAATCCGGGCATCTAACCGCAAGATTAAATACGTCCAGTTGGTAAATGCCGGCGCCTGCCGTGGACTTACGATTTGCTCATGAGGCATCGTGTCGCGCGGAGGCGCCTGCTCGAAGGGTGGATACTAATCATGGGCGCGTATGCTCTGAAACGAATTCTTCAACTAATACCTGTGCTGCTCGCAGTCACTATAGTCGTGTTTACCGTTATGAAGGTAATACCTGGGGATCCTGCGCGAATGTTAGCAGGTGAGCTTGCGCCTTTAGAGCAGGTAGAGGCGATTCGCAAAGAGCTTTTCCTGGACAAGCCTATCATCGTTCAGTATTGGCACTATCTCTCCGGACTTTTGCGGGGAGACTTAGGCTATTCGTATAGAAGCAAGCGTCCGGTATCAGAAGAGATTGCAGCCAGGTACCCTAATACCGTCAAATTGGCGTTAGTGAGCATATGCATAGCCATAGTGCTTGGGATCGGGACAGGCATTCTTTCAGCGACAAAACAGGGTTCCTGGTTTGACACAGTAAGCCGGCTCGTTTCCATGCTGGGTGTAACAGTCCCCACTTTTTGGCTGGGACTCATGCTGATGCTGATATTCGCTGTGAGGCTGGGCTTGCTTCCCACCATGTACACGGGGAGCCCCAAAGATATAATCCTGCCTGCATTTACTCTGGGCCTTAACTCTACGACTTTCATTGCAAGGATGACCAGGTCGTGCATGCTTGAAGTGCTCCGCCAAGATTATGTAAGGACTGCCAGAGCCAAGGGGATATCCGAGAGAATCGTCGTATTAAAGCATGCTCTCAGAAATGCCCTCCCCAACGTCGTTACTGTAGTCGGCCTGCAAATGGGCAGCCTGCTCGGGGGCGCGATTATCGTAGAATCTGTTTTTGCTTGGCCGGGTATTGGTTTGATGATGGTAGAGGCGGTAGCTTTCAGGGACCACCCTGTGGTTTGCGGCACAGTTCTCGTGGCTGCATCTGCGTTAGTAATAGTAAATCTCATTGTGGACCTGCTCTATGCTGTTTTAGATCCAAGGATATCTTATCGCTAGATACAGGAACTATACGATTCAAAGCTGTAAGACGTGTAAGACGTGGTTATTGGTTATTGTGAGGGGGAGACCGGGACATGGAGTCGTTTTTCGGATTTTGCAGACGCCTCAGCAGGAATAGGTTGGCGGTAACCGGAGCGCTGATAGTTGCCATTGTTATTGTGCTTGCAGCGGTCGCTCCGTGGATATCTCGCTATCAGCCTGAGGCGATGTCCCTGGCATCCAGGCTTAAACCGCCCTGCGCGGATCATCCGTTCGGCACCGATGAGATGGGGCGTGATGTGCTTACCCGAGTGCTTTACGGCGCCAGAATATCCCTGTCAATGGCACTTGGCGGAGTAATCATCGGAGGAACCATAGGCACTGTAGTAGGCTTGGTCGCAGGGTACGGCGGAGGGCGCTTTGACTCGATTACCATGAGGATAATGGATGTGGCGTTGGCTTTCCCGTCCATTCTTCAATCCATCTTGATAATCACTGTGCTTGGCCCGGGTCTTCAAAGCGTGGTAGTTGCTATAGCTATTTTTTGCATCCCCGTGTATTCCAGGACTGTGCGCGGAGCAGTTCTCTCTTTGAAAGAAATGGAATACGTAGAAGCCGCCCGTGCTATTGGAAGGACGGAGACAGGGATAATGTTCAGGCATGTGCTTCCCAATACTCTTCCGGTGCTGATAGTTCAGACCAGCCTTATGTTGGCCAGCGCTATGCTGGTTGCATCCAGCTTGAGCTTTATTGGGCTCGGAGCACAACCTCCGACTCCCGAGTGGGGCGCGATGCTGGCATCGAGTAGGGCTTACTTGCGAACAGCCCCGTGGGTTTCAGTTTTTCCGGGCCTTGCAATTACAATCTCTGTCCTCGGGCTCAATCTACTAGGGGACGGGCTGCGCGATTTGCTGGATCCGCGTCTTAAGCAGTAGTCGGATATACAGTCGGGTGGCCGGTTGTTTCTGCCTTTATCTTCATCAAAAAGAGCTGGGTTTTGATTACAGTAGGTTTTGATTACAGGAGGAGCATTACGCTATGGGTGACGTTCTGTTGGAAGTGAAAGACCTCAAAACATATTTCTACACGGAGGACGGAGTTGTCCCTGCTGTAGACGGAGTGAGTTTCTCTTTGAACAGGGGAGAAACCATAGGTATAGTGGGAGAGAGCGGGAGCGGGAAAAGCGTCACATCCCTCTCAGTAATGCGCCTTGTACCATATCCGCCAGGTAGGATCACAGGCGGAGAGATTATCTTTGAAGGTGAGAATATCTTAGGCAAAACGGATGAAGAGATGAGGCATATTCGCGGCAATGAAATATCCATGATATTTCAGGAGCCTATGACCAGTCTCAACCCGGTGTTTACGGTAGGGGATCAAATAATGGAGGCAATTATCCTCCATCAGAATGTCGGAAAGAGAGAAGCGCAGGTCAAGGCAGTTGAGATGCTACAGCGTGTGGGGATTCCATCGCCGGAAAGACGTATCCGTGACTTTCCCCATCAGATGAGCGGTGGGATGAGGCAGAGAGTGATGATTGCAATGGCGCTCTCATGTAACCCAAAGCTTCTTATTGCTGACGAGCCTACGACAGCTCTTGACGTGACAATTCAGGCGCAGATCCTAGACCTCATGATGGATATTAAAAGGGAATTTGGGACTTCCATTATGCTTATTACCCACGACCTTGGCGTTATTGCTGAGACTGTGGACAAGGTTGTGGTAATGTACGCCGGAAAGATCGTAGAAAGCACAGATGTAATAAGCATATTCCAAAAGCCTATGCATCCGTACACTGAGGGGCTTCTCGGATCCATTCCCAAGGTGAATGAGGATTGCGAAAGGCTGAGCACAATTGAAGGGGCTGTCCCGAATCTTTTCAATATGCCCTCCGGGTGCAGGTTCCATCCTAGGTGTGATTATGCAAAAAATATCTGCAGGGAACACGAACCTCACCTCATTGACGTAGATTCCGGTCACGAGGTGAGTTGCTGGAAGCCTCTGAATTACAGGCTTCAGTAGGGAGGTATCCACATGACAGATGCGCTTCTTGAGGTAAACAACCTTGTAAAACACTTTCCCATAACTGAAGGCCTTATTGTCTCAAAGGAAGTTGGCGCGGTTAAGGCTGTGGACGGAGTGAGCTTCCACATAAAGAGAGGCGAAACCCTCGGTCTTGTGGGAGAGAGCGGATGTGGCAAATCCACTACAGGGAGACTGATACTAAGACTGATTGAACCGACATCAGGCGAGATCCACTTTGAGGGTAAGGACGTTTTAGGGCTCAACCGGGAAGATATGCGTGAGCTCAGGAAGGATATGCAGATCATCTTCCAGGATCCGTATGCGTCCTTGAATCCCAGGATGACTGTGGCCGGTATTGTCGGTGAACCTATGGAGGTTCACGAGATAGCGAGGGGCAAGGAGAAAGAAGCAAGGGTGCAGGAGATCCTTGAAGTCGTAGGGCTTTCTCCATATCATGCAAAGAGGTATCCCCATGAGTTCTCAGGCGGACAGCGCCAGAGGATTGGTGTTGCAAGGGCGCTTGCAGTGAATCCGAAGCTCATCATATGCGACGAGCCGGTGTCCGCCCTTGACGTATCTATCCAGGCTCAGGTGATAAACTTGCTTCAGGAATTACAGGAGGACTTCGGACTTACCTATCTTTTCATCGCCCATGACCTTAGCGTGGTGAAGCATATCAGCGACAGGGTTGCTGTGATGTATCTCGGCAAAATAGTGGAACTTGCCGGCAAGCATGAGCTTTACGACAACCCGAAGCACCCTTATACAGAAGCTCTTCTCTCTGCAGTGCCCATACCTGACCCGACTAAGAGGAGGCAAAGGATTATCCTTGAAGGAGATGTCCCGAGCCCCATACATCCGCCAAGCGGGTGCAGGTTCCATACCAGATGCAGGTATGCCCGGGAAATCTGTGAACATGAGGATCCGGTGTTCCGCGATACAGGGGACGGCCACTTCGTCGCATGTCACTTGCAGGGTGCGGCCTAAGGCAAGAATTGACGGCACGTGACAAAAAACAGAGAACTAACCTTCGACTGAAGGTTCTCCCAATTCCATGGTAATGCTGCACATCCCACTGATCGGACTGCTAAGGGAAGTGTTGCTGTACACCGGGGATAGATGGTATGATTCATGTGGATTCCGGCAGGATCAGCTGATTACTGATCTAAAAGCGAAAAGCCCTAGGAGGTGCGGTATTCCATGGTTGACAACAA
>JAAYRV010000027.1 GCA_012518595.1 Bacillota bacterium
AATACGTGCTATGAAGTTTGAGCAGGCGGCTCGTGCGGAAAACGGGAACCATACAACAGTCCCTACCGGCTGAAGATCGCCACCCCCTGATTTTTCAATAAGCAAATCGTACGGGTTTAGCAAACGAGTGTGTAATTGGTGTTGAGGGGCGGAGCGCATTGTTTGTTGTTCTTTAGAAACACTCAGTCCGATACGGTCAAAATCAGCAACTCGTACACACCAGTAATCAGATTTTCCTTCAGGTTCTTCTCCCCAAATTCCATTCTTGATACTGTCAATGGTTTGCTTCAAACGACCCAAACGCCAATGTCCTGGCACCTTTCCAAGCCACTTTACACCTGAATCCTTATATGACGGATATGGCTTCCACCTCATAATGTCATCTCCACAAGCATATCAGCAATTTCCTTCTCGATCTGTTTAAGATCCGCATCGATTTCATCCAAGGGCCGAGGCGGTGTGTACCGGTAGAAGTACTGATTGAAGTTGATTTCGTAGCCTACTCTGGTTTTATCCTGATCCATCCAGGCATCCGGCACAAAGGGTAGCACTTCTTTTGCCATGTACGCGTGGATGTCTTCCTTAAGCGGCACATTTTCATAGTCGCGCAGTTCAGGATCAGGCTCCGGATTACCCTTCTTATCCCGGCATATATCGGCAGTCTTATCCCGTTCAGCTAATGCCATGAGAATTGCTCTGAAGAGTCCGGCAGGTTCCTTAATGCCCGCCTTTTTCATGGCTTTGGACCACTCTTCTTTGTTTTTCACTACACCTAAAGGACGCAGCGACTCCAAGGCTTGTAGGATTTCTTCTTGTTTCTTCTTTCCCTCAGCCACTTCTTGAGCCACTTCTTCCTTGTTTTTGCGCTTTCTCGTTTTAGCCAGGGATTGGAACTGCCTGGTTTCCTTTACACGGTCAAGACGTTCGTCTGTTACTGCGAAGTTCAACCTCAAAGGTCTTTCCACGGTGATGCGCCGGTAGCCGAAATCGTCATTATCAAAGATACGGACGAATTCGCCTTCTTGGAAGTCACCGTATAGGCGAGTGATTTCTTTCCTCTGTTCATCACCGATTTCATTACGCTTATTTCCTAGGCTCCTTCGCATTTTCTTGAAGAAGCCGGTGGCATCAATCAGCTGTACTTTTCCTTTCCTATGAGGCTGCTTTCGGTTGGTTAAGATCCATACATATGTATTAATGCCGGTGTTGTAGAAAAGCTGATCAGGCAGAGCCACAATACCTTCCAGCCAGTCGTTTTCCAGGATCCACCTGCGTATCTCGCTTTCACCGGAGCCTGCGCCACCGGTAAAGAGAGGCGATCCATTAAATACAATGCCCAGCCTGGTGCCGCCTTCGCTGACCGGCTTCATCTTACTTAGCATGTGTTGCAGGAACAGTAAGGAACCATCGTTTATCCGGGGAAGTCCGGCGCCGAAACGTCCTCCATAGCCTTGTTGTTTGTGTTCTTTCTTGATGAAACTCTCCTGTGGCTTCCATTCCACGCCAAAAGGAGGATTAGCTAACATATAGTCAAAGCGCTTGCCTCTATGCTTGTCATCAGTGAAACTGTCACCGTACTTAATGTTTGCCATATCCTGGCCTTTAATCATCATGTCAGACCCGCAAATTGCGTAGGCTTGGGCATTATAGTCCTGGCCGAACAGTTCAAGGTGGCCTTGGGGATTCAGTTCCCTGAGGTAATTAGCGGATACTGAAAGCATTCCCCCTGTACCGCAAGCGGGATCATACATGGTCTTAATGATACCTTTAACCGACAGGATGTCATTATCCGGCAGGAACAAAAGATCTACCATCAGCTGGATTACTTCCCTTGGAGTAAAGTGGTCTCCTGCTTGCTCGTTGCTGGCTTCATTAAAGCGCCGTATCAGTTCTTCAAAAATATACCCCATCTCTAAGTTGGAGACGGTATCAGGATGCAAGTCAATTTCACTGAAGCGACTTACCAGTAAGAATAAGCGATTGGTTTTGTCCAGCTTGTCCACATGTTCTTCGAAACCAAAGCTATCGATAATTTCCTGAGCCTTACTGCTAAACCCTTTCATGTATTGGACGAGGTTTACTGCCAGGTTATCAGGGTCTCCCTTTAGCGATTCAAGCGTGAACTTGCTGGTATTACAGAATTCATGCCCGGATGCTTTCTTTAAGAACGGTTCTAAGTTCTTTACCGGACCACCCTGCATTTTTTCATAGGTATCCAGCACGTCCTGCTTTGTAGGAGCCAGAACACAATCCAGGCGACGAAGCACAGTCATAGGCAACATCACATCTTTATATTGGTTAGGGCGGTAGGGGCCTCGCAGCAAATCCGCAATGGACCAAATGAAACTGACTTTTTCGCTCCAGTGATTCATGTATGTCCTCCCTGATATCGAAAAATGTAATTCTCTATTATTATACAATATTGGGTGAAATTCCTGTGTGCTCCCATTCTAAGGCCTCTGAGGGACTACTGCTGAATCCCTTTAGTATTCCAACCACGTGGTATCTGCATCTACCGTAACCAGCTTAGTGTAGAGGCCGTTCATTGCCACAAGTTCCGCATGGGTTCCTTCTTCCACTATCTCGCCGTCATCCAGCACGATGATTCGGTCAGCGTGGCGAATGGTTGATAGGCGGTGGGCAATGACTATTGTAGTTCTGCCTCCCATGAGCCTTTCAAGCGCAGCTGCAATCTTGGCCTCTGTCTCAGTATCCACAGATGATGTGGCTTCATCGAGAATGAGGATAGGCGCATCATAGAGGAGAGCTCTTGCTATTGCAAGTCTCTGTTTTTGCCCTCCTGAAAGCCTCACTCCTCGTTCACCTATGTGAGTGTCATACCCGTTTGGCATCTCCCGGATAAACTCGTCAGCTCCGGCGGCAATTGCAGCTTCCACAATTTCCTCTAAAGTTGCGCCCGGGCTTCCGTACGCGATGTTTTCGGCAACTGTCCCATTGAATAAGAACACATCCTGTAACACCATACTGATGTGCCGGCGAAGAGACGAGAGCTTGACAGCGCGGACATCTATTCCGTCCACCAGAATGCGTCCCTTACCGGGGTCATAGAACCTGGGGATAAGGTTAGCCATTGTGGTCTTTCCGACACCGGTGGGACCAACAAGCGCAACCATTTCACCGGGGTTGATTTCCAGGTTTATGTTCTTTAGTACCGGGACTTCGTCATAGTTGAAGTAGACATTCTCGTAGGTTATGTATCCTTCAACACTTTCCAGTTCCACTGCACCAGGAGCGTCATGTATGTCGGATTCTGTGTCAAGCACCTCAAAGTAGCGGTCAGAGGCGGCCAGGGCCTGCTGAAGGGATTCGTTAAGCCGATTAAGCCGCATGACCGGCTCATAAAAGGAGGTTACATACAAAAGAAACCCGGTTATGTCAGCAATGGACATTTGATCTTTAAGTGCCATCAATCCTCCGAACAATACAACTGAGACTGTTCCGAGGCCTGCGAAGAAGTCAATTCCGCCGTGAAAACAAGAGCTTATTGATACAGCTTTTGTAATGGCTGAAGAATGCACCATGATGCGCTCTCCTACAGACTCCATTTCCCGTTCTTCCTGTGTGAATACCTGGATCTCCCGCATCCCGCTGAGATTATCGTGCAAAACGGCATTGAGATCCCCCAGCCTTGCCTGGGCATAACGGAATAGGGGACGGACGTACCGGTTGTATACGATGAATCCGAAGATGATAAGGGGGATAGGCACCAGAGTGTATAGAGCAAGCCTTGGATTGATTGAAAACAGCACTGCGAATACTCCGAGGACTGTGAGGAGGCTGACGATGACTTCCGGGATCACGTGGGCAATCAAGGTCTCAAAATGGTGGGTATCATTGATTGCCCTGGACATGATCTGTCCTGTCCTGGTTGAGGAGTAGTACTTAGGAGACAGTTTTTGAAGGTGTTCGTATATCTCCTTCCTTGCTGCAGCCACACTGCCCCATCCCGCAACATGGGTAGCCCAGACCTGAAGGGCTCGAAGCGCAGGCTTGAGAGCATATACAAGAAGTAGTACAAGAGATATGTCAATCACTTGGCTTGCATCGGCAGTCCCATGGCCGATGCTTTCCTCAATTGTGCTGATAAGGCTTCTTATTAACCAAGGGCCTGCCAGGTTAGCAGCGGTCACCCCCAGCATCGCAATGAGTGCCAGGACCATCCAACGCCAGTACTCACGTGATATTACAAGAATACGAGATATGTGTCGCAAAGTTGAATCACTCCGTGTCATTCTTTGTTTCCTAGTCACTCAAAACCTTCCTTAGCCCGGTAAGCCCTGACGAATTCTCCTTATCCATGGCCAGTAACTCATTCCGTGCCTCTTGCATCCATGGATGTATTACAGCCAAATCGTTTCGGTTCCTCCAAAGATGGTCAAGGTAGCATAACGCGGCAGCGTCCAATGATTCATCCAAAGCAATCAGTATGGCATCTCTGAGCGGTGCTATGCTCGGTTGAGCCCACTCTATTTTGTCTGCCAAGAAAACGACTTTGTCTAATGGTGAAGCCCCCTTACTAGAGTTCGGACATCGGTGAGTACATCTCCGGTTAATACTACTCCGTCAATCAACTGCTGGACGATATGGTGCATTCTTTTGGTTCTCCTTATGGTAATCCGAGGTTCACGCGTCTTTAGCCTTTGACCCCATAGATACCAATGTTCTACTTTCAGAGAGGAGTTCCTTTGGAATAGTATCATATTGGTTTTGACCTTGAGACAACTTTCCCTTGGTTCTTCGTGCTCAAAACACGGCTGGAGTTCTCCTATAACCCGTGGAGCTTGCCGAAACAGATCCGCTGGATCATCAGAGGAACCCTGGCCGGAGCTTTAAAAGGTTGACGGCAGGAAGGAAAGGTTTTCAATGGGCATATGTGGAATCAGTCATATGTTCTTTGAATTCTAAGAAGGGAGAGCATCTTGACGCATTCGCATTTTCGGACAACCTTCTCTCCTTTTATGGAAAATATGGTATAATACATATAAAATGCCATGTTTTGCGTTCAGTCATGCATTTTCTACACTACCGCTAATATCTCCTAACAGCATTTCTCTTACTACTGTACGGAAAATATCGCAAATCAAAAACTGAGGGAGGATGTTTGTGTGTTTAGGTTTAACAGATCCAACAAGAAACTGGTAGTAATCTTGGCAATCCTATTGGCTTTGGGAACGGTGGGAATCGCTCTAGCCAGTCAGGACACGTCAGAAGAAATCCGGTTGTCATCAGCTACTTCACCCCTTGTATTTCAGACGGACTTTGGTGTGCAAAATGACGCTGTTGCCTCTATGAAGGGTGTAGCGTTTTGTGTAGACCCTAACTTGAAAATGTTTGATTTGACACATGAGATTCCCGCTTTTGATATCTGGGAAGCAGCTTACTGGTTAAACGGTGCAGCGTCTTATTGGCCTGAGGGTACAGTATTTATTTCTGTTGTCGATCCGGGTGTTGGCACTGATCGCAAATCGGTTGCGTTAAAGACAAAGACCGGGCAGTACTTTATCACCCCTGACAACGGAACTCTGACTCTGGTCGCGGAGAACCTGGGTATTGAAGCTGTGCGCGAAATTGATGAAGCAACTAATCGTTTGGAAGGCTCCGAAGAATCCTACACATTTTATGGTCGAGACATATTTGCATTAGCCGGTGCTCGTCTGGCATCCGGAATGATCACTTTTGAAGAAGTCGGCAGGTTGATGGAGCCCCAGGTAGAGATGATAAGCTACCAAAAGGCAGAAATCAAAGATGATGCCGTCTGGGGAATGGTCACTGTGCTGGACCAGCCTTTTGGAAATGTATGGACAAGTATTCCGAAGAAGACCTTTGAGGATTTTGGTATAGTAAAGGGCGATGTTGTCAACGTATACATAATGAAGAACGGTGAGAAGGTATATGAAGGGAAGATGCCCTACGTAAATACCTTCGGCGACGTTGAACTAGGTAAGCCTCTCCTGTATATGAACTCCGAGCTACGTGTCGCCTTTGCCATTAACATGGACAATTTTGCAGCAACTCATAATATAAAGTCCGGTGCTGAGTGGGGAGTAAAAATAACGAAATAACAAGAATTGCAGGCTAACTCCGGAAATCAGACACTGGTTATAGAATGGAGGAATCTCCTGTAATCTCAATGATTGCAGGGGATTCTGCATTTGTAAAGATGTATTTTGCAGAATTCCCACGCTAGAATGCATGATTGAGTACATCCATTAGTTCGTTCTCTGTCGCCGGGCGTCTGGGGATGCCAAATGATGCTCCAAGTGCATGCTCTTTTGAGGCAATCCACTCAAGGTCAACGAGACTGAGTCCTACCTGAGACAGAGAAGTCTCCAAGCCAACTCGGCCGAACAACTTACGTATAGAGTCTTCCAGCCATCCTAACAGCTTGTCATATCCAAAGCCTGAAAGAGCAGTCGTCTCTTCCTTAAAGCTTAGGTGAAGGGTATGTTCTTTGCCGGATCTTTCAAGCGTTCGCTCAACCCTTTGCAGCCTGACTGCGGTCGCAGGGTTGTGACGTGCTTGGATCAGGAGTCCCGGTACAAGCAATATCCCCACCATGTGGCCATGGGACATGCCGAATTTCTTGCAGAAATGCACCAATGCATGGGGAAGGCCCAGGCCTGCGTGGGCAAAAGCAATACCCATCATGAGGCTTCCCCAGCTTAACACGTCTCGGGTGTGGAGAGCTATCTCAATTCCGGGGGCTCTCGGCGAAAGAGTGTTATCCACTGAACGGTCGACGTTTCTTAAGGGCTCTCTTCTTTTACGTTCATTTCCGTCATGGGGTATCAGCGCTTTCAGGCCTTGTGCGAGATTCAAAAAAGCGGCAAGCGATACAGCCTGTACCTCAGGAGATGCCTTTGCATGTGTGATGACCTCAAGGGATTGAGCCAAGGCATCCACCAGAGATACTATTGTATATGAGAGCGGTAGTGAATCTGTAAAGGCCGGATCAGCTATTATCATGGACGGAGGCGGTATGTGTCTGATGCTTCGTTTCTCATCGCCGAGCTCTACCACTGCGTTATTTGTGCTTTCGGATCCTGTCCCGGATGTAGTGGGCACAGCAATCCAAGGAAGAGCCTTGTTCGGGTCTATGGTCCTCCTTCCTGTTTGAAATGCAGTGATGTCTTGACCATCTTCTTGACATGCCAGGCCTGCTATGGCCTTACCTACATCAAGGGTTGTGCCGCCGCCCATAGCTATCACATGATTAGCTTCAATTCCATGTAAAGCTCTAATTCCTCCGTGAATTGCCTCGTGGTCTGCACGGCCTTGCACCTGGAATATGTGGACATTCGACGTGGTTTGTGAGATGGTCTTCAAAGCCTCTTGTATTCTTTTGGATTTGGAGCTTGACGCGCCAACCACAGCGAGGACTCGTGAAGGCGGTTTGTCCGGCGCATATGCCAGGTGCTTTACGCCCGACCCACGCCCGAAAACTATGCGCCTGGATACTTTCGGAAGGATTGTTCCATCCAGGAGTACTTTGACTGAGGTTGGATCCGGAGCAATCAAACCCGGTATGCTCCAGAGTCCGAGTTGATTTCTGCTGAGTGTTATTACTAAATTCACCTGCCATAATCCCCCCTCAATATCGGTGTTTGTCTACATGAAAAAGCCACTGTCAATAGGATTCCACATGGACGGGTATGCTTCCTTGTTTCTCCGCTTCTTCGTTTAGCCATTGCGGTATGGTAAGTATCTTCTTTATGGCCCGATTCTGGATTGCGTCCCGTACCGGTATAGCACCACATCTCCAGTATTCATTCGCTTAGAAGATCGAAGTCGTGTGGTAATCAAAGCCAGGGTTAGGACTAGCTCAGGGGGCAGGCAAATGGGATTATTTTGCCGGTCTAGATGGAAATAACAAATTATGAAAAGTATAAAGGAATTGTAATATTATAGACGAAATTAAGTGAATTAGATGACAATGATAGGAGGATAATCATGAAAAGATTATCTGCGGTCATCTTGGTCCTTTAATTGGTATTCATCCCTGCCGGCTGCGGAGGTAGCAAAAAACCCCCCGGCAATGAGGCAGCCCAAACGGGGAAGACTGAAACCGAACTCCAAAAACCGACACAGATGGCAAGTTTACGGGGAACATAGGCGGAGAAGCCTTCTAAGTGGCATTGAGCGAGTGATGACGGTGAAGCCTTAGTCGCCTGATTCTCCAGTCTGTCACATTCGTCATATTCGTTTTGCTATCATCACATCCATGGCGTGTCTGTCAGGAAGACCAAGCTTCTCTCTCAGCTCTCTGCCTTAGCACAAGGGGCACAAGCCGGCGACGAAAACTAAGGAGGGAAGGTCATGAATGAAGAACGGAGGGTGAGAATCCAAGAGAGTTTGGAGCGGATAACCCGCAGGTGGTGGTTTGTTCTCGCGATTATTCTGGTCCAGTTTATTCCGCCTTATGCTTCCCAAAGGTATGATCCGGCGGAGACTGCAACAGTGGTCCAGACGATCCTGAGTCGGGCGGTTGTTTCCTCTTGGGAGAGTTGGTACCCGCTTTTCAAAATCATTCCGATCATACTAATCATCGGTCTCATCGTGCGCGGGGAGAAGAACAGCCGGATTTTTAGTATATACGCGGGACTCACCTATCTCCTTTTTGCCTTCTTACAGAGTATCGCCGTGACGGAAAAGTACGGCCTGGGTGTAATCATCTGCAACTTTCTGATGTTTTTCTTTGTTGCTGTATTATGGTTCTGGGAGGCAGCCGCCGGAGAGAACGACTTTTCGCCCCCTGGGAAACGCTCTCTTGGGAATTACTGGGCCTTGCTCCCGGCATTCTTCGCCTTCTGGGGGCCGATCAACCCGAAGACAATGGCGCCGGACTTTAACCCGGTCTATATCCTGACTTCCGGAGCAGGCCTGGCTTTCTGCATGATGACCCCGGTCTACCTGGCTGTCTTGCTCTTCTTCTACCCGCAGGTGAATATGGCGCTTTTGCGGGTTACCGCGCTAACCGGGCTGATTATTGCGCTCTATAATATGTTGGTTAACTTTGTTTTTCTCCCCGAGGTGCTCTGGTGGAACGGCGTCCTTCATCTGCCGCTCCTCTTTATTTCCCTTTATGCGTTGATCCTTGCCTACCGGAAGGGGGAGGAGAGACAGCCGTTTTCAAAGGACAGGAAACATACAGATAATGTTGAAAGTGTCTAAGAACCTTCTCTAAAGGAGCATGTCACAACTTTACGAGGCTAAACTATTCGAGGTGATGGTATGAAATCATTCCGTAAAGAATTGGTCTTTAACACTAAGAACCGGATGGAATTCATCAACATTACAAATGAAGTAACAGAGGCGCTGGAGGAGAGCGGGATCAAAGAAGGCCTCTGCCTGGTCAATGCCATGCACATAACCGCCAGTGTCTTCATTAATGACCATGAAAGTGGATTGTGGAAGGACTATCACAACTGGTTGGAGAAACTGGCGCCTCATGAGCCGATTTCCCAGTACCATCATAACCTGACCGGGGAAGATAACGGAGACGCTCATCTAAAAAGGCAGGTCATGGGCAGGGAAGTGGTGATTGCCGTGACTGAGGGAAGGCTTGATTTCGGCCCATGGGAACAGATATTCTACGGAGAATTCGACGGGCGGCGGCAAAAAAGGGTGCTGGTCAAGATCATAGGTGCGTAGAATACCTGGCCGAATGCTTCAGAAGAGTCAGGCCGTCGGCTTCTGTATATATTTCAGGGTCTTAGGAGTGCACTGTCTTCTCAGATGAGGGATCGGGACTTTGGTTGGGGAGGTGTGATTCTATCTTCACTACAGCGAATGTCAGGTATTCGACAGCAAACACACACATGATCGCAATCTACGGAAAGCCTGGTGTTGACACAAGAGCTGAACTGATAATCAATTACAGACACGTTGGGAGATGGCCTACGGGAGTAGGATAGGAAAGGAGTATCCACATGAAACGCGAATTCACTTGGATCCTTCTCGTGCTCGTGTCGATTTTTTCTATGACCCAGGTTGCCATGGCTGAAGCCCTGACTGAGGTGCCTGATCTGCTGCCGGTACCGGAAAACCCGAGAGTTCAGGTGTCTCGGGTGGAGGGCATACCCTTTTATTTGCTCAGCTTCAGCTGGACTACGCCTCAAGTCATCCGTGATCTTTGGGAATCGAGAGATATTATCGCAAAGAAGTTGAATGTCGTCACTCCGTCATTCTATCTGGAAGCCGATTACAAACTAGGCGAAGATGGAAGTTGGCAATATGAGCCGTTCTGGGATGCTTATGCCCTTAAGGACGAGGACGAGGTTCCAATGGATTGCACTTTTGACGGCGCCCTTTCAATCGGAGAGAGTCACTACTTCCAAGACTGTCTGGCAGAAGTCCCCGGCGCAGACAGCATAGACTTCTTCTACAATAACACGATTTACTTTCGGATCCGGTTCGCCGTAACGTACACCGGTTGGGATCCTGCTTCGGCAAGAAAATTCGTCTCACCCTGGTCGCATCAGTTTACCGTCAGTGAGATTGTTTTTGTGGACGCAGATGATGAAGAGGGTGAGGATTTTTAGTTACGGGGGATCTAGGCGGAGAAGCCTTCTAAGTGGCATCAAGTGAATGATTGCGGAACCATTCCCATAGAGTTTGTTAGGATGCTAAGCATCATTCCCGCAAATGCCAAAGGGGCGAAAGTGCCTTATTGGCCTGATCCAGTTTGCTCCAGTCAACACCAAGAGAAAAAGATATCATTGAAAGGACAAGCTGGTTCAGGCTAGTGCCTTCTCGTTCAGCTTGTTTGCTCAAAGTCTTGTGCAAAGACTTTGGCAGCCTTAGAGTAAACTTGCCACTATACACATCATCCTCATAGTACTTTGGTTGGGGAGGTGTGATTCCGTCTTCATTTGCTGCAGCGAGCCAGCATTCAACGGCTTCTTTTGCATTCGCTAAAGCATCTTCAGGAGTCTCGCCATTAGACATGCATCCAGACAGCTCAGGCACCTCGGCTAACCAGCCGCCTCCATCCGCTTCAGCAATCTGAGTCAGTCGTACGCTATAACCAAATAGATTATTCCTCTTATCAGTTGTCACCGTGTATCGCCTCCTCTATCTCCTCGTATAGCAAAAGAGCAGATCTCACACATGGAGCCTTCATGGGGTGTCTTTCAACAATAGTTATCATGTTTCCAGGGACCAGTGAATGCCGAAAGGTTCTGTGGCTGCCTCTTTTGGTGACACGACACCTTACAGAGAGTAGCAGATTTTCGATTTCATCGTATCTTACAGACGTGGGACTCCTTCGCATTTTCTCAAGGAGTTTCTCGCGCCGTCCCATCCACTTCACTCCATATTATTCTCAATGGCACCATATATGATACCAGAACACTGCCCAAATCTGAAGGTAATATATGTAAATATGCATAGCGTTTTGCAATGATTGATCCCTGTCTGGTTCAGGCTCGCGGGACGACAGGTATTATGTGACCGTCAACCATTGCGGTATCGTAAGCGTTTTCCTTACTGCCCAATAGTATTCAGCAGAGGTTATCGGTGTCTTGCTATCATCACATCCATGGCGTGCTTGTGCGGGACTCCGCCGGAGTTGCAGTCGAATATCGTCTCTTCGAATTTGACAATCTCCCAATCCCAGTAATAGGTCAGAAGCTCCCCGGAGATGTAGAAGTGCTCATCAATGCCCCAATCCGGAGGTGTTGCAAGAAAAGGTTTTTCCACGAAAACCGCCGTCCTGTCAATGCTCAGGTTTCTTGGTTGGTAGGATCCCAAGTCACTCGGCTGCAACAGGGAAAAAGCAGTCTTTGCTCTGGTTGGCTAAGGATTAGGCTCACCGAGAGTGAAATGATCATCCTTTACACTCTGATACTGGAAGTGGCATAGTCGAGTCAGCCCGCACCGCTGCGGTGTACGGCGCAATTTATCGAAATGTGCATCCGGTTGCAGGGATTACCAAGATATGGGGCGAACAAGGATGCAAAGGAGTTTTGTGTGAAAGTCAGAGGTGTTCTGTGTGGGAAACGAGGAATTGCAAGACGGCGACGGGTCCGGGCTAAGGCCTAGGATAGAGCCAGGACCGAATCCAAGCCAGGCGAATCGGTTTTACCTTGCAGCGCTGTTTTTTATGTTAGTCGGCAGCGTCCTTTTGGTTCCGCGAATAGGACTGGGCCTTAACCTCTGGGTTAACGAGCTGGTATTCTTTCTCATGCCAGTAGCTTTGCTGGCCGGACGAAAGAGATGGCGATGGCGTGACGTTTATGCTTTCAGGCCGGCTCCGGCCAAGGCTATAGTCGCGGCAACCTTAGGAGGGATAGGCTTTTGGGTGTTCAACGCTGTTCTAGCGATGAGCATTGAGAGCTCTCTCACCCGACACATCGGACAAAGTCTGATCGCAGAAAGCATGATCAAGGCATTGAGTTCAGCGCAAGTCTGGGCATTCATCTTTGGGCTCGTAGTGCTTGCACCGTTTTGCGAAGAAGTCTTCTTTAGAAGTATGATGCAAAATGCATATTCCCGGTTCGGCGAAAAGCAGGCTCTCATCGCCACGTCTGTGCTTTTCGGATTCTACCACGCGCTAAACGGCGTAAGCAATGTAATCCCTGCTACACTTATCGGCTTTGCACTGGGTTACTGTGCCCTTAAAACCGGTTCAATATGGCCCGGTATTGCGCTGCACGCTGCAAATAATGGGCTTGCGGGTCTCACCGTGATAGCCGGTACAGGTCAAATCTCGAGTTCACGTCTTCTAGCTGTGCTGAACTGGCCGACAGCAATAGTCGGTCTTGCGCTGGCGCTCCTGATGATGGGTATCATCAAGTCATGCTCGGCGCCCAGGCAGAAACCGGACACCGCCGAGCGACTGCCGCCTTCTGCAATATGGCGCTCGGCATCTCTCTGGATCGCCATGGCTATACTCTGTCTTGTGTGCGTGGTCGAGATCTCCTCTCGTGCACGAGTCGGCCCCTTTTCATCAGGCATCCCTGAATCTCAAGCTCCACAGACTATGTCTATGTCAGCAGGGAAGATATCTGGGGAAGTCAATATAGCGGTCATAGAGGTTCCAGAACCTACATCTGAGTCCGCGGACTGTTCCGAGATTGGTTTGGAGTTCAGCTTTTCTGCTGGGCCTTCTGATTTCACCTTGACCCTGGTCGCTCCGGATGGGAGTGTCGCATGGAGTGATGAATACAGTACTGCAGAGACGATAGAAGTTGACATGCATTGCGTCTCAGTTCCTGCTGAAATGCCGGGCGAGTGGCGAATTACAATGGATGGTACGACAACCGAGCTCACTTTCTCTGCCAAGTGGGGAGTGTTTCCGCCAGACAGCGGAGAAAAGGAATAAGGCTGCCCCCGAGTTCTTGAAGCTCTACTGTGATCCAGATGTCGTGATTAGCAAGGGACAGGGTAACTACGAGACCCTTAGTGATGCTGCAGGGCGTACGCTCTACTTTCTATTGAAGGTAAAATGCCAAGCAGTGGCGAGAGATATTGGAGTCAGCATAGGGGCGAATGTGTTAGTTTAGAAGTGAATGCGTGGAGAGGCTCAAAATTGCACTGTCTCGCAGTCACTGGTAAAATAGAGTCTGTATGG